>NZ_JBIISY010000024.1:0-43238 GCF_044340795.1 Tardiphaga sp.
GTGGTTGGTCGCGGTGGCAAGGATCTGCATAAGTGGTGGGGCGGCGATTGCCGCGCCTATCTGGGAATCACGATGCCAGGATTTCCGAATCTGTTCATGACCGGCGGACCGACCACCGGCGTTGTCGTCAATGGCAGCGCCATCTTCTCGGCAGAATGTGCAGTCGAATACGCTATGTCCGCGCTTCGTGCGCTCCTGGCGGACGGCTATGCCGCGATGGATGTTCGTCAGGCTCCTTTCGACACGTTCAACGAACGTGTCGATGCGGGCAACCTGACCAAAGCCTGGGGCGTGGCCGAAACAAGCAGCTGGTATAAAAACCGGTTTGGTCGGGCCTCGCAAACATGGCCTTTCTCGTTGCTTGAATACTGGCAACTGACCGAAAAGGTCGATTTGTCGGACTACGAATTGATACAGACCGAAGCCGCATAGCGAACCGAGGGTATAGGAAGAAGATGCCACACGTTATCGTCAAACTTCATCCGGGGCGGTCTCACGAACTCAAACTGTCGCTTGCGAATGAACTGACCGCTGCGGTGCAGGCCGTCCTTGGATCAAAACGTCAGTCGATTTCGGTTGCGATCGAAGAGGTGGATCCCACAGCATGGGAGGAGAGCGTCCACAAGCCTGACATTCTCGCCAAGCCTACGGCGATCTACAGGCAGCCAGGCGAGGAATAATCGCATTTTGCGATTGGGCGGTGGGCAGCCGGCAGGCTGCCATCCGTGGTCGATAGACAAGCGATACAGCCAGCAAGTTGTCTTGCTGGCTGTATCCGATTGAGCAAGTCTTGCGGCGGGGCAGCCGCCGCATGAATGCGAGCGCGCGATCGGAATCAGACCGAAGGCGCTACGATACCGGTCATTGAGGTGTCGAGCCCCGAAGCGCGGTCCTCTTGTGTGATGGACCGGATCACGCGGCATGGATTTCCTGCAGCGAAGACATTGTCGGGAATGTTGCGAGTGACCACGCTTCCGGCACCGATTACTGAACCGGAGCCGATCGTGACGCCGGGCAAGATCAGCGCCCCGGCTCCGACCCATACGTCAGCACCAATATCAATCGGCCTGCCATACTCCTGTTTGCGCCGCAGGGCTGCATCCAATGGATGCAGAGGCGTTAAGATCTGAACTCCCGGGCCGAAGAGCGAATAGTCACCGATGCGAACCCGGCAGACGTCGAGCACGATGCAGTTGAAGTTGAAAAATACGCGCTCACCGAGCTCTATGTTGGAGCCGTAGTCGCAGAAGAACGGTGGCTGCAGCCATACGGTGTCTCCACCCCGGGAAAACAATTCACGGGAGAGCGACCGACGGAGATTTTCATCAGACTCGGGGGCGGCATTCAGCCTTTGGCACAGTTCCCTTGCGGTAATCCGCGCCTATTCTGATGGTCGTTGCTGAAGCGAATGATCACGGCGGCACCACGAACAGCGAAGTGGCCGCACAACTCGGGCTGCATAACCCGTTCGTGGTGTTGCACGTCGGAAAAATGGTGAAGAAGGGGCTTCTCAATCAGAAAACGAATAAAGTTGACGGTCGATCGAAGATTCTTCGGCTGACGGACGAAGCCGCAGCACTGCTCGATTCGATGGCTCCGTTGATCCAAGTTGCCAACGACACGTTGTTCCGATCCGTGCCGCCGAGTTCATTTCTCAGCCTGGCTCAAACCTGTCGTGCGATTGTCGGAAACGCGGGTGTCGTTGCCGCCGCAATCGAAGTCGAGCGGGAGAAAGTTATCAGCAAGCTGAAGGACCAATAAATTGGACCACGTGGAAATTCGACCTGCTTCAGGTCTATGTATCGAGCAGGACGGTAGTCGCGGCGAATGGATCGTGTTCGTCCAGGGATTGGGCGGCCACAGCGGCTTTTGGCAGCAGCAGATTGCGGCGTTCAAGGATGATAACAGGGTCGTCACACATGATCATGCGGGCATAGGGAAAAGCTGCGCGGCACCGGCGCGTCGTTCGGTTTCAACGATGGCGCAGGACGTTATCGACGTAATGGATGCCGTGGGAGCCAAGCGTGCGCACGTAGTCGGCCATTCGATGGGAGGGTTGATCGCTCAGGAACTGGCCTTGAACTGGCCTCACCGGATCGAATCGTTGGTCATCGGTGCGAGCTTCGCAAGGCCGTCCAACTATATTCGTCTTCTGCTTGAATTCAGGCTCAAGATCCTGCGCGATCTCGGTCCAGCTGCTTATTGCAGGTTTCAGGCGCTTAGCGGTATTCCACCAGAGCTGTTCGAGGCAGACCTGAACGCGGTCTTGTGCCGGGAGAAACGTAGTCTTGCAGCGACGTCGAACGTTGACGCCGTCGCAGGCCGCATTCTTGCAATTCTCGACTTTGATCGCTCGGCCGATCTCGCATCCATCCGCATTCCCACGCTTGTTCTTGCTGCCAAAGATGACACTTTCGTTCCGTTGGAGGAGAGCAGGAGGCTTGCGGAGGGGATCGAAGGCGCCCGCTTCGAAGTTTTCGAAAGCGGAGGTCATTTCTTCCCACAATATCTATCGCCGGCATACTGTTCAACAGTCAAAGCATTTCTGAACTGCGCTTCTTAAGTGTTGGTGCCGGGCATGCGCGCTTTGCACTGATGAGCGGGGCGAGCAGACGCAGTGACGGCTAGATCGCATTTATCTCTCCGTGAAATGAAAGCAGCCATGAATAAACTCGGATTTACGTATGTCGACGCAAACCAAGGCGTGAAGTATTATCTGAACCGTTCTCGAACCGCGTCAAGCACGGTCAAGCTGGCGCCATCGTTGGCAAACACCACAGAATTCTCACTCAACGAGCTCAATCTGCTGGGTCATGCGACTGTTCAGCTCGAAGCATACAAGTGGGTCGATCAGGTTCTTTTCGCCATTTCAGGGAGCGTCGAGGTTGATGCTGGAGAGCATCACCTGACGCTGGAGCATGAGGGCATCGCATTTATCGGTCGCGGACATCGTATCACGCTGCGAAATCTGACGGATCGTCCCGCCACGATCGGGCTTGTGACCTATCCGCCCGGCGTCCATTCTCGCGCGGATCTGCTGATCTCCGAGGGAGACGAGCTTTTTCTTCCCGATTTCAGCAGCGCCGAGAAAAAGCTGTTGGGCCTGATCGCAGAGCCGGAGTGTCATCAGATGGCCGGGGCGGTGCAATATATTGCACCGGATGACGGTGCATCTTATTGGCAGGCGGATCCATCTGCCGGCTATATTACGGTGAAACTATCCGAGCATAACCTGCCGTCGAATCAATTTGCCGTTTCAGTTCAAAGTCTCGATCCGGGAGCCTATGTTCGTCAGCATGGGCATCGTCGCACCGATGAACTCATCGTTATAACAAGCGGAACCGGATTCGCCCGCGTCGCTGGCGAGGACTATCCGCTATCGCCCGGTTCGCTGGTCTTGTTGCATAGCAATGTGATTCACGGGTTTCACAACACAGGGGATGTCCCGCTCAATTTCACCGCTTTTCTCAACCCGCCTGGAATCGAGAGTGCGTTGTCGGAAACCGGTGTTGCCCGGACGGTGGGGCACGTGCGGCCGAGCGGCATCGCTCGCAACGAGGCCACTGGCCGTATTCTCGTAGAGAAGTATGGATTCATTCTTCCGAACGGCGGAGGGTAACCCGCGGGGGAGATAGGATAACTTCCGACGGGCGCTTGTGCTGATCGTAACGCACCGCACAAGCGCCCGACAGCTCTATCGATGGTCGTCCAAAATCATGCTTGCACCCTTTTCCGCAATCATCGCCGTCGGGGTGTTTGTATTACCCGATGTAATCATCGGCATGATGGAAGCATCGACAATCCTGAGACGTTCCAGGCCAATGAGCCGCAGCCGGTGATCGACGACAGCCTGTCGATCATCAGCCCGGCCCATCCGCGCAGTTCCGACAGGATGGAAAATCGTGGTTCCGATATCGCCCGCCGCCCGCGAAAGGGAGGCGTGGTCATTTCCGACATCGAGCCCGGGCAGGCATTCGACCGGAGCGTATCGCGCGATTGCAGACTGTCTCATCAAGCGACGCGTGACGCGGATTGCATCAGCAGCAACGATGCGGTCATCGTCGGTCGAAAGATATTTCGGGGCGATGATCGGTGGCTTCGTCGGATCGGATGACCGAATGCGAACGGTGCCACGAGACGTGGGCCGCAGGTTGCACGCTGCCACCGTGATTGCTGGGTAGGCGTGCAGAGGGTCGCCAAACTTGTCGAGCGAAAGTGGCTGGACATGAAACTGGATGTTGGCGCGATCGCGGCTAGGATCCGACCGAGTAAAAATGCCAAGTTGCGAAGGCGCCATCGTCAGGGGGCCACGCCGGCGCAGGAGAAAATCCAGTCCCATGAGACCGCGATGGTAGAGCGAATGATACCTTTCGTTCAGGGTCTGCGCGCCGGACACGCGATAGATCGCGCGTTGCTGAAGGTGATCCTGTAGATTGCTACCAACACCCGCCGCATCAAGCATTGTGGGAATGCCCAGCGGGCCGAGCCAGTCTCCTGGTCCGACGCCCGAACGATGCAGTACCTGAACGGAGCCGATCGCGCCGGCACAAAGGACAACCTCGCGGCGCGCCCGAGCCTCGAGCGTCCGACTTCCCTGTTTGAACCGTACTCCCTCCACCCGGCCGTGACGGATGATCAGCTGTTCAATATTGGCCTGCGTTTCCAGTCGAATATTTGGTCGCGTGAGTGCCGGCTTGAGAAAGCCGCGCGCAGATGACCATCTCAAGCCTCGCTTCTGATTGACGTGAAAGTAACCCACGCCTTCATTGTCGCCAGTGTTGAAGTCCGATGTCCGACGTACACCCATTTCAGCGGCGGCATCGGCGACGGCATCCAGTATTCTCCATGATAGGCGCGGCGGCTCGACACGCCATCCTCCGCCCGCGCCGTGTTGATCCGTGTCGCCCAGAAAATGGTCTTCCAGCTTGCGGAAGAAAGGCAATACGTCGTCATATCCCCAACCGGGCAGGCCCATCTGCCGCCAGGAATCATAATCAGCGGCCTGTCCACGCATACAAATCATTGCGTTGATCGCAGACGATCCGCCGATCACTTTGCCGCGTGGATATGCAAGCTGCCGTCCGTTTAGGCCTGGCTCCGGCTCGGTCCGAAACATCCAATCCGAGCGCGGGTTGCCGATTGCAAAAAGGTAGCCCACGGGCACATGGTACCAGAGCCAGTTGTCGCGACCGCCAGCCTCGAGCACGAGCACCTTATGTGCGGGATTCTGGGACAGCCGATTGGCCACGATGCAGCCAGCTGTGCCTGCGCCTAAACGATAAAGTCGTAGTCGCCCTCGATCATTTCCTTCACAGCATTCCTCCCTTTACAGTCCCGTGTTGACACGACCATAGAGATCGCGCCAACGCTCACGACGGCGAAAGCATTCCGCAAAAATGCAGAGTTCGAGATGGATTGGGACGATCTGAGAATTTTCCTGCAGCTGTCGCGTGCTGGTCAAATGACCGCTGCGGCAAAGGCTCTTGCAATGGATGACTCGACGGTCGGACGCAGGGTGGCGCGCCTCGAAGGCGAACTTGGTATCCAATTGGTGCATAGAGCCGGACGCCGCACGATCTTGACGGAAAAAGGCAATGAACTGGCTCGCGCCGCCGGAGAGCTTGAATCGATCGTGCTGCGTAAGGTGTCGAGTATTACTGACGACAGCGATGTTTCTGGCGTTGTCAGGATCGGTGCACCGGAAGGGTTTGGCGTCGGATTCCTTGCGGGGCGCATGGCGAGCGTCGCCTCCGCGATCAAGCCGCTGGAAGTGGAGCTTGTCGCGTTGCCGCGCAGCTACTCGCTCGCCGCACGTGAGGTGGACATCGCCATAACGCTCGAACGGCCGCAGAGCGGACAGCTTCGCGTGCAGAAGCTAACCAGTTATCATCTCGGCTTGTTCGGTTCAGACAAATATTTCTGCACTCATGGGCGGCCCGATAACCTAAAAGGTTTGGAAGCGCACTTCTTCGCGGGGTACATTTCTGATCTTCTTTTCACCCCGGAGCTGAATTTTCTTCGTGTCGCGCCGGAGATCGAAATGAGACCTCGTTTCCGGTCCACTAGTGTCATCGCTCAGCTTGAGGCTATTGAAAGTGGAGTCGTGATTGGAATTCTCCCCTTGTTCCTGGCGGCAGGAAGACCATCGTTAAGGCAGGTAATGGTCGATCAAGTTTTAATCGAACGCTGCTATTGGATCGCGGTGCATGATGACATGAAAAGGCGGCCGGCGATCCGTCACCTCATGCATGCAATCGTCAGCAGTGTGCGGTCGAGTCGGCAAGAGTTCTTGCTGTCATAGCCATCGCGGATCGCTGGCGTGGAGCCGGTGAGTCGTCATATGACCAATCCGCCTGGCGTTCACTCTCGCGCGGATCGGAGACCTCACGATGAGGTCCTTGACCTTGCCGGACACGCCGGAGCAGGCTGTGTCGGCCGCCAGCCGCCGCTTGACACTTGCTTTAATCGCCATTCGCCCTCCGGCGATCAAGATGCTCTGTTCGACATGGCAATTGCCGACAATAGCCAAAGCTCATTTGTTAATGTATTGAGAGCGCAATTTGTCTGTTGGAGATTGATCGTGAGCCGCCTGAAAATTCCCCGCGTTGTCAAAATGCCCATTGAGGTGCAGGCGACAGATGCTCTGCGCGACTCCATTGTGTCTGGCGCCATACCACCGGGGGAACGCATTACAGAGCTCCAAATTTCGGACCAGATGAGTCTATCGCGTGCAACGGTACGGACGGCGCTCCACCAGTTGGCCAAAGAAGGGCTCCTGACCTTGGTTCCTTACACCGGTTGGACGGTCGTATCGCTGTCCGCCCAGGATGTCTGGGAACTCTATACGCTTCGGTCAGCGGTGGAGCGATTGGCGGCGCAGCTTGTGGCATCAACAATGACGCCCAAAAAGGCTGCTCGGCTTGACGAGGCTTTCGAGCGTCTTGTCGAGGAATGCAAGCGTGGCGATGCCGGTCGGATCGCGGAAGCGGATTTCGGACTCCACAAGTCGATCATCGTGCTCGCCGAGCACGGAAGACTGGCGATGCAGTATGGACTGATCGAACAGCAAACCCGAATGTACATTCGCTCAAGCGACGCACTCGTGCCCGGAGCCCGTAAGATCATCGATCAGCATCGCCCAATCGTGAATGCGATCCGCGCCGGCGACGCAGAGGAGGGGGGGCGCCTCTCGGAGGAGCACAATCTCACGGAAGGAGAGAAACTGTCTCGCCATCTCAAGGGCCTTGAGATGCGAGAAGCCGCAGTGGCGGCAACCGCGCGGCCGGTGCGGAAGCGGATACGCCGCTGAAGCTGAGGGCGGCGCTTATCGAGTGTCTGCCGCATGCAGGGATGACCCACAGCGAAGGAAGGGCAACGATTCATTGGGCCTAATATCCTCGGTCTGAGTAGACGCGATTGCGGAGCGTTTCGCCCCTAAGCCAGCGATCCAGATTATCTGCAAACATCATCGCTGCGCGGGCCTGCCAACCCTCGAATTCGCTCGACGTATGTGGCGTGATCAGAAGGTTCGGCGAATCCCACAATGGTGAGGACGCTGGCAGCGGCTCGGTCCGCGTCACGTCCAGAACCGCGCCACTAAGATGCCCCGTATGCAAGGCGGCGATCAGCGCGTCTTCGACAACGATGCCCCCTCGAGCAACATTGATGAAGTAAGATCCCTTGCGCATCGCCGAGAAGGCAGCGCTATCGATTATGTCCCTGGTAGATGGCGTCAAGGCGCTGCAGACGACGGTGACGTCCACCGCGGCCAGCATTGCGTGGAGGTCATCTGAAGTATACACGCGATCCACATGTTCGGAGGGATGGCCGGTCGATCGGCACGCGACGACTTGCAGGCCGACGGAGCGGCATAGTTTGGCAATCGCTTCGCCGGTATGCCCGAGCCCGACCAAGCCTACTCTGGCGCCGGTCGCTGAGCGTATCAATCGATACTTCCAGCTATGCGCAGCCTGGCACTTCGCGAAGTATGGGAAACTTTGATAGAGGCCAAAAATTGCGCCTATCACATACTGCGCCATTTCGTCTGCTGCCACGCCGGACGCATTCGTGACAATGATCTTGTTGTCGTCCCAAGGAACTACATGATCGACACCGGAAGAACCGATCGACAACCATTCCAGATGCGGTGACGCAGTAAATGCGGCTCTTGGAAACGGATTGCTTCCGAATTTGCATGCGAAGGCAACAGTTGGCTCCACTCGCTTCAGAAGCGCGGGCAGTTCTTCATACTGCTTACAGATATGAAATCACGTTGCCGGAAACCGAGACGTCAAGTGGTGGATGAACTCCTCCGGCTTGTCGTACATGACAACAACATTCTCGGCCTTAATCATGACTGCCTTTCGCGACTGACGCTGACCGGCAGTACCACGATTGTAGATTGCCGACAATCGATCATGCAAAATCGTTCTTTTAGGTTTCCAGCTGTCGAGACGCCGTTTCAGGCTCGAATGATGCCGTTGGAAGCAGTTGCCCCAATATTGACCAAGGTTCTGCTAAAAGAAACAACAGCTTCTGCGTTGACAATTGTCGCCAATCGTCCATTTTTTACCAGCTGTCGATTTGGTTCTGTCGGGGCGATAGGCCGTCGTCGGTCAGTTCAGCCAGAAGGGGAAATAGAATGTTTGCCTCGCTCTCCAGTCTGTGTCGTGTCGCGGGGGTTGCCGCAGTCGGTTCAATGCTCACCCTCAGCGCGGTGCCAGCGCTTGCCGAGACCACAATTACCGCCGTGATGCATTCACCGCTGCGTGTTCTCGACCCGGTGATCAACAGCTCCTACATCGTTCGCAACTACGGCTATATGGTCTACGACACGTTGTTGGCGCGTGACGCCGACAACAAGATCCAGCCGAACATGGCCGACAAATGGGCCGTGTCGTCCGACGGGAAGATCTACACATTCACTTTGCGCGACGGACTGAAGTGGCATGACGGCACTGACGTGACCGCGGAGGATTGCATCGCATCCATCCGCCGCTGGTCGAGCGTCGACAAGATGGGGCAGCTGATGAACACGCTGCTCGACTCTATGGCCGTGGTGGATGCCAAGACGTTCACGATGACCTTCAAGGAGCCGACAGCGATCGCGCTCACGGCATTATCTAAGCCGAGCGGCGTCGCCGCTTTCATCATGCCGAAGAAGACGGCGGAAACTCCGGCCAGCGAGCCGATCAAGGCGACCATCGGATCCGGGCCGTTCAGGCTCGTCACCGCCGAATTCAAGCCTGGCGTCCAGGTGGTGTTCGAGAAGTTCAAGGACTACGTGCCGCGTAAGGAGCCTGCGAGTGGCATGGCGGGCGGCAAGGTCGTTATGGTGGATCGGGTCAAGTGGGTCGCCATGCCCGACGCGATGACCTCGATCAACGCGCTGCTGTCGAAAGAAATTGACATGATCGAGCGGGTACCGTTCGACCTGCTCAGCTTGGTTCAAAACAATCCTGATGTCACGTTGAAGGAGCATGAGAGCCAGGGCGGCCAGAGCATGGCGCGTCTGAACTTCTCGCAAGCTCCGTTCAGCAACAAGCTCCTGAGGCAGGCAGCGATGCTTGCCATGGATCAAAAGGATCAGATGCAGGCGCAGGTCGGCAACCCGAAGTACTATAAGGTCTGTGCCGCCATTTTCGGCTGCGGTAGCGTTTACGCCTCCGACATCGGTGCTGACAAGCTCATCGAGGGCCAGATCGACAAAGCCGCTGAACTGGTCAAACAAGCCAAATATGACGGAACGCCCGTTGTCATTCTGCATCCGACCGATGTTCCGGAGCTTGCTGCCATGCCTCCGGTCTACGCGGCCGCGCTCAAGAAGGCCGGCTTCAATGTGCAGCTGCAGGCCATGGACTGGCAGACGGTCACGATCAATCGCACCTCGCGTGAGCCGGTGACCAAAGGGGGATGGAGCATCTTTAGTACCACTAATACATTCGGCGACATCGGCGAGCCGATCGGCTTTCACGCCGTCGCGGCCAATGGCAAGGACGCCTGGTTCGGCTGGCCGGATGTTCCGGCGATCGAAGAAGCGCGTGCGAAGTTCGCCCGCACGCAAGATCCGGCTGAATTGAAGAAGATCGCGGCGGATCTACAGCGCATGGTCATCGATGAAGCGACGTTCGTTCCGCTCGGTGAATACACCCTGCTGACCGCCTATCGGAAAGGTGTCGGATTGCCTCCGGCTGCGCCAGTTCCTGTCTTCTGGAACATGAGCAAGACCGGAAAGTAAAGTCATGGCATCGTATCTGCTTCGACGCGTGCTGGCTTCTATCCCCGTTTTGGGGGTGGTTGCATTCCTGGTATTCGGTCTGCTCCGGCTGGCACCGGGAGATCCGGCCATGATCCTGGCCGGCGACGGTGCGACGGCGGAGCAGATCGACGCAATGCGCCGAAGCATGGGCCTCGACAAGAGCATTATCGAGCAGTTCGTCATCTGGCTGCTGAAGGTTCTGCGCGGCGATCTCGGCGTCTCGTTGATCTCCGGTCAGCCCATGGCCAGCATGATCGCCGATCGGCTCGGGCCTTCGCTGGCATTGTGCATCTGCGCCATCACCTTCGCGGTCTGCATCGCAATTCCGCTTGGCGTCGTTGCCGCCTGGCGGCAGGGAAAGACACTCGACCGGCTGATAATGTCCGGCTCCGTGTTGGGTTTTTCGGTGCCGGTGTTCATCATCGGCTATGTGCTCATCCTGATCTTCGCGCGCGGACTGGGGTTGTTTCCCGTTCAGGGCTACCAGCCATTGGCTGACGGGTTCAGTGGTTTTGCCCATCGCCTCGTCCTTCCGACGTTGACGATGAGTGTGCCCTATATTGCCCTAATCTCGCGCATCACCCGCACCAGCGTGATCGAAGTGCTGGGCGAGGATTACATCCGGACGGCACGCTCCAAGGGCTTGTCGGACCGAGAAGTCCTGTTCGAGCATGCGCTGGGAAATGCAGCCGTTCCGATCGCGACAGTGGTCGGCGTCAGCATCGCGATGCTCATCACCGGCGTGGTGGTGACCGAGTCCGTCTTTAACATTCCCGGCATGGGCCGTCTGGTTCTCGAAGCCGTGCTGTCGCGCGACTTCACCGCAATCCAGGCGCTGATCCTGCTGTTTTCGGCCATCTATGTTGTGATCAATCTTGCGATCGACATTTTGTACTCGATCCTTGATCCCCGCATCCGGTACTGATCGCATGCCCTCAAGCACATCAAATTCGACGCTGATGACCGGCGCCCTGCCATCCGCTGCACCATCGCCGGGCGCGCACGCCGAGTCCGTGGTGCGCGCGCAGTTCCGCCGGACGCTGCGCACATGGCCGATCCGCATCGCGCTGGCCACCCTCAGTGCCCTGGTCCTGCTCGCCGTCTTTGCGCCATGGCTGGGTACGGTGGATCCGACCGCGCTGTCGCCGGGCGAGCGACTGCGCGGCTTGAGCGCAAATCATTGGTTCGGCACCGACGCACTCGGCCGCGATGTCTATTCGCGAGCCGTCTATGGGGCGCGGATTTCATTGTTGGTCGGGCTCGGCGCAACCACGGCTGCGGTCACGATCGGTCTGCTGCTGGGCGTCGTCGCCGGATATTTCCGGTTGGCAGATGCCATCATCATGCGGTTCATGGATGGTTTGATGGCGATCCCGGGAATCCTACTGGCCATCGCGCTCGTGTCGCTGACGGGCGCCAGCCTGTTCACGGTGCTGGTCGCTATCTCGATCCCGGATATCCCGCGCGTGGTACGTCTGGTCCGCGCCGTTATTCTGAGTGTGCGGGGCGAGCCTTACGTGGAGGCGACGTCGACACTCGGGACGCGTTTCCATGTGATGATCTGGCGTCACATGATGCCAAGCACCGTGGCGCCGCTGATTGTACAGGGCACATATATCTTCGCCTCCGCCATACTCACTGAAGCCGTTCTGAGCTTTCTCGGTGCTGGCATTCCGCCCGCGATCCCGTCCTGGGGCAACATCATGGCAGAGGGCCGAACCTACTTTCAGCTGCTGCCCGGTCTCATCCTGTTTCCCGGATTACTGGTGTCGCTGACGGTCTTGAGCATCAACCTGCTGGGCGACGGCATGCGCGACGTGCTCGACCCGCGCATGTCCAAGCGACTTTGATCGGAGCAATGCATGTTGTTAGATTCTGATCATACCCAGTCGGTGCCTCGCGAGCGGCAGCCCGTGCTGTCGGTCTCCGATCTGCAGATCGACGCGTTCGGAGATGACGCCAGCAAAACTCTGCTCAAAGGCATCTCCTTCGATGTATGTGCAGGTGAGACTGTTTGTATCGTCGGCGAATCCGGCTCCGGAAAATCCGTAACATCCTTGGCGATCATGGGCCTCCTTCCACCTGGCGCGCTGGGGGCGACAAACGGCTCGATCACCATTGACGGGGAGGACATCCTGAAGGCGCCCGAGGCGCGACTGAGGAAAATGCGCGCCTCGACGATGGCGATGGTATTTCAGGAACCGATGACGGCGCTTAATCCGGTTCAGAAGGTCGGACGCCAGATCGATGAAGTGCTGCGTGTCCATACCGCGCTGTCCGCGCAGGATCGTCGCGCCGCGGTGATGAAGATGCTCGAAGCTGTGCGACTTCCGGACATCGAACGCATCTACAATTCCTATCCGCACCAGCTTTCCGGCGGTCAACGTCAACGCATTGTCATCGCGATGGCCCTGATCCTGAAACCGCGCGTGCTCAATGCTGACGAGCCGACAACTGCGCTGGATGTGACGACGCAGAAACAGATTCTCGTGCTGATCCGTGAGCTGCAGCAGGTGCAGAAAACAGCTGTGGTGTTCATCACCCACGATTTTGGTGTGGTCTCAGAGATCGCCGATCGCATCGTCGTCATGAATCGCGGGGCGCTGGTCGAAACTGGCACACGGGACGGCATCCTTGCCAACCCCAGGGAGGATTACACCCGCTCGCTTGTCTCGTCTGTTCCCAGCCTGATCCCGCGTTACAACAGCGATCCGAACGCCGAGAAGGTGCTGGATGTCGTCGGCCTTGGAAAGAATTACGAAGAACGGCGCTTTTTCGGCAGCACACGTGCGGTGGCAGCTGCGGTCGGTGTCAATCTTTCGGTCGCCCGCGGTGAGATTACCGGCATCGTCGGCGAGTCCGGCTCAGGAAAATCGACGGTGGCGCGTTGCATCGAGATGCTAATCGAGCCGAGTGCAGGCAGTGTGTTTCTGATGGGCGAGAACATCGCCAATGCCCGCGGACGTGAAATACGAAAGGTGCGCCAGTGTGTTCAATTCGTGTTTCAGGACCCTTACCGATCGCTCAATCCACGGCGCACGGTTGGCGATTCAGTCATCGAGGGGCTACTGAACTACGGCACGCCGCGCGCTGAGGCGCTTGCCGAGGCAGCGCACGCGCTTGAACTGGTTGGACTCGATCGAAGCGCGATGGAGCGATATCCGCATCAGTTTTCCGGCGGCCAGCGTCAACGCATCTGCATCGCTAGGGCGCTGGTGATGAAGCCGGACTTGCTGATCGCCGATGAGGCGGTGTCCGCCCTCGACGTGACCGTTCAGGCCCAGGTGCTTAAGCTGCTCGACGACATCCGCGTGCGTACCGGCATCGGCATTCTGTTCATCACGCACGACCTGCGGGTCGCCGCGCAGATCTGCCACAAGATCGTCGTGATGCGCAAAGGCGAGGTCGTCGAGGCCGGCGATGCCACGACGGTGCTGGCCAACCCGCAGCATGACTATACACGAACGCTGATCGATGCGGCTCCGGGACGTGACTGGGACTTTCAACATTTCCGGCCGACGCAGCCACAACCGCCGCGGCCTTTGTCGGCTTGAGACGGCCTCTCCATCCATGGCGCTGCATGCAAGCCTGGCATGATGATAACGCAAGGTATTTTTGGTGATTAACGACAGGAAAACTCGTCCGCTTGCCCTGCAGGGAGGTCTGGCGGCGGCGTTCACCACGATGAACGAAGCGGAAGCCGTGCGCGTTGCCCAGAGCTATTATGGCATCGAGGGCCGAGCGACACGATTTGCCACCGAGAAGGATGACACGTTCCGGATCACAGCGATGGATGGCACGCGCTTTGTCTTGAAGGCAGCCAACCCGGCGGAGCAGCTTGCGGAGCTCGATCTGCAGCTCAAGCTTCTACATCATCTCGCCGTGACCGCCCCGTCACTGCCGGTTCCGCGCGTGGTGACGAACATGGCTGGCGAAGACCAGTTCCGATATCTGGATGATGCCGGGCAGCAGCGCCAGATCCGCATGATGACCTATCTTGAGGGGCAGCCTCTCAGCGAGGTGGATTCCACGCGTTCCGGTCGTCAGGAGGTTGGTAAGGCGCTGGCGCGACTGCGGCTGGCCATGGCGGATTTCAAACATCCGGCCGACTCGCGCGTCATCGCATGGGACGTCAAGCATCTGCTGACACTGGAATGCTTTTTGGACGAGATTGCGGATCCTGGCAGGCGCCGTCAGCTTGCGGCAGGGATGGCGCGGTTTGCCGCAATCCAGCCATTGCTGATGGCATCGCGCATGCAGGTGCTGCACAACGATTTCAGCAAATCCAACATCGTCGTGGATCAGGCGCTGCCGACTTTTGTCAGCGGTGTGATCGATTTCGGTGACGCCGTGCGAACGTCCGTCGCCATCGACGTGTCCACCGCGATGCTCAATCAATTACCGCGGGAGCGGCAGGACCACGGCTTCTTGGCACACAGTCGGGACCTTCTCGAAGGCTATCTCTCCGTCGCCGAACTGACGGACGGCGAACTAGGCTTGATTCCGCATCTCGTCATGAGTCGCGTGGTGGCTCGGGCGCTGCTGTCGACATCGCTCGCCAACGCGGTCCCCGAAAATGCGACCTATCTTCTTCGCAACACCGAGCAGGGCTGGCACCAGCTCGACTGGTTCTTGAAGCGCTCTGAGGCGGAAGTATCCGACCTTTTGATCAATGCAAATGCTACGCCGCAGTCCTAACGGCCAAGAATGAATAGCGATTGGAGTTAAAATGAGCACAATGAACACGGCGCAGCGTGGCAAGATGGTCAACGCGTTCGATCCGTCGAGCGCCACGGGATTGTCGAAGCAGACCAAGGCTCTTGTGCAGCGTCGCGCGGCCCTGCTTGGCCCTGCCTATCGGCTGTTTTACAGCGATCCGGTCGAGGTGAAGCGTGCCAAAGGCGTGCTACTCTACGATTCCGATGGCAACGAGTACCTCGACGCCTACAACAATGTCGTGTCTGTGGGGCACTGCCACCCGCGTGTCGTCGAGGCGATCAGCGAGCAACTCCGGACGGTCTGTACGCATACCCGTTACATCCAGCAGGGCATTCTGGATTACGCTGAAGAATTGCTCGCCACCTTCGGCGGCAAGATCGAGCACGTGATGTTCACTTGCACGGGATCGGAAGCCAACGACCTCGCGCTGCGGATCGCCAAGCATCACACCGGCAACAAGGGGATCATCATCACCGACGAGGCCTATCACGGCAATTCGGAGATGACGGCGGGTTTTTCTCCATCGCTTGGCACGCATTCGCCGCTCGGCACCTGGGTGCGACGCGTGCCGGCGCCGGATTCCTACCGTGTGCCATTGGAGAATATGGGGCATTGGATGGCGGATCAGGTGTCCGCGCAGATCGGAGATTTGCAGCGCCGCGGCGAGGGCCTTGCTGCATTCATTGCCGACTCGATGTTTTCCTCGGACGGCATCTTTGCGCATCCGAAGGATTTGTTCGCGCCAGTCATCGAAGTCGTGCACAAGGCAGGAGGTCTTTTCATCGCGGACGAAGTCCAGTCCGGTTTCGGCCGCACGGGCGAGAAACTGTGGGGCTATCAGCGCCACGGCATCGCGCCGGATATCGTCACCATGGGCAAGCCGATGGGTAACGGTTTCCCGGTGGCCGCGGCAGCGATCTCGCCGCACGTGGTGCAGGATTTCGGACGAGACACTCGCTATTTCAACACCTTCGGTGGCAACACCGTCGCGATCGCCGCCGCACAGGCGACCTTGAATGTGATCCGCGACGAAAAGCTGATGGAGAATGCCAATGCCGTCGGCAAGATCATCCGTGACGGCTTTGCGGATCTGGCGAAGACCTATGAAGTGATCGGCGACGTGCGCGGCTCCGGCCTCTACATCGGCGTCGAACTCGTCAAGGACCGTCAGACCAAAGAGCCAAATTCGGCGAGCGCACTCGCCATTGTCAACGGGTTGCGGGCGAAGCGCGTGCTGATCTCGGCCACCGGCGCTGCCGCCAATACGTTGAAAATCCGTCCGCCACTTGTGTTTTCCGAGAGCAATGCCGACCGGCTGCTGACCGAGGCCAAGGCGGTGTTGGCAAACCTCTGACGATCCGAACGTCATGTCCGATGGAGACCGTCGGCACCAGCGAGTTTGTGAGGAAGATCATCTTGGCTAAGAAATCGATCAGAACGAGTGCATCGAAGCGATTGCCGGCAAAGCGGGCGCCATCCAAGGCGCGTCTGCCGAAGGGGCCAGTCTGGCAATGGTCGGCCATCCAGACGGCCGCGGCGATCGGGACCGGGGCGGTGTCTGCGGTCGACATCACCGAAGCGCATATCGCGCATATGCAGGCGGTCAATCCAACGCTGAACGCGATCACTGTCGATCTGTCGGAGGACGCACTCCGGGCGGCGCGGGCAGCCGACAAGCAGCGAAAGACCGCAAGCCGCGGACCCCTGCATGGTGTCCCGGTGACGATCAAACAGAATGTCGACTACGAGGGACGAGCGAACACCAACGGCGTGGAGGCTCTGAACGGTCTTATCGCGCCGTCGGATTCCCCGGTGGTCCGCAATCTGAAGAATGCCGGCGCGATCATCCTCGGGCTCACCAATACGCCGGAGTTTTCGCTCCGCGCCTTCACCGACAATCCGATGTTCGGCTTGACTCAAAATCCCTGGAGCCAGGACATCACCTGCGGGGGATCGTCGGGAGGCGCCGGCGCCGCTGTCGCCGCTGGCATCGGCGCCATCGCCCATGGCAACGACATCGGCGGTTCGTTGCGCTGGCCTGCCCATTGCAATGGTGTTGTGACGATTAAACCGACGCAGGGCCGCGTGCCGGCCTTTAGCGAGAGCGCTTCCGTCGAACGGCCGATGCTGGCCAATCTGATGTCCGCACAGGGCCCGCTGGCGCGCAGCGTCGCTGATGTCAGGCTCGCTCTGGAAGTGATGAGCCAGCGTGACCCGCGTGATCCGTGGTGGGTGCCGGCGCCGCTCGAGGGGCCAAAGCCGAAAGGACCGATCAAGGTCGCATTGGCGAAGATGCCCGACGATCTCAATGTCCATCCGTCGGTGACGGCGGCCTTGCGGCAGGCGGCGGACCATCTCGAACGAAGCGGCTATCGCGTCAGCGAGGTCGAACTGCCCGATCTCAACGGCGTCTGGCAAATCTGGTGCGATATCCTGATCAATGAGGCGATCGTGATGCAGGAGGCCAATTTGCTGCCGGTGACATCACCGGACTTCCACATGGCGTGGAACGGGATGAGGGCGTTGGCCAAAAAGTGTGATCTCGCCGCCTGGATGAGCGTGACGACCATCCGCAATCGCCATATCCGCGCGTGGCAGTTGTTTCTCGAGGACTATCCGGTTGTGCTGACTCCTGCCTCGGTCCAGCCTACACCAGGCCCGCGTGCGGACGCGGAAAGCATTGCGCGAACCGGTGAAATCATGCGGAACGATTTGCGCTTCATTTCCGCAATCAATGTCCTCGGTCTTCCCGGAGCAGTCGTCCCAGTTGCGTTGCATGATGGCATACCGATTGGTGTCCAGTTGATCGCTGGACGATACCGCGAAGATCTCGCGCTCGATGCCGCGGCCGCTATCGAGAAGCGTGTGGGCATGCTGGTGAGGGAGCTTTGGTCTCGAGAAACGTGACTTTCTTAGTCATATTGAGGCGCGAACGTACTCTCCATTTTCTAGAGCATTGGTTTGGGGATGACCGGGCTGGAGAAGTGGTCCGCGGGCCTGGTTGTTGTGACGATGTGATCACGAAAGCGGACGATCGGAAAGTGCGCGCGGTCACGGATGAGCAATCCTCCGATCCGTCAAAAAAGAAGGCTGATGCTGGATTAGGTTGCAAAGAACGCTTTGAAATGTCGACGGTCGGTTTATGAGGGTTATGTTATTCGGTTTTGGTGTGCTTCGTTGTTGCTTCGCCTGGGTGAGCAACGAATTGGCAGATGAGATCGAGACGGGTTCGGCTTTGGAAATAGGCGGATGACGCGCACGCTGCGTAGGTCGCTTTTGCGGAACGCGTCGTTCAGAATGCCAACTCCCGCACCTCCCAAGACAAGCTCGCGGAGCAGGCCGATATCAGCGACGATCGCATGCCATATCGGTTCGAAATCGCTTTGTCGGCGTCGTTGCGACAGTGACCATTGTTCACATTGCGCGATTGACATGCCTGCTCATAGCGAAGGTGACCGCAGCGTTCATTCGTATCGTCCCTGCTTGCCAAGCCGTGATGACGATTTCTCCTGACCGTGTGCTGCCGGTCTGCCAGACCGGATTGGGATCGCCCTTACCTGTCTTTTTTGGAAGATCCCGCGCAGATGGCTTGAGTCCCGAAGTCCTTCTGCCGAAGGGCAAGCGTCGAGAGGTTATATATGCTTCATCGCTCATCTCGGGCTTCGTGCTGCCAAAGCTGGGATCCAAGCAGATTGGGATAGTGACGAGAACAAAAGTCGTTTCGAATTACGAGAGCTCGCGACAAAGAGTTTCGCGCGCGCAGGGCTGATCTGCGTCAAGCGCGAGATCTCGCTATCTCCGTTGTATTGAACGGTCGGGAAACGGATTGCAAAGACAGAGGGGCGTCCGGGTAGTTTGACGTGTCGGAGCGATGACGGGTGTTCATGATAGGCTGATTGGAACCGAAACCCGTTTGCGCCAGCTTCCGTTTTCCAACCCAAAGTCAGCTAAGGTAAGTTTTCCCCCGACGACAGGGAGAGCGGGGATCGTTGGATCCTCGACCTCGACCTCGAACCTGTCCAAAGCCGTTACGTCGTGGCGCAGACCAAGCAGCGGGAATTCGTGAAGCTTTTTTATCTTCAGGACAGCAAGTTTGGGGAAAGCCGCATGCCACTCGGGACCTAAGTAGATGATGTCTTGTCCATACTGAACCCGATGAATCTCTCGGACTTCACATAGAGGGCATGCCCACGTAATGCGGTCTTTGGCGTAGCGCCGACTTTTTTATGCTCAAAACCTATCGATGATCTGCGCTCGTAGAGGACGACGCCAGATCATCGGCAACCGCGCCTCGACCTTGCGCAGGCCGGGCTTGGATTTTTGAGGGCAGAAGCGTCACTTCGTCTTTTCCGACCGCGAAAGCCTGACGCCCTCGCCCAATTTTCCTTCCTCGAACAAGAAGACGACGCCATGCTCTTCTACGAAATAGTTGCGGATATTGGTGAGGGTCCTTGTCCGTCTCGGATCGTCCAGCCGCCCTTGGTCCCGTTCGATTGAAAAGATGGTCTTTCGCGTCACGTCCATAGCTTGCGCGAGTTCGGACGTCTCCAGCCCCACAAGCCCTCGTGCAGCTCGGATCATGGCTCCCGTCGGCAATCGCTCATCACAGTCCCGAATCGACATAATTAACCATAGCACAGGCTGCGTAACATTTGGGTATTAAGCTGTTGACCTCGACGCTTTTGCCGACTAAGTTACATATGGGTAATAGATGGCGCCGGCCACGTGGGCCCGACTAGCAGCGAGGTACCGAAGTGACGAACATCGATCAGAACGAAAACAATCTCCTTTCCCGCGCGACTCTGAGGCGCGCGGCCCGCGCGGTCGTGTCGAATGCGATCAACGGAGACTTCCCGATCGATCCCGTCATCGGGGCGGACTTGTCGAAGACGTTCAGCGCCGTCAACAGCGTCGTCAAGCGGCACGGTCTCCTGCTGCAGCGGACTCTCGGAGATGCGCTCGCTGCGAGCGGCCGGTTCGAAGTGATGAGCGACGTGCCGGTGCCGGTGACGGAAGCGGCCCACGACCTCCTGACGTCGAGGAACTCCACCCGCGATCTCGCGAAGATCCGCCTGAAGTCCGACTCGAACACCGTCCGGATGATCACGCTCGATCTCATCGTCGTAGACGTCGAAGCGGGCTGGGCCGGAGGATACGACGTCAAGCGCGGCAACGGTGCCACGGAGAGCCGCAAGCGGCGCCCCTTGGAACATGATCTCAGGGCGGCCAGGCTGGTGCTCTCGTCGTTCCTGGGCAAATACGGCTACGGAGACATCACCAATGTGACGACGGGCATCATCGATTTCTACGGCTCGTCAGGGTTCGACAACGAGCTTCGGATCACCAAGGAAGGGCTCGACGAACATTTTGGTGTTCCGGTGCTGGACACGCTCGAAATGATGACGGGAGAGCTCCAGCAAGCGCTGCACTCGGAGATGCGCGGGCTGCTCGGCCCGGTGCTCAAGGTCATGCCGCGGACGGAGCGCGGTATGACGGGGATCGAGGTGCCGGTCGGTCGGGTGTTCGACGACGAGCCGTGCGCTGATCCGGTCAGTCGGATCCTCAGCGCCCGGCCGACAGGACCGGGCCCCCGTCGCGAGCGCGTCGGATAACACCGTCCGCCCATCACTCCAGCAACCTCAACTGACATCGGTGATGTCGCCGCGCATTCGCGCGAACGGAGAGACACGTCATGAGAAACAATAACAACAACGAGCCGGTTGCGGGGTGCCGCGCGGCGAATACGGTCGAGCCGCTCGCATACTGGCGGACCTTCGGGCGGCCCGAATACGACACCGTGCGGCGCATTCTGCTGTCCTGCGAAGTGGGCGGGATCCTCGCAAGCGACGCCTTGTGGAGGCGTGCCATTACCGGAGATGCGGCGAGCTCGATCGCGATCGCTTTGACGATGCGCATTCCGCAGACGGTCACCATGCCGGTCGATGTCCGGATGAGCATTCTCCTCAATGCGGCGCTGACCGGTGACCCGGCCTGCGCTCTGGTGATGGGGAACATGCTTTCGCGGATGCCGCTCGGTGCCGGTCATCGCGAGCGTCTCACCCGGTCGTGGGTCAAATGCGAAACCGAATTCCCCTTGGTTCCCGCCTGGGACGCCCGACCGGAGGACATGCCGTGATGCAGGCCGCTCGGACTTCGCCACACAGCGTCCTCGTCCAAAAGGTAGCGCTCGCGTTCGGACGGCCTGGCTGGTTCGCCTTCTCCGACGCCGCGACGACCGCGCCCTTTCTGATTAAGGCCCCCGAGCCCCCCTTGCAGGAGCGGGCACAACCACCCCCCGAAAGCGGAGCGATCGCGCTCCGCTCATGACGACCGAACGGAGGAGGACATGCAGCGTCCCCAATACAAGTTTCTCGACCCGCGCCGTCTTGATGGAAATCTGGCGACCCGGCTGAGGCAACTCGCTGACGACATCGAGCGTGCAGCTGAGGGCGGAGATCCGCCCGGCGAGGTTCTCGACGCGGCTCCGCTGTTGGAGGAGTGGCGGTACATGCCGACGCTGCAGGGTGTGCGGCTTGCCGGAAAGGTCTCCGGACATCCGTCGCTTCTCGGTGGTCGGATCGTGACGTCACCGCTTTGGATCATGGACCCGCATCTGAAGTGGAGCAGGACGACGAACCGCCACTATCGCCTCGGGACGCCGGCGGGCCCCGACGAAGGCGGCGACGACCGGGATCATGACGAACTCAAGGAAATGCTGAGATGATCGACGAAGAACACCTCGATAAGATGACCAAGCACATGGGAGCGCTTGAGCAGGCGGTATTCCGCGCGGATTGGCTGTCGTCGGCCGCCCATCGGCGTTCGCTTGCGACAAGGCATGCCGCGGCGATGGTGGCCGACGAAACCCTGCTTGAGCTCGAAGAGACCGGGGACGGCGGCTTCAAGGCGCTCACGGCCAAGCTCTCCGCGGCAGAGGCGACGGAAGACGGAGAGATCGTCGTCCGTGCAAAGGTGGAGCCGTCCATGCCAGGACGTGTTGCGGCGCGCCTACTGTTCGCACGCCTTTTCGACTCCGATCCGACGCTCGTCGATCGTCTGCGGTCGGAGACGCCGGTCGTGGTCATCGATGTGCCGGACGCGGACTTCTTCGACAGGATCTCGCGATGCTGGAAGGACGTTCTCGGCCTCGGGCATCTGCGCTGGATTTCCGTCTCCGAAGTGGGAGATAGGACTTCGCGGGATGCCGTCGATGCGGTGCACGCCATCCACGGCAAGCCGATCCGCAAGTCGGACGTCCAGGAGGAGGACGCCCGCGCGTATGGCGCCGTTCAGATCGCCGTTCCCATCGTCGCGATAACGCCCTCTGCGGAAACCCACCTTTCTCGGGTGATTCTGGACGCCGCCACGGACCGCATGACCGTCCCGGCGATGGATGCCGACGTGCTTCGGTCGGTGATCGCAATCGTGACGGGCGAAAGTTGCTCCGCGTCCATCGACGCCGACCTGGCTTGCAGGATCGGGATCCACGAGCTTCTGCTCGCCGTGCGCTTCGACAGGACGGCAGCGGAGTGCATCGACCGCCTCTCGCGCGCCGCCGTGAAGAAAGCCTCGACGGCAGGTGCGCGCGATTTGTCCCTGGACGAACTGTTTGGGATGGACGCCGCGGTGGCATGGGCGCGGGCCACCGCGAGCGACCTTCAGGCGTGGAAGAGGGGAGAGATCGGGTGGGACGCGCTCGATGCGGGCATCGTGCTCGACGGGCCGCCGGGCGTGGGCAAGACGCTTTTTGCGAAGGTTGCGGCGGCGAGTTTCGGCCTGCCGATGATCTCGGGCACGCTCGCGGGGTGGCAGGGTAGCGGCGAAGGACACCTCGGCCATCTGCTGCGGGCGATGAAGGCAGACTTCGCGGAAGCGCGGTCGAAGGCGCCGTGCGTTTTCTTCGTCGACGAAATCGATTCCTTCGCAGACAGAGGCTCGATCAGGCATGATCACAAGGACTACGTCGTGGCCGTGGTGAACGGCTTCATCGAGCAGATCGACGGCATCCAGGGGCGGCAAGGAATCATCTTCATCGGCGCCACCAACGACGTCGGGCGTTGCGATCCAGCGATCGTGCGGGCGGGGCGCTTCAACAGGATCATCGGCATCGGGCTGCCGGACCCGTCCGAGATCGAAAAGATGATGCGCGTTCGTCTCCGCACGGACCTGAAGGACGAGTCCCTTGAGGAGGTCGCTTTGCTGGCGTCGGGGTCAACCGGGGCCGACATCGAACGGATCGTCAAGGACGCCAGACGGCTCGCGCGGCAGGAGAACCGTCAGCTCTCCGTCGCGGATCTCCGCCTTGCGGTGACGGGCGATGGCGCCGAGCTTTCGCCCGAGATGCTCGAGCGCGCATCGGTTCACGAGGCCGGCCATATCCTGATCTCCGTCGTCCAGGACGGCGAAACCGATTTCAATGCGGTCGTCGGCAACATGAGCGGCAGCGCCGGATTCGTCACGGGGCGCACGAAGGACAAGAGCGCCGGAACGCTGGAGGACTATCGCGGCATGCTTCGCGAAATGCTGGCTGGGCGCGCCGCGGAGGAGACTCTCCTCGGTTCCGCCGGAAGCGGCTCCGGTGGGATCGCGGTCACCTCGGACCTGGCGTCGGCGACCCGGATCGCGGCCGCGCTCGTCGGCAGCATCGGTCATATCGGACCGCATCCGCTGGTCTTTCTGGCGGATCACCGCCGCGCCACCGAACTTCTGGATCAGCCGTACATGCGCAAGGCGGTTCAGGACGAGTTGGCGATCGCCTACGAGCAGACGAAGGGGCTTCTGAACGCCAACGTCGGTGCGTTGAAGGAAGTCGCGCGGCGTCTGCGCACCGATGGGCGGATCGACGGCAGTGAGGTGGCGCGGATCGTCAGAGAATTCGTCGATGACGGGACGATCCTCGAGCTCTCGACCTGAGATGGCGATGTCGCGCCATGCCAGTCCGGAGGACCGCGATCTCGAACTTCTCGCCGCGACACTGGAAGGGACCGGAGACTTCAGGGTACTGCGGCGCTTGGCGCCGCTTCCGACGGCAATCGTACCGGAGGGAACGAAGGTTCGGTCCGGCCTTTTCGTGGACACCGAGACCACGGGTCTCGATCCGGATGTGGACGAGATCATCGAGCTGGCGATGGTCCCGTTCCGATATACGCTCGACGGCCAGATCGTTCAGGTGTCTGAGCCTTTCGAGGCGCTGCGCGATCCGGGTAGACCATTGCCGGAGGAGATCGTCCGCCTTACGGGTATCACCGACGGCATGCTTGCCGGAAAGACCATCAATGCCTTGGTTGTCAGGGAGCTGGTCGCGGCTGCGGATCTGATCGTCGCTCACAACGCCGGCTTCGACCGCCGCTTTCTGGAACGGTTGGATCCTTTTTTCGCCTGCAAGGCCTGGGCGTGCTCCCTTGCGGAGGTCGATTGGAAGGCCGAAGGCTTCGAGGGAACGAAACTGGCCTACCTCGCAATGGGAGCCGGCTTCTTCTACGACCGCCACCGGGCCGCGAACGACTGCCTCGCGGCGCTCGCTCTGCTTGCCCGCACATTACCGATCAGTGGCCGCCCGGCGATGTCATTCCTTCTCGAACGCGCCCGCCGCAGCGGATGGCATATCCGCGCGAACGATGTGCCGTTCGCCATGAAGGACATCCTGAAGAAGCGGGGTTATCGGTGGAGTGCCGGATCGGACATGATGCCCAAGGCTTGGTGCATCGATGTCACTTACGAGGCGCGGGACGAGGAGGTCTCGTACCTGAAGAGGGAAATCTACAATTGCGAACGCACCATCCCGTGTCTTGAGCTATCGGCCTTCAACCGGTTTTCCGACCGCGCGGGATAGCTGCGGCGTTCGGACCGGCCAAGGGGCGGTACCGCTTCGAGCCATGAAATAAGACGCGACCGATCTCAGCCTGCAAGTCGACCTATGGCATCGTCTTCGATGCCGGCCTCGAGACGGGGGACGACGTCGCGTGCATTGCGTATGCAATGCGCGAGATCGCGATCGAGCGCGGCTTCCCCGATATTCGCGAGCTCCAGCATGGACCCGTAGAGATCGAGGTGATCGGAGGACATGCGCGCTCCATGGGCATCGAAGAGCGAGGGGATCGTTCTGCGGCGACGTTCCACGGAAAGGTGCCGCGGAGCGACGTCCCACGCATCTTCGACAACGCCCCTGGCGCACAGAAGCGCCGCTGCCGTATCGGACCTGTCGGGGCCGCCGATCCTTTCGACATTCGTATGCCGGTAGATTCCGTATCCACGATCGCAAAGAATACGGATCTGCGAATCCAATTCGTCAAGACCGAAGACCCTGGCGCTCCGAGCGCTTGCTTTCGCCTGTGAAAGAGACGGCCCGGGAAGCACCTGGACGTCCGTCAGCCGGTTCCAATCCGAGGTGCCGATCTGCAGATCGAAGCCCCCTTCGCTTGCGACCGCGTAGATGGCGGGCGGACCAGCCTCCAGATGGACTAGTCCGTCGCAGATGAGTACGTCGATGCCTCCGCGCTGTGCCTTCACTTCCCAGTGGCTCCAGTCCGACTCTCCGAACTCCTTGACGCTGTTGCGATCGAAAGGTCTCGGGAAGCCGTCCATGGTCAGAAGGGCCGACGGAACGACCGCGACCGCAGCGAAAGGCGATGCGCCCGCGGCACTCGCTTCGAACTCGGTTCGCGTGACGGTACGACCCGCGCGGAACGCAGGCCACCAGAACCGCTCCTCGAAGGTGCGGATGTCGTAATCGGTCCGCGCCTCGGTATCGAGGGTGCTGCGGCCCGCGGTCACGCGGAACGCGACAGGCGCGTCTGAGGAGCCGATCTCCCGGATCATGACAGGCGTTCTGTCGATGAACATCTCGGGTCGAAACGTCTTCGCACGAGCGGGCCTGATATATTGCTTGTAGGGAAGCTGCAAATTCATTTGGATCTCGACCATAGGATCCCTTCCTTCAGGCGAATTCGGCCAACGCGGCGGAGATCGCGTCGATCTCTTCGTCAGAGACGGTCACAGGCCTGAACTCGTCGACCCGATCGCGGAGCAGGCGGGCGTCGTCGACGATGCGCGAGCCGAGAAGCTGGGTTCGGGTCGCGTCCAAAGAAGCCAGCCGTTCGAGCATCTCCTTATGCGGCAGGACGAGTGGCGGCGGCGTGTTGCGGGTCGCCTTGGCGATCACCGGGAGGATGCCGCGCAGATCGGGACGCATGAAGGCGATCTCCCAAAGGTGTTGGGCGAACGCGCGGACGCAGAGATCGGCGGCCCCAACGCTTCGATGGATACCTTCGTCTACGATCTTCGACCTGTAGCGGACGACGTCGGCCGCGAGCCAGCCGATGCCGTGCGCCAATTCGTTCAGACCGAATGCGCGCCCGAGCCGCGCGGACGTCATCCGCGGGCTGCGATCGGGGCACGGCATCCAGTAGGCGTCGCGATCCTTGCGATCTAGGTCAGAGTGACCGAGTTGGAGATCGAAACCACGCCTGCCTTCGTCGTTCGCGACGGCGTACCAGACGGGCTCGCCGCCGGCCACGTGAACCCGTCCGCCGATCACCCGGACGCGCGAAGCATCGTGCTGCGCCGACAGGAGCTGGTCGCGGAAGTCGGACTCGTAGGAGCGAAGCGGTTGCCCCTCGAACCTTTGTTCGTGAGTGTCCCCGAAGAACCGGTAGGTCCGGGCCAGCGGGTCAAGAATGGCACATGCCTTGTCCCAATCGCTCTTCGCGTGCGCGAAGAATTCGGCGCCCGATACCTGTCCGTCGAGGCCGAACAGGGGCCACCACAATGCGTCGCCGTGCGACCGGACTTCGAACGCATCGCAGCGTCCCGACTGCTGCGATATCCGGAATGCGACGGGGGCGTCCGTTGCTTCGATTTCCAGGATGGAGACCGGTTCGACGCCATTGAGAAACGCGTGCCGAGTTAGCCTCTTGCGGACTGGAACATACTCGGCGCGATAGCTGAAGCGATAGTCGAGGACGTGATCCCTCATCGGTCTGCTCCCCCGGATGCGGCCACGTCGACCCGGGAATTTGCCGCCGCCTTGGTCTTCCTGGCGGCTGCCATCTCTCCGGGCGAGCGGCGCGTCTTCTTCAGCGGTTGCGGCGGGCGCTCGAGTGCGGCGATTGCGTAGCGCGGATGGAGCTCGATCGCCTTCTTGAGGGTCTTCACCCAAGGATCACCGTAATTCAGGGAAACCTTGTCGATCGCCTTCTGGTCGTCGCTGCCGCCGTGCCCGGTGATGAAGGCTTCGACCTCGGGGTGCATGCCGACGTCGCGCGCGACGCTCTTGAAGCGGTGCCGCCAGGCATGGTTGGGCTTCACCCCGGTGATGCCTAGACTCCGGACCACCCACTCGCCGAGCCGTTGACCGACTTTCTGGAATTGCGGGTGCGCGATCGTATCACCTTCGGCCCTGCTCGGATCGTAGAAGAGCGGGAGCGACAGGCGCCGACGCTCCTCGACGTAGTCGAGCAGCCCCTGCTCGATCAGGTGGGAATGAACCGGAACGACGCGGCGATAGTCGCCCTTCGTCATCTCCGGGCGGAGATAGAAGCAGACGATGCCGGTCTCCGGATCCTTCCGGATGTCGGAAGGCAGGAGCGAGGTGACCTCGTTGACCCGCGCGCCGGTGTACGCGCAGGTCCACGGGACCCAGCGGCGCGTGGCGCGCGTCTCGCGCGTCGTCAGACGCGAGAACTCGGCGAGGGTCGCCGTGAGGATGGTCGCGGCCTGCGCGTCCGAAAAGCCCTTCTGGTTCGATTCCATCGTGCCGCCGGCCTTGACCTTGCGGACGCGGATGCCGAGAAAGGGGTTCCTGTCCAGCTTGCGCCGTTCGACCATGAAGCCTGCGACCGCCTTGATCGATGCGATCCAGACGTCGCGAACCGACTTGCGGACGATCGCCCGTTCGCCGACGAGATGGTCCATCCAACGGTAGCCGTCGTCGGTGGTCATCCGGGCGAGATCCGTGTGTCCCACGAAACCGCAGAACTCCTTGATCTTGGGCCGCCATCGGCGCGCAGTCGGGCCAGTGATGCCACCCTTGACTTCCGCATGGGTGCAATAGAACTCGAAGGCCTCGAGGAAGTCGGTCTGCGGCTTCGGGCTCGGGGCGTAGTTCTTGAATTTCGGCGATTCGGAGAAGTCCTGTTCCTCGCCCGCGGCCCGACGCAGGTCGCGATATCCCTCCTTCCGGGCCTGCAGGAAGAGGGGGAGAAAACGCCGCCGGTCCTCCTCCGTGGCTACGAAGCCGTTCCTTTCCAGAAAGGCGTCCATGTCAGCCTCGTCGTACTCTCGGGCTTCGAGATCCTCGTCCTCGGAGCGCGTTCCGAGCTCGGCTCCCCAAACGAAACGGCCGGCATTCTCGACGAACGCGTCGCGCGTCTGCGCATGGACCAGCCGCTGCAGTCCGCTCAGTTCGAACCTCGTGAACGTCGTCGCCTTGGGCAGTCGGCCGGCATCCTCTGCGGCGGCGAGGCGTGCCGCCCATTCCCTATCGAGCTGGTCGCTGAGGATGACGCACCGGGTCCTGGCGGTCTTCAGGTCGGTCGTGTCGAGCGACCGCCAGACCTCCTGCTTTCCGAGAAGCTTTCGATAGCGGTCGGGCACCCGCTTCCGGAGCCAATACAGCTCGCTCTTCTGGATCGGCTTCCGGCCTTTCTTGCGGTGAAACTTACGGACCGGCTGCGGCAACGCGCTATTCCCCATGTGGAGCCCCTGAATGTAGCCCCGAGCAATGGAAGAACGCCTTATTCTACCGATAAAATTCGAAACATCAGCCACTTAGGCGAAGGGGGGTGGGGGGAATCCCCCCCTCTCCGCCATTCAGCCGTTTAGGCCCCTGAAAATCCAATTTTATCTATAGAATAAGGCATTTCTAAAAAGGCCGGTGGTACACAGGAGTGGACACACCGTGAGCCTCAACATGCTTCAACCCATCAAAAAAGACCACACGAAGAACTACTGGTTTCGTCGGCGTGTGCCGGCGAAATACCGCAAGTTCGGCATGCCGTCGGAGATCAAGTTCTCGCTCGGAACCGCAGATTGGGACGAGGCGGTGCTGCGCTGCCAGGAAGAGAATCTGAAGCTGGAGCGCACCTGGCGCGCCAATCTCGAAGGCGAGCCGCCCTCGGACCTTTCGCACATGCAGATCAACGCGCTCGCAGGCGAGTTCTACAACGAGATGGTGGCGAGCCATCGCGACGAGCCTGGCCGTCCCATCCTTTGGGAAGAATCGCTGCGCGCGCTGGAGAAGAAGAAGACGCGGCTGATCAGCATCCAACCGGTCGGCGTGCACCTGCGCTTCGCGTTCGGCGACGAAGCGCGCGAGTTCCTGGCCCGTCGGCGCCTGAAACTGGTCGGTGACAGATTCGAAACCTTCATCAAGGCGTACGTCAAGGCTAAGGAGCATGCGAGCAGGGTGCTGCTTCGCCACGCGGAGGGCGATTACACCCCCGATCCGGAGCAGGCGAAATATCCCGCGCTCCAGTTGACCGAGCCGAAGAAGCCCTTCGAGGGCCTGTGGACCGAATTCTGCGAGGCGAAGAAGATTTCAGCGTCGACCAAGAAGAAATGGCGTCCGTATTTCTCGGCGTTGATGCTTCGGGTCGGGTCGAGCGACATGAACCTCGTCACCGAGCAGCATCTGCTGGATTGGCGGGACGCGCTGCTGGCGACGAAGCTGTCACCCATCACCGTCAAGGACGGTTACATCGCCGCCGCGAAGGCCTTCTTCGGCTGGTGCAAGCGGATGAAGAAGCTGCGAAGCGACCCGAGCGCGGAAGTCGTCGTCGACGTCAGCGAAAAGCATGAGACCAAGATGCGCGGTTTCACGGACAAGGAAGCCGCGATCATCCTGTCCGCCGCGTTGGCTCCTATGAGCAAGCTGATGGCGCGGGAGAATGCCGCGGCGCGCCGGTGGGTGCCGTGGATCTGCGCCTATACCGGAGCCCGCGTCAACGAGATCACGCAGCTTCGGGCCAGCGACGTCCTGAACGTGGACGGCATCGATTGCATCCGCATAACGCCCGAGGCCGGAACCGTGAAGACGCTGCGGGAGCGCGTCGTTCCGATCCATCCGCATCTGGTCGAGCAAGGATTTCTCGACTTCGCTCGGATGAAGAAGGGCAAGGCGCCGCTGTTCTATTCCGTCGCGCGGCAGCGCAACCCGGACCGGAAGAATCCGACCTACACGTCGGTCGGCAACAAATTGGCCGAGTGGGTTCGTGAACTCGGCATCAAGGACCCACGGGTCGCGCCGAACCATGGTTGGCGCCATCGCTTCAAGACCGCGGGCCGCAAGGCGAGGATGGACTGGCTGATCCTCGACGCCATCCAGGGGCACGCGCCCCGCACCGAGGGCGAGGAGTATGGCGAAGTGCCGCCGGACGTCATGCAGCCAGAGATCCTGAAGCATCCGAGATACGATGTTGCTGCCGGAAAACTCCGCGACCGGCGAGGCGATGCGAACAGGAGCCGTGCCGGGAAAACGAAGGAGCCGGCGTGACCGCCCACTTTGCGGGTTGAGAACGGCCGAGGCGATCGTCGGACGACTTATCCGACGGATCCGATCCGCCAAGCCTCGCGTCCTGAGTGGCCCGCCGCCGACCGTCGGGCCGAGTGATACCCGCCTGATCACGCCGTCATTGTGTTATGCAGTCAAAGGCCCGATATTGGGGGCGGAGAACGCATGGATAAGGTCGTCACCATAGCAGAGAGGGACGCGCGCGAAGCAGCGCGGCGACGATCGGCTGCGGACGCGATCATCGCGAAACTGAAGGCATTTGCGATTTCGCGCGGCGGCCGGTTCCTTGTGTTCGGATCGGCGGCGGTGGATGCCATGTCGTCCGAGAGCGATCTGGATGTCGTCGTCGATTTTCCATCGGATCGCGAAGGCGAAGCCGTCGACTTCGTTGAAGACTTGTCACGAATTCACGACCTGCCTGTCGATTATTACTTGAGATCGTTGGCAAGCGAGCGGTTCCTCGCCCGGATAGCGAATGAAGCGGTGACGCTGTCATGAGCGACCCGCGTTGGACGGATGTCGATGCTGATATCGACCATGCCATTCTGCAGATCGGAAACGCCGTTCGCGCGTTCGACCGCGGAGGCTTCGATTCTCCGGACCTCGACGCGGTATGGGAACGGTCCAATGCGTTTCTCCATGGGATGGAGACCGGGTATTCGCTGCTGGAAGCCGCATTGGAGAAGATCCTTTCCATTTTGAAGGAAAAGAGCCCGGTCGAGGGGCAGCACTCGCACAGGGATCTCGTCGAGCGGGTCTCAAGGCAGATGACCGGCGTTAACGCGAGGCCTGCGATCATCGACGCAGATCTCAAGAAGGACTTGCTCGAACTTTTGAGGATGCGCCATAGGGCTCGGAAGGTCATCTACGACGACTTCGACGCGTCGAAGGCGGGGCCTTCGGTCGAGGCCGCGCGACGGGTCCTGATCGGGCTCCGGGACGCGATCGCTGCGTTCAAGGCTGCGGTGGATCCGGAGCCTGGCGAGGACGACGAAAATTCCGCGTCGTCACGGCCTCGCATCTGACGCCAGCCATATCGCGCCGAAGTCGGCTTCCGATATGCACTGGACCTGGTACGGCGATGGCGCGGTACCATTTCGTCGCACACCGAAAATATCGCGTCGTTTTCCGATTGTGCGACCAGCCCATGAGCGTCGGCAGGGAGCGAGGCATTCACATCCTCTGCCGTTTGGATCCGGATAGGCATCGCCACCGCGAGGTCTACAGTTCGAAGCATCAGGCGGTCCGACGTTGTTCATGCGATGCGTACGGCATCATCGGCCCGTTTCTTCGCTGCCGGCGAACAAGGCGCCGGCCCCGTACCGATCCTCCCAAGCAGAATCCGACTTCGCTCGGCCATTGCAAAGATGGGAGGCAGTCAGCTATCGGTTGTGTGGGGGATCGGCGGGGGCGAGCTTTTCATGTGGCATGACAACGAGACGGAGCGCGACTTCCTGAATTTTTCGGGCGTCGCGGACACCGTGGCCGAGATCGTCGTGCAGGCGCGAGGGCGCCCGGTCTCGATCGGGGTGTCCGGTTCGTGGGGTATCGGCAAGTCGTCGATGATCAAGCTCATCCGGGCGTCCGTCGCCGCGCGCCCCCTCCCTGCCGGCGAGCGGCAGTTCGTCTTCGTCGAATTCAATGCTTGGCTGTATCAGGGCTACGACGATGCGCGGGCGGCGCTGATGGACGTCATCGCTTCGAAGCTGGAGGCGGAGGCGGCCGCGCGCGCGACCGCCGTCGACAAGACGAAGGCGTTGCTGAAGCGCGTCAACTGGCTACGGGCCGCCAAACTCGTCGCCGTGCCTGCGATCTCGCTCGCGCTCGGCCTGCCGCCGACGGGCCTGGTCGGCGACGTGATCGGCCTCGGCCGTCGGGCCTTCGACGAAGGCCTCGGCGGCAACCTAGCCAAGGATGCCGAAGCCGCGGCGGGCAAGGTCGCGGACGCTGCAGGCGGACTCCTGGATCCGAAGCCCGACGAGTCGCCGCCGAAACAGATCCAGGCTCTCCGGGATTCGTTCGAGGACATCCTCGAGGAGTTGGGGATCACGCTGGTGGTCCTGATCGACGATCTCGACCGCTGTCTTCCGGAGACCACGATCTCGACCCTCGAGGCCATCCGTCTCTTCCTGTTCCTGAAGAACACCGCTTTCGTCATCGCCGCCGACAACGACATGATCAAGCACGCGGTCCGCAAGCATTTCGGCGGCATCCAAGACGATCTGTTGGTCACCAACTATTTCGACAAGCTGATCCAGGTACCGATTCGGGTCCCGCCGCTCGGAACGCAGGAAGTGCGCGCGTACATGATGTTGCTGTTCGTGGAGAACAGCGTCCTGGACGGTGAGATCCAGGAGAAGATCCGCGTCGGCATCTGCAATCAGCTTCGCCGGACGTGGGAAGGCAAGCGCGTCGACCGGGCGTTCGTCCAGACGCTTCATGATCCGATGCCGGACGAACTGATCGGCAAGTTCGATACCGCGGACCGCCTCGCCCCGTTGATGACGACCGCGTCCGGCATCGCCGGCAATCCCCGTTTAATCAAAAGATTCCTGAATGCGCTGTCCATACGGATGTCGATCTCGACCGCTCAAGGCGTCGGTGTCGACGAAGCTGTGCTTGCCAAGCTCATGCTGTTCGAACGTCTAGGGGACACGAAGGCCTATGCTTCGTTGATCTCCGCGGTCGGTGCCAGCGAGTCCGGGAAACCCGCGTTCCTCGGCGAGTGGGAGGAAGCCGCAAATGCGGGCAAGGAGCTCGATCTCCCGTCCCCGTGGAACGCTCCGTTCGTGCGGGAGTGGCTGACGTTGCCGCCGGCCCTCGCGGAGGTCGACCTCAGAGGCGCGTTATACGTCAGCCGCGAGCATGTCGCGCTGGTCACTTCCGAGGATCGCCTGTCGTCAGAGGCCGCGGAACTGTTGACCGCTCTGCTGCAGAATCCGGAGATGGCGGCGCGCCTCAAACCGCGGCTGCAGACGGTGCAGCGGCTCGAGACGGCCGTGATCATGGATCGTCTGCTGGAGAAGGCACGGCAGGAGCAGGAATGGGGCGTGCCGCCGATACTGGAGGCCTGCCTGGCCTTGTCGGAGGTGGATCCGCCTCAGGGCAGTCGTCTCGCGGCCTTTCTCGCCGAGCGGCCGGCCGCGCAGGTCAAACCCAACATCGTACCGAAGATCGCCGATCAGCCCTGGGCTCGAGGTGTGCTGGAGAAGTGGGACGGTCTTGACGTGTCGAGGCCGGTCAAGAACGCAATCAAGAGAACGTTTGAAAATGGGAACGTCGCAATCTAGCGGTGGGCCGGGGCCAGGCGTGCCGATGGTTCCGCCCTGGACGCCGCCATCGCCGCCACCCGAGCCGCAAGTGCCCGAACCGGGTACTCCCGACCCATCGCCGCCGCCGCCGCCCGATGAGCAGCAGCCGTCGCCGCCGATCCCAACGCCTCCGGCTGTCCCGCTGACGGCGGCGCCGCCCGTGGCGCCCGCAGCACGCTTCCGGGGCACGCGGCGCAGCCTCGGAGACTACGCCCGCAGCGGCAACCGGGACGATCTGAAGAAGGCGCTCGGACACTACGTCCGCAGCGGTTACTCCGGCTCGGCGACCGCCTCGGCCAGGCTTGGAGGGACCGCGGCGACGGCGCAGTCGCTCGGTAGTGCGCTGTCGAACATCGCCGCCGGCCAGCCTGCCACGGCTGGAAGTCCGCTCGATCCGGCGCTTCTTGCTGGCCGCTCCGCGCGGGAGGTCATGGACGCGGTCGTCGAGGCGGTTCGTCCCACCGACGGCACACAGGACGCGGAGGCGGCGCGCGCGGCCATTCGCGACGCGTTGTCCGAACTGCTCACGCACTACCCCGAAGCGGACCTCTTGAATCTCGATTCCGAACAGAGAGACTTCGTCATAGAGCGATATGCCGCAATGGACGTCTTCCGACGGTTCGAACTGGATGTCGGCGTCGCGATCAGCGAAAAATCGCCGACCGCGACCGTGGCGCTCGCGCGTCTCAGGGATGCCAGGGACTACGTGAAGGAGATCGTCGGCGCGGAATTCCGGAAGCTGCGCGACGCAGGGAAACGGCTGACGGTGGACAGGATCAACCGTGTCGTGAGCGAGGCCGTCAGGGAAACCTGCATCGTTTTCGAGGGCTACGCGGAATGAGGCTGGTTTGTGCTCCAGAGGACATCGATCTGCCGGCGACGGCCGACGATCTACGGGTCGTGCTGTTCGGTCAGCCCGGCAGCGGCGACCGTGGCAGCGCCGGTGACGCGGCGAAGCATGAGTTCCTGCGCCGGCGGCTGGAGGCGGCACCTCGAGCTTGGGATCTGCTTTCGATAGCGCTCTCGGTGGTGACCGCGGATTATGCGGGCCTTCGTGAACGGAGTCCGGACGGATGGACCCGGGAGTTCGATCTGCAGATCGCGGTCTCGGATCCCGCGTTCTGGAACGCCCAGGCCGGCCATCTCGCGAAAGCGGTCGGATTCCTGACGACGGACATATGGCGTTTCGGTTTTCACGGGGGCGGCATGCAGCCGGCGCCGCCGAAGCCGGCCGAGCGTCCGGATGCCGATTGCGTCGTTCTGCTTTCGGGCGGTCTCGACAGTCTGGTCGGGGCGATCGATTTGGCCGCCGCCGGGCGGCGGCCCCTCGCCGTCAGCCAGACGGTTCGCGGGGACGCCGCAAAGCAGGTCGACTTCGCCGCCCATATCGCCGGCGGCCTCGACCATCTGCAACTGAACCACAACGCCCACGCTCCCGGCGTCGAGGAAGCGTCCCAAAGGGCCAGATCCCTGATCTTCATCGCCTTCGGCGTCATGGCCGCGACATCGCTCGCCGCCTACCATGAGGGCGGCACGGTCGATCTTTTCCTGTGCGAAAACGGCTTCATCGCGATCAATCCACCGCTCACCGGAGCGCGGATAGGCAGCCTCAGCACGCGTACCGCCCATCCGCACTATCTCGGCAGCGTGCAGCGAATGCTGGATGCGGCCGGCCTTCGCGTGAAGATCCGTAATCCGTACGCGACATCGACGAAGGGTGAGATGCTGCGGTCATGCGCGGACCAGACGCTGCTGCGCGTTCAAGCGGCGCGTTCGACGAGCTGCGGACGGTTCCAACGCTTCAATTACCGGCACTGCGGTCGTTGCGTGCCGTGCCATGTCCGTCGCGCCGCATTCCGCGCTTGGGGCGTACCCGATACGACGAACTACGTGTACACAGAACTCGGCCGAGACGACGCCGAGCACGCCGGCTTCGACGACGTCCGGTCCGTCGCCATGGCCATCCGGAACGCCGCCGGAGATGGCCTGAGCGATTGGCTGGGACCTTCGCTCAGCTCTCCTTTCATAGCCGACAGGGCAGGACTCGAAGCCATGATCTCACGCGGAATGGCCGAACTGCAGGCGCTGCATGCGGCGCTGGGCGTTAAATGATCGACTTTCATTGCCATCTCGACCTCTATCCCGACCCCGTCGAGATGGTGCGGGAAGCCCGGTCGCGGGAGATGTTCGTGCTCTCGGTGACGACAACGCCGACCGCGTTCGAGGGGACGTCGGCGCTTTCCTCGGATGCCCCGCGCATCAGAACCGCTCTCGGCCTTCATCCCCAGCTTGCCCACGAAAGAAAAGGCGAACTTGCGCTGTTCGATGAGCTCGTCTCCACGACCCGCTACGTCGGTGAGGTCGGCCTTGACGGCGGCCCCGAGTTCAAGCGCTACTGGTGCGATCAGCAATTCGTCTTCGACCGGATACTGAACGCGTGCTCCACCGCGGGCGGACGAATCCTTTCGATACATAGCAGGCGAGCAGCCGGTCAGGTTCTCGACGCCTTGGAGCGACATCCGGGCGCGGGCGTTCCGGTCCTCCATTGGTTTTCCGGGACCCGTCGCGAACTCAAGAGAGCGGTCGCGATGGGATGCTGGTTCAGCGTCGGTCCAGCCATGCTTGCAGGGGAAAAGGGACGCGCGCTTGCGGCGGAGATGCCCCAGGAAAAGGTGCTGACCGAGACGGATGGTCCCTTCGCTCAACTCGACGGCAGAGCCGCCTGTCCCTGGGACGCGAAGGGAGCGATCGCCGCGCTGTCCGCCGTCTGGGGGAAGAGCGAGCTCGAGATCGAGGCGCGACTTCTCTCCAATCTCAAAGCCTTGGTCTCGTCTGCATAGGATCGCACCGAGAGCCCGCTTCAAAGGACTGGAGGTGGGCGTCGCCGCCACGGCGCACGGCCGCGAGAGGCCTCTGGCCGGCTCCGGCGATCGCGCTTCCCCGGGGAGGCCGTGGAAAAGCCCCGACTATCGGATCGGCCTACCTCCTCGGCATTGCATTTGAGGTCGCAAGGACCAGACGGCCGATCACGCTCAGAATGAGTTTGCCCGATCGCCCGGCGAACATGGCGCTCTGCGCCGCGATCGTATCGTTCAGACGACGGACCGTGTGGTCCGGGACGTCGTAGATGGGTGGGCTCTCCCACCGCTCGCCGATATACAGCAGGGCGACGTTGGCGCCGATCGGCAACCAGACTTCGGTCGCCGGGTCCGGCAAGTTGCCGCGCGAGCGCACCACGGGGCGGCTGCCGATCATGAAGCTGAGTTTCGTTCGGGTGCGTGCGATGACGAGCGATTTCGAGGCAAGGGCGCGCATGACCCTGGGCGAGTGGCGAGACAGTGCGCCGACGCGCGCGTTCTGACGGAACTCCTCGATCGAAGAGGGGCGAAGCGTGTTCTCCCGCTGTTCAGCCGGGACTTTCCTGAACCTTCGTTCGTATTCGTCGAGCGCCAGTCGGATCTGCCGCTCCGAGTCGCTGGTCGGCATTATCTGTTCGTGGAATTCCGGCACGCGCCGCATCTGTTCGTAGGCAAAGTGGTCGATGACCTCCCTGGTCGTCGACGGGATGCGCGGTGTGCGGCCACGAAGGGCTGCGTTCACAAGTTCAGCAAATATTGGCTCGGCGACGCCTTCAAGCGCGGCGTAACGAAGCTCGAGCGCGACGTCCTTGGTCCCGTCCGAGAGGATCTTCGAGTAAAGATGCGTTTTGACGTGTAGATTGCCCGGCCTGGTGGACTGAACGCCCTTCTCCGGCGTTCGCTTGTTGTAGAAGTGCAGAAGGCCCGCCTCATCGACGAAGCGCTTTTGCAGCATTTCGGGAACGAAGTGGTGTCGTTTTGGAACGTTCATCCAGGATCGTGACTGCAGATGGCCGACCGGCTACTTCTTTGTCCCGTACGGACTCTGGTTGGTCGGCTTTAGCGAAATACCCTCGACCTGGGCTTTCGCACGTATCGCCGCTTCTGTTCGTTTGTGCTTCAGTCCCATGACCCTGGTGGGAGTGTTGCCGGCAGCTTCCTGCTTGAGCTGCTTCACTTCCGCAGGTGTCCAGGGCTTTCCAGTATTGCTCGTCGATTTAGCCATCACCGATTCTCCGGGTTGCATTCGGCGACGATGTCAACCCAGGCTGCAGGAGTCCACAGCGAAGCCTCGGCGCGGGCGACTTTTCCCCCGCTCGGCTATCGTCGAAGCGATGCGCATTGCCGGCAAGTTCGTGATGTATGCCCGTCGGTAGGATCGGAAATTCTCGACTGCTACTCGATGCCTTCGCCGGAATGCTCCGGCGGAGCAAGAGCCCCGAGCACCTCGTCGGGCAGTTCTTCGATCGCCACCGCGAACACCACGTCCGGCGAACCGCAAAGCGGACACGCATGGCCGCGGTCGTCGTATCCGCACTCGCCGGAGCGTGTGCAGGCGGCACATCTGAAGCGCGCCATGGTCACTCCACTTGGCTACGGGGAGAATCCGCTTCGACGAAGCGGTCGGAGGTGCGGTCGTAGAACCGGAAGACGGCGTGCCAGTGCCCGTCGACGAACCTCCGCTCGACGTGGGGATGTTCGATTCCTTGCTCGACCTCTGCCGGGTGCCGTCCATCCCCGTGCGCGTCGCAGCGTGTCGCGAGCCATTCGCCGGCGCGGAGGACGCCGGGTTCGCCGCAGACCTCGCAGGTCGTCGCGCTGCGCGCCTCCGCCAGATCGACGGCCTCTTCTACTCGCGCGGCCGCTTCGGGCGACATCGATCCCTCCCAGCGGACGCGCAGAGTGCCGTACTTCTCGCTGATCTCCGTCACCCGAAGCGAGCCGCCGTGCGTGCGGACGGACGCGCGGATGCGTGCGCACGCGCGCTCCAGCAGGTCGCGCCAGCCGTCGTCGACGGCGGGCAAGCCCGGCGCCGCCGCCGAAGGGCCGACGGGACGGAAGATGTCGTCGTAGGATTCGACGAGCGCCTGACGCCAATCCGGATGCGGGCGGATCTCCATCTCAGGTCTCCCGGGACGCGAGCGCGCTGCCTTCGACGCGTCGTCTGGCCGGTTGAAGATGTCGATCGAATGCGTCGGGGCAACGCCTCGCGGCGACCACCGGTGTCGAGGCGCTCACGGCGACGCCTCGATGCACGCCGCGATGGCCGCCCGGGTCTGGGCGTCGCAACCGCGGACGATGTTCTGCCAGGTGACGTGCGGCTCCGACAGCTTGTCCGCGAGGTGTCCGAAATCGACCATGGCGCAGACCGCGAGGAGAAGGCTGTGTTCGCCTTGCGAGGCGACGCCGGCGTAGGTCCGCACCGCCGTGGCGAAGCAGCCCCGCGCCTCGTCGTTCCGCTGAACAACGGCGTGTCGAAGCTCGTTGAACGAAAGCGAACGCTCGAGGATGCCGGCCCATTCACCGCCGAGTCCGGCGAATACCCGGCAGGCGGGACCGTTCTTGAAGGTCGCGTAGTCCATCATCTGGTTTTCCTTTCTCGGTCGGTTGCCGTCCTGGGAGCCCGGCACTCGGGGACGAGGATCGTGACGGATCATGGCTCGTCCAATTCCGCCGGGGTGCCGACCGCGCTGTCTTTGAGCACCTTGGCGTAGTAGAAGATGGACAAGGTGCTGAAGGAGTGCCCGCCGACCGTACGCAGCTCGATGAAGTCCCATTCGTCGGCGATCCCCGGTGGCACGGGAAGCTTGGCGTTCGAGTAGATGTGCTTGCGGTGCTCGGACACATAATCGATCACACCGTACAGAACCTCGCCGCGGTCCCCCCACAGGATGCTGACGCCGATGTCGGCATCCTCGTCGATGATGGGCGCGCGCATGTTCTGCCATGTCTGCTTGATCACTTCCGCCACGCCATGGACGAACAGATCGGACGGCAGGCGTCTTGGCTCCGTCGACACGATCGTTGGCCTGGCGACGACGACCTGGTGCTGCATGTCGCGGAGCCTGCCTAACACGCGGACGATCGCGTCGGCTTCCGTCTGCCGGCTGGCCAGGGCCATCAGGACCATGGCGCCATCGATCGCCAGCGCGTCGGCCTTTCCGTCGGATACGCAAGGCAGCAAGCCTTCCTCAAGAAGCGCTTTGCACGCGGTGTCGACGATCCGCGGGTCTTGGACGGTCGCCTGGCCGATGTGCTTGATGACCCGCGGGGTCCTGAAAAGGTTGCGTCTGGCTTGCTCGAGCTCGTTGAAGGCCATCGTCGGTCCTGTCCGCTGGGCCGCGACGACGGTTGACGCCAGCGGCCGTTCTCTCTAGTGAAAAAATCTCACTGGAGGCGTCGCAGGTCAACGGGGAGAGGTCGCCATGGTTAATTCGCGCCGGTTGGCTGCCATTGTCGCTGATGCGTTGGGAGCACCCCTGACCAGCACGGTCCAGCATGCCCGCAACCTCCGCGAGGCGCCCGACGGTCCGTTGATCACGCAGGGCGGCCGTGGCCGCCACGTGCCCGACATGACCCATGACGACGCCGCCGCGCTCGTCTGTGCCGTGATGGCATCTGAAGCGGTCGGCGCGAGCGTGCAAACGGTCAAGTCGCTGCGAAAGCTAAAGGCCCAATACCACGGCCACCATTCGGGCGGCCGTGGTGGAAGAGCGGCCGAACCGGGCGTGCCGGCTTTTCGTCTGGATATAGGACCGGACCACGACGTGGTCCGGGGTCTGGCGGCCGTTCTGCGTTTTTTCGGTCGTGAGGACGCCTTCCTCGACGAGCTCAACCGTATGCGCATCGAGCGTCACGCCGTCTGGGTGACGTTCGAGGTCGAATACCCGCAGCATTTCGCGTCGATATCGATCGGCGTCCGGAACCTCGATTCGCAAAGCTGGACCTTCGGAAAAAGGGCGTTCGCTCGCACCGAACAGATCCGCCGCTGCCGGCAGGACGCCTTGCGGGCGATCGCTCGCTGCTTGACACCGTCCTGATACCGAGCGCGCTGCCTCCCGGGCCGCGCTGACATCGTCTAGCTGAGCACGGGTCGATTGAACGCGAAGTTGGCGACGGCGTCCGGGTGCTATGCCGAACCGTGAAGGTACCGGAAGGTCTGGAGCCTGTCGCGCCGACAGGAGCGCCCGCGGCCGCCCCGCCGCTTGGCCGACAACGGTGCCGGCAGGCTCGCAGCGGATCCGGCCGGTTGGCCAGCGGACCGCGTCGGTCCGCTCGAACTGTGTCCGCTCCGGCGCCGCCGACCGCTGGCGGGATTTTCAATCCTCTACGACGATCTCGGCCGGATCGAGTCCGGTCCAGCGCATGATGCCGGCCGAGACGAGCTGAATGAACGGTTCTGACCGTTCCCGCATGCGCATGAGCCGGAGCCGCAACCACGTGTCCCCGAAGTTTCTGAGTTCGTCGCCGCACGCGTCCTCGATCTCGGCCTGGGTGAAGTCGCGCCCGAGCCCTGCGATCGTATGGGCGATGCGCCACCATAGCACATCGCCCTTTTGGCGCCTCTCGGCCGCCGGCGTGTCCAGCCTTTCGCGATGCTTGGGGAGGGGCTCGTCCTTGAACCAGAACCAGCCGCCGGTCGCCCATTCGATCCTCGACCCGGCCAGCCCGGCCCGCAAATCACGCTGAGCATGGTCGACGGTGCCGGGCCGGAGGTTCTTCGGCAGCTTTTTGTGGATGTCGGAGGCGCGTAGCCGGTCGCCGTTCTTGCGAAGTATCGTCGCGACCGCTTCCGCGAGCTTCTCGTTCGACGCGCCGGTCCAATCGGCGGCAGTGAGTACCCCCGGCTGCATGGGTGGCTTCGGATCGACAAGCACGAAAAGTTTCTGACCCGCCTCCCGTATCTGAAAGTTCCTGACGGTCGCTACGCGCTTGGCGCTTGGCTTGGCAGCCTTCGCCGGACGTTCAGGCCGAGGAATGTCGCTGAACGCCCCGTAGTTGCTCGCGTCGCGACGTTGACCTGTCTGTGCCGTAGCTGGCACCGCAGTTGCCTTGGTCTGGGGTGGCTGGGTTCGTGCGGCGGGCCGTGCCATTGGCGTGCGGTCGTTTGGCGGAGGCGGCGGAGGATGGATACCGTCCCCCGATCCACGGGAAAGCAACTGCGCCATCAGCCAGAGACGGCCGGCGAACTCCTCGGCGATGGCGGCGAGTGCGGCCGGTCTCGAACTGAGCATGGATTCCCGCGAAGCCCGCCAATCGTCGAGCAGCGGCCCCACGTCGTTCGAACCACCCTTTGCCCGGTCGCGGACAGCGCGCTGGCCGACGCTATGGAGGGAACCGGACTCAATGAACAATTCGTCGGCCGCCTGATAGACCCTTGCTCTCAGATTGTTCTTCGTCATGATCCGGTCCTGGATGTCGCCGGCTCATGCTAAGACACGTCGACTTTCCAACCCGTCAACAAACTAGCGTAACGCTCCGTTACGGGCTCCCGAAATCTCCCGAAATGTTCGAAGGAGGGCTCGGAAACCCTGCAAAACAAGGCCTCCGCGACAAACGCAAACCTGTAATCAAAGCAGATTCACGGGCGCCTTTCCGGAGGGTGCGAGTCCTTGTGGAGGCCCGTCGTTATTGGGTTTCCGATCAATGGGTTAGCCGGGACCCGGTTCGAAGCTATGGCGTGAACGTTCCACGAACTTTAGCGGAATTTAAGGGAAACAGACCCACGCAGGCGGACCGTAGGTCCCGGAAATCTCCCGTAGTGACGCAGCGTCACGATTTTCGCCGGACGGCCGTCGCAAGTATAGATTCAGTAGAGGCAAAGCAGACGCAACCCGGCCGAAAATCGTAACGTATCGTCACGATCGTAACGCGCGATCACGATCGTGGCGGCGCGTCACGATCGTGATCGGCGGTCACTCGGCGTCCGGCGCGGTTGCTTCGGCGCGGATCGCCGGCCGGTCCGTGCGCCGTGCCTCCGGGTCGGGGCACGGTCCGCCCGGCGCGGGCGCGTCCGACAGGGCATCCCATCGGCACCGACCCGGGTCAGGCGCCTTGGCTCCGACGCCCGGCGTCGAGGACATCGAGCACCGGACAGCCGGGCGCTTCGCCGTCGGAACATCGGGCGACCGTCTCCGCCAGGATGGCTTCGAGCTTGACTAGATCGGAGAGCTTGTTGCGGATCTTCGCCAGATGGGCGCCGGCGATCTTGTGCACGTCGACACAGGGCGCGCGTTCCGGCGCCCCCAACGCGAGCAGCGCGCGAATTTCTTCGAGCGTGAACCCCAGATCGCGCGAGCGCCGGATGAAGGCCAGCGTCCGTTCCTCGGCTCGACCGTACAACCGTCGGCCGCCCGCCGTCCGCGGCGGCGGAGGCAGCATCCCGATGCGCTCATAGTAGCGGATGGTCTCGATTTTCACGCCGCCTTGTCTCGAGAGCGCGCCGATCGATATCCTTCCGGCTCGCGAAATCGTGTTTTTGCCCATCGAATGGTCCTTGCTCCTGTAGCCGCTACAGGATGCATCCTGACCGTCATGAAAGTCCAACAGACGCATCGAATAGACGGCGAGCGGCTACGGCAGGG
>NZ_JBIISY010000224.1:0-9437 GCF_044340795.1 Tardiphaga sp.
GATCTGACTCTGAAGGCGGTTCGCGAAAACGGCGAGCCGCGCTATCGCCGTCATCATGTCGGCCACTGCATCGGCGCGGAGGTATATGAGCAGCCGATTCTCGCTCCAGGTAATGAAATCGAGATCGAAGCCGGCATGGTCATCAATATCGAGACGCCCTATTACGAATTCGGCGTCGGAGCGGTGCATGTGGAGAATCCGTTCGTTGTGAAGTCGGGCGAGCCGAACCTTCTTCTTACGAAGGGAACGCCGAAAGAGCTGGTGATCCTGTAACGACTAGCCGCATCGTGGTCTAGCGGATCACGGTGCGGCGGTTCATGGACGAGATTTCCTCGCCGATTTGCATCGTCATCTCGATCACGTCTTCGAGTGAGATCTTTCCGGTTTCCATATAGAGCATGGGGAAGCTCAGTGAGAGTCCTGCGATGACTGAGCCGTCGGGACCTCGGATGCCTGTGGCCACGGAGGCGATCTCTGCGTAGATTTCACCTCGGTTGATGGCGTAGCCGAGCTTCCGGATCTGCCGGATTTGCCGCATCAATTCCTTTTCGTCAGTGACCGTGAGCGGTGTTATCTTTTTGACGGGATTGCCGGCAATCAGATTTTTGATGAACTCGTCGCTTTCATTGGCGAGAAGTATCTTTCCGAGCGCCGAACCGTAGATGCTGACGCTTTGCCCAGGTTCGGTCGTGATTTTGAGCGGCCCGCGCGATTCGTGCACGGCAACGTAGATCACCTCATCGGCGCTCATCACGCCAATGTAGAAGTTGTATGGGAATTGCTGTTCGTATTTCGCAAATACCCGCAATCCGATTTCGATGAGCGAATTTTGAGTCGAATAGTTTGCGGCCAGCTGCACAACTTTCGGACCGAGGTGATATTTTTGTGTCTCTTGGTTCTGTTCGAGATAGCCGCGGGATGCCAGCGCAGCGATCAGGCGGTAGGTGGTGGCGGCGTTGATTTCCAGCTCGCGGCCGAGTTCGCGTACGCCCCAACTCTGTTTTTTGGACGTGTAGGCCTCTAGAATCTTGAGGCCGCGAACAAGCGACTGATTGCTTGCTTCGGTGGGTGCTTTCGTTGTCCGAGCCAAATGTCCAATCCTTATACGATATCAGTGCTTCGATAGCCCAAACCCGGTCAGGATGCATCGTTTCCTTGCACCTATCATGGGCTGCTTTGCTTGCGCATAGCGTTTCTTTGTCGGTTCGAAATCCGCGAATCCTTCGCCGGCCAAGCTGAGCGGCGACAAAACAGCGCTTATCGTTGGTCTGAGTGTCCTTGCATTCCCGGTCTGGCGAAGCTTACCGCCACGAAGATTTGTTGCGCTTCTTGCTCAAATTATAGGCCGCACTGCACATTGTTTCCGAATTGACCGGAAGCGATGTGCAGAGAATAATATCAGTGTTTCTTTCAAAGAAACAATGTTTTTTTGCTTTGACTACACGAAGCTCCGCGCTAGTGTCTGAAAAAAAGACGTTTACGCGAAGCTTTGCACTTAAGAACATCGCGCCTTAAAGCATCGGGAGTTGAAAAAATGAAACACCTATTTCGTATCCACCTACTCTCAGCGGCGGTCGCCGTGTCGGTCTTCGGGGCGTCATTCGGTGCCTCTGAAGCGCTTGCCCAGGCCAAGCAGAAAGTCGTTGTCGGCGTCGTGTTGCCGCTGACCGGCGTTCTTGCGCCTTATGGCAAGCCGAATCTCGATGCGATTACGCTTGCCGTGGAAGAAGCCAACAAGGCTGGTGGCGTAAATGGCCGCGAGATCGAATTAGTCGTCGAAGACACGCAGGCCTCCAACACCACGGCCATCAATGCGCTGAACAAAGTGCTGCAGTCGCAGCCGGTCGCCATCATCGGGCCGGGTCTCGGCACGCAGATCCTGGCAATGCTGCCGATGACGGAGAAGGCCAAGGTGCCACTGATCGCCGGGCCGAGCACGCGACGAGTGACCCAGCAGGGAGCGAAGTATTTCTTCCGCGATAGTTCGCATGATGAAGGCGACAAGGTCGTTCTCGCCAACTTCATTGCCAAGGATCTGAAGAAGTCGAAGGTTGGCATTCTGCACGTCATGGCTGAGTGGGGGTATTCCGGTCGTGATTTTCTGACGCAGGAGCTCAAGAAGCTTGGTGTCGAGCCGGTCGCCGTGGCGTCCTATCAGCCGACCGATAAGGACATGACCGCGCAGGTCACTGCGATGAACAGTGCCGGGGTCGATGTCGTCTACACGCAGGGCTATCCGGTCGATGAGGCGCTGGTGGTGAAGAAGTTCAACCAGCTCGGCAGCAAGGCGGACTACGTCGCCTCGGCCAGTCTCTGCAAGGCGTTCCTGCGCGATCTAGTTTCGGCCGCCGACATGGCAGGTAAGTATTGCCAGGCTCCCGACGTGCTTCCCACTGCGAATGACCGACCGGCGGTGAAGGCATTCGTCGAGGCCTACAAGAAGAAGGCAGGATTTGCGCCCGATATGTATATCGCCAATGACTATGACGCCGTCGGCATGTTGATTTCGGTCATGAAGGAAAAAGGCGCCGACCGTGAAGCGATCCGCGAGGGCATGAGCAGCAAGTCCTATGACGGCATTCTCGGGACCTACAAGGCGGACGGCGAGGGCAACCTGTGGCACAACTCCGTCATCATGCAAATCCAGCCGAATGGTGACGTCAAGGTCGTCGCTCGTAAATAAGTTCAAATCCGATCACGGCTCTCGAAAGCGAACTCTAGATGTTGCAAATTCTCGCATCGGGTGTGGCAATGGGGTGCATTTATGCACTCGTTGGGCTCGCCTTCGTTCTCATCTATAACGCTTCCGGGGGACTCAACTTCTCCCAGGGCGAGTTCGTGATGCTGGGGGCCTTCGTCCTCTACACGACCACGGCGATGCAACTGCCTTATGGCCTCGCCGTGGTCATCACCATTGCAGCAGTCGGGTTGCTCGGCTGGCTGTTTCAGAAGCTTCTGTTCTATCCATTGAAGGACAGGTCGTTTCTGTATTTCGTGATTGCAACGATCGGCTTCTCGATCCTGGTGCGCAATCTGGCGTTGATCATCTGGGGGCCGAATCCGCTCAAGGTCCCGGCGCTGACCTCGACGGATTCCATCAGGATCGGCGCAGTCGTGCTCTCGCCGGAAAACATCGCGATCATCGTGGTGACGGCCGCGCTGCTGCTTGCCCAGTATCTCTTATTCTTCCACACCGATCTCGGTCGTCGCCTGCGCGCGACGGCGCAGAATGCGCAGATGGCGCAGCTGCTCGGCATCTATCCACGCCGCATGATTGGCATCACCTTCATCATGTCGGGCGCCATCGCCGGCCTTGCCGGTGCCTTGCTGGCTCCGATTTTCCTGATCGACACCGATATGGGCGCAGCCGTGCTGCTGAAGGCCTTCATCGCCGTGGTCATCGGCGGTTTCGGCTCCATCCCCGGTGTCGTCATTGGGGGGATCGCAATCGGTCTGATCGAGATCCTTTCGGCCGTCTACATTTCGTCGGTCTACAAGGATGCGATCTGTATCGGCGTTCTCATCATTTTCCTCGTGGCATTCCCGCGCGGGCTGCTCGGTGAAGCAATCAAGGAACGTGGCTGATCATGCGCAAGCTTATCATTCCTCTCGCTTGCGTCGCGCTGCTTGCTCTTCCGGCAGTCGTACCCAACGATTATCTGATGCGGCTGGTGAATGTCGGCATCATCTATGCCATCCTCGCCGTCAGCCTGAATTTCGTGCTCGGCTATGCCGGTCAGATCTCGCTGGGTCACGCGGGCTTCTTCGGCATCGGCGCTTATACCGCGGGCATCCTCACCCATACCGGACCTGGCTACATGTTCTGGCCGGTCTTCGTGCTGGCGGGCGGGATGGCGGGCCTCGCGGGTCTCATCATCGGCGTTCCGGCGCTTCGCCTGAAGGGCCACTATCTTGCATTCGGCACGCTGGGCTTCGGTGAAATCATCCGCATCATTCTGTTCAACTGGCAGGAAGTGACCCATGGCGGCGATGGCATTGCGGCGATCCCTGCGCCATCGGTGTTCGGCTTCCAGTTCGATAACGATCAGAAATATTTCTATCTCAGCCTGGCCTTCCTGCTGCTGGTGCTGCTGTTGGCCCGTCGCACCGAGACCTCGAAATACGGCCGCAGCTTTGCAGCATTGCGCGATGCGGAGATGGCGGCGGGCACCACGGGTGTGAATGTCACGCGCATCAAGATCCTGGCCTTCGTGATCAGCTCGGTGATCGCGGGCTGCGCCGGTTCGCTCTATGCGCATCTGGTCGGATTCATCAGCCCTGACGCGTTCACCTTCGAAGTGACGGCTCAGGTCTTGAGCATGGTCCTGCTCGGCGGCATGGGCACCACATTTGGTCCGGTGCTTGGTGCTGCCTTCATCACCATGCTGCCGGAGATGCTCCGTATCTCGAAGGAATACTACCAGGTCATCTATGGTGCTGGCGTCGCCTTTGCCGTCGTGTTCCTGCCGCAGGGCATTCTCGGCTTCCTCAGTCGCCGCAAGGCGGTGAAGGTGCCGCAGCTCGGCGAGAATGGCGTGATCGAGGAACTTGCCCTTGATGATCCGGCGATTGACCTGCTCCGTCCCAAGTCGGGCTCGGGTGCCGGTGATGACGTCTTGCTGTCCATCAAGAACTTGACCTGCCGTTTCGGTGGACTGATTGCCATCAACGACCTGTCGATGCAGGTGCGCTCCGGCACGATCCACGCTCTTATTGGCCCGAACGGGGCAGGGAAGTCGACATTCATCAATCTCGTTTCCGGCGTCTATCAGCGCCAGGAAGGCGTGATGGAATTCGGCGGCCAGGTTCTGCCGGTGTCGTCGTCCTGGAACATCGCAAAGGCCGGTATTGCGCGCACCTTCCAGAATTTGCGCTCATTCCATTCGCTGACGGTGATGGACAACGTTCTGGTCGGTTGCCGCAGCGCCAAGCCGGCAAGCTGGTCCTCCGTCATGCTCGGCAGCTCGGCTGCCGCGCGCGAGGAAACCGACTTGCGTGCGACGGCCGAGGCCGCTCTGCGCTTCGTCGGCCTATGGGCCATGCGCGATATTCCGGTCAGCGCATTGCCGCATGAATTGCAGCGCATGGTCGAAATCGCCCGCGCGCTGGCGATGCGGCCGCGTATGATCCTGCTCGATGAACCCGCCGCCGGCATGAACCCCACTGAAGTCGAAAGGCTGGTTGTTCAGGTCCGGAAGATGAAAGCGATCGGGCTGACGGTGTTGATCGTCGAACACAACATGCCATTTGTGATGAAGATTGCCGACACCATCACCGTTCTTAACTTCGGCAAGAAGATTGCCGATGGAACGCCGGTTCAAATCCAGCAGAACCCGGAAGTGATTGGTGCCTATCTCGGCAAGCGGGCTGCGGCCAAGGAAGTCAAAAATGCCGTTGCTTGAGGTCAAGTCGGTCAATGCGTCCTATGCGGACGGCGTGGAGGTCCTGCACGGCATCGATATCGCCGTCAATCAGGGCGAGATGGTTACGTTGATCGGCGCCAACGGCGCAGGCAAAACGACAACCTTGCGTGCCATCATGGGCTTGTTGCGGGCACAGGGGTCGATCAAGTTCGAAGGCGCAGAGATACTCGGGCGCGAAACGCCGCAAATCGCCAAGCTCGGGATCTCGATGGTTCCGGAAGGTCGCGGCGTGTTCCCGGGCCTCAGCGTCTATGACAATCTGCGGGTGGCGACGACGCCCTGGACGCGCCGCGGCCAGTCATCGGCACAGGACCTTGATCGCGTGTTCGAACTGTTCCCGATCCTGGCGGAGCGGCGCAAGCAGCTGGGATGGTCGCTGTCAGGTGGTCAGCAGCAGATGTTGGCGATCGGTCGTGCGATCATGGCGCGTCCGAAACTGATGCTGCTCGACGAGCCCTCGCTTGGCCTGGCGCCGAATCTGGTGGAGGAGGTGTTTGAGAAGCTCAAGAGCATCAACGAGCAGGGCGTTTCGATTCTGCTGGTCGAACAAAATGCATTCATGGCGCTGGAATATAGCCAGTTGGCCTATGTCATCGAGCGCGGCGCGGTTTCGAAGCAAATGGCGTCGTCGGCGCTCATGAATGACGAAGGCATCAAGGCCGCCTATCTCGGCGGGTAAATTCTTCGCGGCAGGTTGCCGCGGCTACGGGAGACCGGAATGAGTTCCACTGGAGTCGGAGCAAGCGTTCCGCGAAAAGAGGACAAGCGCCATCTGCACGGGCAGAGCACCTTCGTGGGTGATCTCACTTTTCCGCGTATGATGGATGTTGCCTTTGTGCGGAGCCCGGTGGCTCATGCGGTCTTGAAGACGCCGGAGATCGATGACGATGATCGCAGCCGTGTCTTCGTCGGAGCAGATCTCCAGATTTTGCCCATTCTCGCCGAAGCGACCATCCCCGGTTACGTCAAAACGCCATATCCGGTGATGGCCGGCGAAAAGGCCAATTTCGTCGGCCAGATCCTCGCTGCATGCATCGGAAAGAACCGCGCGGATGCGGAAGATCTTGCAGAACGCGTGATGTTCGATTTCGACGAACTCGACGCGCTGACGAATGCCTATGTGGCGATGGAGCCCGGCGCCCCGGCCGTTCATCCCGATCTGCCCGATAACGTCTTCCATCGGCTCGAGCAGGGGGAAGATTTCGAGGATGTCCGCCAGTCCGCACCGGTGAAGGTGACCCGAACATTCAAACTGGCACGGCAGGCCATGGTGCCCATGGAAGGGCGAGGCGTTGTCGCGCTGTGGGACGAGCGCGTCAGCCAGCTGCTGGTATATACATCCACCCAATCGCCGCATCTGATCCGCAATGGTCTCGCCGAATTCCTCAAGCTGGACCAGAACCGAATCCGCGTGATCGCGCCGGATGTTGGCGGCGGGTTTGGTTACAAGGCCATTCTTCATCCGGAAGAGCTGATCCTCGGATTTCTCGCAATGAAGTTGCGCCGCCCCGTGCGCTGGCTTGAAGATCGCCGTGAACATCTCACCGCGGCGGCCAATTCGCGTGAGCATATCTATACGATGACCGCCTATGCCGACGAGAAGGGGCACCTGCTCGGCCTAGACTCCGAGATCATTGTCGATGCGGGCGCTTATTCGATCTGGCCGCATACTTGCGCCTTCGATGCAATCCAGGCCGCGGGCATTCTCCCTGGGCCGTATCAGCTGAAGAACTATCGGGTGACGGCGCGCACAGTCGCCACCAACAAACCGCCAATCCAGGCCTATCGCGCCGTGGCGCGTCCGGGTGCTTGTTTCGCGACCGAACTCACCATCGATGCCGTGGCGCGTGCGGTCAATCGCGAGCCACATGAAGTTCGCCGCGAAAATCTAGTGCCGGTTGAACTGATGCCGTATCGCTCGGTCACGGGCAAACTCTACGACAGCGGCGATTATCCGAAATGTCTCGATACGGCGCTCCGCGCCATCGATCTCGCCGCGTTGCGCAAAGAACAGCAGGAGCGTCTAGCCGACGGACGACCGCTACTTGGCATCGGGTTTGCGACTTACACCGAACATACGGGCGTGAGCACCTCGGTCCTCGCCTGGATGAATACGCGTCTGATGCCCGGCCATGAGCAGGCTGCGGTCCGCATCACGCCCGATGGCGGCGTGGATATCCGGACCGGCGTGCAGTCGCATGGCCAGGGCATGGAGACCTCTTACGCCCAGGTCGCTTCACAGGTGCTCGGCATTCATACCGATCTGATCCAGGTAACCCATGGCGACACAGCATTAACGCCGTATTCGACCGGCACCTACGCATCACGCGGCATGATCATGGTGGGCGGCGCGATTGCAGATGCCTGCGATCGGCTGGTAGGCCGCATGCGGGTCGCTGCGGCGCATCTCATGCAATGCTCGCCGGACGATCTTGTGCTCCGCGATGGCGCGTTCCACGCCGATGCAGCGTCGATGACCATCGCCGAGATCGCGCATATCTATTACTTCGTGCCTGCCCAATTGCCCGAAGGCATCGACACGGCCGGTCTCGAAGTGATCGGTGGTTATCGTCCGCAGAAGGACTCCGGCGCATTTGCCTATTCCAGCCACGTCTGCGTCCTCGAGATCGACCGCGATTTCGCCACCGTGAAACTGCGCGACTATGTGGCGGTCGATGATTGCGGCATCCAAGTCAATCCCATGATCGTAGACGGGCAGATCTGGGGCGGCATCGTCCAAGGCATCGGCACTGCGCTTTATGAAGAGGTTCGTTACGACGAGATGGGGCAGCCGCAAGCCTCCACATTGGCCGATTATCTCGTCCCTGGTTGCGGCGACGTGCCGAAAATCCGCTTACTCAATTTCCAGACCGCGTCGCCGTTCACCCGCTTCGGCGTGAAAGGTGTCGGGGAAGGGGGCGCCATCGCGCCGCCGGCCGCCATCGTCAATGCGGTGAATGACGCCTTGCGCTTCTTCGGCGCCGAAGTCGCGGAAGTGCCGGTGTCGCCGGCTCGTATTCTGGCTGCACTGGAAGAAGTCGGCCTCGATGCCGGATTTGTCGCGCGAGGTGCCGCATGAAACCGGTCAGCTTCGATTTCATTCGTGCAACCACGGTCGCGGAAGCCACGCAGGTGCTAGCGGAATTTGATGGTGATGCCCGCGTGCTCGCGGGTGGCCAGTCGCTTGTGCCGATGCTCAATCTGCGTCTCGCCCGGCCGACGGCCGTGGTCGATATCTCCATGATCGCGGAACTGGCGACCATCGACGTATCGCCGACGATGATCTCCTTCGGCTCCATGGTCACGCATGCGCAGATCGAGCGAGCGCCCCATACCGGCAAGACGTTCGACCTGATGCGCCAGGTGGCGAACGGCATCGCCTATCGCGGTGTCCGCAACCGTGGCACCATCGGCGGCAGTGTCGCGCATTGCGATCCGGCCGCGGACTGGCTGTCCTGCCTGTCGGCGCTCGACGCCAGGATCCAAGTGGCCGGTCCGCAGGGCATGCGCCAGATGCCGATCGCTGAATTTCTGCTCGGGAGCTTCACCACGGCGCTGCAGGCGGGCGAATTACTGGCGCGGATTGACGTTCCCGTGCTCAGCAACGAGGCAAAATGCGGCTATTACAAACATAATCGCAAGGTCGGCGAATTTGCCGAAGCGATTGGTTGCGTGGTGTCCGATCCTTCCCTCGGCCATCGCCGCATCATCGCAGGCGCGCTGTCATCGCCGCCGGTGCAACTATTCGCCGACGGATGGCCGGCCGATCTTAGCATTGAAAGCCTGCGTCAGGCGGTGCGAGATACAGCCCCCGACGTCGAGGGCGCGCATATACATTTCCACGCAGCGGCCGTCCTGCGCGCGCTGAAGATCGGTGGCCTCGCATGATCGATATTTCTTTGACTATCAACGGGGACGAGGTGCAGGCGAGCGTCGAGCCACGGCTTTCGCTGGTCGATTTCCTGCGCGAGAAGCAGCATCTCACCGGCACGCATGTGGGCTGCGAACACGGCA
>NZ_JBIISY010000225.1:0-9422 GCF_044340795.1 Tardiphaga sp.
GGACATCGGCCAGGCCGTGACCCAGGATCTCGCGGTGCGCTTCAACGCCTTCTACGAGAACACCGACAGCTATCGCGACTTCGTTCACCTCGAACGTTACGGCTTCAACCCGACCGTGACCTTCGCACCCAACGACACCACCAGGGTCAAGCTGAGCTACGAATATCTGCACGACGCCCGCACGGTGGATCGCGGCATTCCCTCGCAGGTGCGGCCCGGCGGGTTGTTGCCGCAATATGCCTACAACACGTCCACCTCAGCGTATTTCGGCAATCCGAATGCGAGCTATTCAATCGCCGACGTCAATATCGCGAACGCCGTCATCGAGCATGATTTCGAGAACGGCCTGACGGTGAAGAACTCGTCGCAATTCGCCGACTATCGCAAATTCTATTCCAACGTCTTCCCGGGTGGCGCGGTGAACCTCGCCGGCACCTCGGTCAATCTCAGCGCCTATAACAACGAGACCGACCGGCAGAATCTGTTCAACCAGACCGACTTCACCTATCGCACCAATACCGGCCCGATCCGCCACACCATCCTGTTCGGCGGCGAAGTGGGCAACCAGAGCGGCCTAGCCTATCGCCAGAGCGGCTATTTCAACGGCAATACGGCGCAGACCAGCCTGGCGGTGAACCCGCTGAACCCGACCAGCTTCGGGCAGGTCAATTTCCGCAATACCGCAAGCGATGCTAACAACACCTACAATCTCAATCTCGGCGCCATCTATGTGCAGGACCAGGTCGAGATCACCCGCTACCTGCAGCTGATCGGCGGCCTGCGTTTCGACCGGTTTGAACTGTCGTCGCGCGATCGCCGCACCGGAGCGGTGCAGACCCGCACCGATGATCTGGTGTCACCGCGGGCCGGCATCATCGTCAAGCCGGTGGACAATGTCTCTGTCTATTACAGCTACAGCATCTCGTATCTGCCGAGCGCCGGCGACCAGTTCAGCGCGCTCAATCCGGGCCTGGTCATTTCCGAGCCTGAGAAGTTCGAGAACAACGAAGTCGGCGTGAAGTGGGACATCGCACCGAATCTGCAGTTCGCGACCGCGATCTATGACCTCAACCGAACCAATCAGCGCCTCGCCGATCCGAACAATCCCGGCTTCTTCATCGCCAGCGGATCGACAAAGACCCGCGGCTTCGAGGCCTCGCTGTCCGGCTATATCACCGATGCCTGGCAGGTCACCGGCGGCTATGCCTATACGGATGCCCGCATCACCGGCGCCAACTCCACCACGGTGCTGGCCGGCAACCGCGTCGCGCTGGTGCCCTACAACACGTTCTCACTGTGGAATCGCTATCAGTTCACCTCGCAGTGGGCTGCTGGTCTGGGTGTGATCCACTACACCAACTTCTTCGCCGGGTCGGACGACACCGTGCTGCTGCCCGAATGGACCCGCGTCGATATGGCGATCTACTACCGCTTCAACGAAACCTGGCGCGCGCAGCTTAACATCGAGAATCTGCTCGACACCCGTTACTTCGCGACTGCGGACGCCAACAACAACATCACGCCCGGATCACCGCGCGTCTTCCGCCTCTCGGCGACGGCAAACTTCTAAAAATGAAGGCCGCAGGTATTCGGTACCTGCGGCCTTCTCTGTTTTGAACAATTCTAACAATGCGTGGCGCGACGTTGCGTCACTGACGCAAATTCGCGTGCTGCGCTACGTCATCTCATCATTGCAACGCCCCTGCCGGAGCCCATCCATGATCAAGCGTTACGCCCTCGGTACTGCTCTTGCCCTCGCCATCGGCGCGCCCACTGCGCAGGCTTCCGGTGAGGTCAACCTCTACACCTATCGCGAAGGCAAGCTGGTCGCCCCGCTGGTGGAGGCGTTCACCAAGGACACCGGCATCAAGGTCAATGTGATCTCGGCCTCGTCGGGCCTCGAACAGCGCATCAAGACCGAAGGCGCCAACAGCCCGGCCGACGTGCTGCTCACCGTCGATCTCGGCCGCCTCGACGACGCCGTGAAGGCGGAGGTCACCCAGCCGATCAAGTCCGACGTGATCGACATGACGATCCCTGCGCAATATCGCGACCCCGATGGCAACTGGGCCGGCATCTCCATGCGCGCCCGCGTGATCTATGCCTCGAAGGACCGCGTGAAGCAGGACGCGATCACCTATGAAGAGCTCGCCGATCCCAAGTGGAAGGGCAAGATCTGCATCCGCTCCGGCCAGCACATCTACAATAACGGCCTGTTCGCCGCCTATGTCACCAAGCATGGTGAAGCCAAGGCCGAGGAATGGCTGCGCGGCGTGAAGGCCAATCTCGCGCACAAGCCCTCGGGCGGCGACCGCGAGCAGGCCCGCGACGTCGCGGCCGGCAAATGCGACATCGGGATCGGCAACACCTATTACTGGGCGCTGATGATGAACGCGGATCCCGACAAGAAGCCCTGGGCCGAAGCCACCAAGGTGATCCTGCCGACCTTCGCCGGCGGCGGCACCCATGTGAACCTGTCAGGCGTCATCCTCGCCAAGCACGCACCGAACAAGGCCAATGCGATCAAGCTGATCGAATGGCTGTCCGGCGAGCAGGCGCAGAAGATCTATTCGGATACGAACTACGAATATCCGATCCGTGCCGGTGTTGCCGTCAATCCGACCATTGCCGGCTATGGTAAGCTGAATGCCGATCCGATGCCGATCGCCAAGATCGCGACGAACCGCAAGGCCGCGTCCACGCTGGTGGACAAGGTCGGGTTTGATAATTGAGGTATACTCAGCAGTGGTCCCGGCCTAGCACAGCGAAGCTGTTCGCGGAGCCGGGACCCGTAACCTCCGAGGTTCTGATTTAACTCCGTGGCCGCCTCACTCACTCAATCATCTCTCCCGAGGCTATGGATCCCGGCGTTCGCCGGGATGACAAGAGGTGTGACACGCCGGCTTCCCCCCGCGTGACGTCGTCTCTCACCGAACGCCTTGCGATCATTGCCTCAGCCGCGACCGCCCTCCTCGTCGCGGCGCCGGTGATCAGCATCGCCGTCCTCGCGCTGCAGCCCGAGCCCGAACTCTGGCAGCATCTGATCGCCTATGTCCTGCCCCAGGCGCTACGCGACACGGCAGCCCTTCTCCTCGGCGTCGGCATCGTCGCACTCGTCCTCGGCGCCGGCACGGCGTGGCTGATCTCGTCGCATGACTTCCCCGGCCGCGCGCTGCTGCTTTGGCTGCTGCCGCTGCCGCTGGCGATCCCGACCTATCTCGCAGCCTATGTCTATGTGGACCTGTTTGAGCCGCTCGGTCTCGTCCATCGCACCCTGGCGACGGTCATGCCGATGCCTGATGCGATCAGGCTGCTGCCGGCGATGCGCTCGCTGCCCGGCGCGATCTTCGTCATCGGCCTCGTGCTCTATCCCTATGTCTATCTTTCCGCCCGCGCCATGTTCCAGCATCGCAGCGCCGACTTCGCCGAGGCAGCCAAGGTGCTCGGCGCCAGCCGCTGGACCATCTTTCGCCGCATCTCGCTGCCGATGGCGCGGCCGGCCCTTGCGGTCGGCCTCGCCCTCGTGGCGCTGGAAACGCTGAACGATATCGGCGCCAGCGAATATCTCGGCGTGCGCACGCTGACGGTGTCGGTCTTCACCACCTGGCTCAATCGCGGCAGCCTCGCCGGCGCAGCGCAGCTCTCGCTGTTCATGCTGGCCATCGTCACCGTGCTCATCGCCATCGAACGCTTCGGACGTCGCGAGAGCAGCTATGAGTTCTCCGCCGAGAATCCGCGGCTGATGGCGCGGACGCAGCTCCATGGCTGGCGCGGCGGGCTTGCCTTCACGGCCTGTCTTCTTCCCGCGTTGCTCGGCTTCGCTGTGCCACTGCTCTATCTGCTCCATCAGAGCCTCCGCCGCGGCCTGCTGGCGAGCGAGACCACGGTCTGGCGCGATGCCGGCCACACGATCCTGCTCGCCGCCATCGCCACTGCTGTTGCACTGCTGCTCGGCCTCATTGTCGTGATCGCCCAGCGCTGGCGCGCCTCGCGCCTCACTGACACATCCTTCGCCATCGCGCAGGCCGGCTACGCATTGCCCGGTCTGGTGCTGGCGCTCGGCCTGCTGGCCCCCGTGCTGTTCATCGACAACGGCCTCAACACGATCGCGCGCTGGATCGGCGCAACGCCGCCCGGCCTCGTGATGGTCGGATCCGGTGCCGCCGTCGTTATTGCTTATGTGATCCGCTTCCTCGCAGTGCCCACCGGTTTCATCAAGGCCGGCTTCGAGCGCATCCCCGTCGACTACGACGACAGCGCCCGCGCCGCCGGTGCGCCCGTCATGACCAGCCTGCGGGTGATCCAGTTGCCGCTGCTGCGCCCGGCCCTGCTTGGCGCCGTCATCGTCGTGTTCGTCGATTGCCTGAAGGAATTGCCGGCCACGCTGCTGCTGCGTCCACTCAATGTGGAGACGCTGGCGACCTCGATCTATCAATATGCGAGCCGCGGCAGTTTCGAGGAAGGCGCGCTGGCGGCGCTGCTGATCGTGGCCGCGAGCATCGGTCCGGTGATGTGGCTGACGCGGTTTGCGGATGTGCCGAAAGGGCCGGTGTGAACGCGGACCCGTAGGATGGGTAGAGCGCAGCGAAACCCATCACCGCACACGCGGTGCTCGTTGTGATGGGTTTCGCTACGGCGCGACGCGCCTGCGCTCTACCCATCCTACGAAGCTACGGCTGAGACATCGGCTCGATGTCCCCGCCCTTCCGCGACTGCGCAAAGATCGCCCACCCCGCCACGAACATCGCCGCGATCACCGGACCGACGACAAAGCCGTTCAGCCCAAATGCATTGATGCCGCCGATGGTGGCCAGCAGGATGAGATAATCCGGCAGCTTGGTATCCTTGCCCACCAGCATCGGACGCAAAATGTTGTCGACGAGGCCGATGACCAGAAAGCCATAGGCGATCAGCACGATGCCCTTCACGATCGAACCCGTTGCCAGCAGATAGATTGCCACCGGCATCCAGACCAGACCGGCACCGACCGCCGGCAGCAGCGACAGGAACGCCATCAGCACAGCCCAGAGCAGCGCCGCGCTGATGCCGAGAATCCAGAAGATCAGCCCGCCCAGCGCGCCCTGCGCCAGCGCCACCAGAATGCCGCCCTTCACCGTGGCGCGGATGACCACCGTGAACTTCTCGATCAGGTCATCGCGCAGGCGGGGCTTCAGCGGCAGGGCATCCTTGAACCGCGCCGCCAGCGCATCGCCATCCTTGAACAGGAAGAACAGCAGATACAGCATGATGCCGAGCTGGATGATGAAGTCGAAGGTGCTCTGGCCGATATTCAGCGCCTGCGAAGCGATATACTGGCTGCCCTGCATCAGGCCACCCGACAGTTTCTCCTGCAGGCCGCTGAGACCTTCGATCCCGAAGCGATCGAGCAGCCCCTTGATCCACTGCGGCAGCGCGTCGAAGATTTGCTGCATGAAGGTGACGAGATTGAATTCACCCGATTTCATCTTGGCGAAAACGGCGGCGGCTTCCCTGGCAAGCGAAGCGCCAACCATGGTCAACGGCAGGATGACGATGAGAACGATCAGCCCGACCGTGAGCAGTGCCGCGGAATTCGGATATTTGGGCATCCGCGCCAGCAGGCGCCGATGCAGCGGCGCGAACATGATCGCCATCACCACGCCCCACAGGATGGCGCTGTAGAAGGACGACAGGATCCAGCCAAACGCGAGCGACACCGCGATCAGCAGCAGCATGAAGGTACGGTCTTCGAGACGGGCGCTCATGCAATGTCCTTCAAATATGCGAATGCCCGGCAGAGGCCGGGCATTGCTCAATTCATATACTCCGTCACGGCCGGGCTGGTTCCGGCCATGACGGCGTTCGTATCGATCACGTGTTCTTCAGCGCCACGCGGAACTCGGCCTCGGTCTTTTCCTTGACCTCGTCCAGCGTCACGCCATCAGCCAGCTCGATCAGCGCCATGCCGCCGTCGCCGTTCTTGTCGATGGTGAACACCGCGAGATCGGTGACCACCATATCGACCACCTTCTCGCCCGTGAGCGGCAGGTCGCACTTCTTCAGGAGCTTGGCGCCATCCTTGGCCGAGTGCTCCATCACGACGATGACGCGCTTGACACCGGCGACGAGATCCATCGCGCCGCCCATGCCCTTCACCATCTTGCCGGGGATCATCCAGTTGGCGAGATCGCCATTCTGAGCCACCTGCATGGCGCCAAGGATCGACAGGTCGATATGGCCGCCGCGGACCATGCCGAACGAGTCGGCCGAGGAGAAATAGCTGGTGGTCGGCAGTTCGGTAACGGTCTGCTTGCCGGCATTGATGAGGTCGGGATCTTCCTCACCTTCATACGGGAACGGGCCCATGCCGAGCATGCCGTTCTCGCTCTGCAATTGCACGTCGACGCCGTCCGGAATGTAGTTCGACACCAGCGTCGGAATACCGATGCCGAGGTTCACGTAGTAACCGTCACGCAGTTCCTTCGCAGCGCGGGCTGCCATCTGATCGCGGGTCCAGGCCATTGTGGCTCTCCTGCTGAATTCTAAAACTTAAGCGGGGCGCTGACGCGAGGTGACTTTTTCGATGCGCTTCTTGCCAGTACCGACTTCGACAATGCGCTGCACGAAAATGCCGGGCGTGTGGATATGGTCCGGATCGATCTCGCCGGCCGGAACCAGATGCTCCACTTCCGCAATGGTGATCTTCGCAGCGGTGGCCATCATCGGGTTAAAGTTGCGGGCGGTCTTGCGATAGACGAGGTTGCCGGCGGTGTCGCCCTTCCAGGCGTGCACGATCGCGATGTCGGCGAACAGGCCGCGCTCCATCATGTAGGTCTCGCCGTCGAAATCCATCGTCGGCTTGCCTTCGGAGATCAGCGTGCCGACGCCCGTCTTGGTGTAGAAGCCCGGGATGCCCGCGCCGCCGGCGCGGATGCGCTCGGCCAGGGTGCCCTGGGGCGAGAATTCCAGTTCCAGCTCACCAGCCAGATACTGCTGCGCGAACAGCTTGTTCTCGCCCACATAGGACGAGATCATCTTCTTGATCTGGCGGGTTTCCAGCAGACGCGACAGGCCGATGCCGTCGACGCCGGCATTGTTGGAGACGACCGTGAGATCCTTGACGCCGCTGTCGCGGATCGCATCCGAGAGATCCTCGGCAATGCCGCAGAGGCCGAAGCCGCCCGACATGATCATGATGCCGTCTTTGAGAATGCCGTCGAGTGCCGATTTGGCGTCGGGGTAGACCTTGTTGACCATGGGGAAATCGACCTGATGAAGAGAGCGGAGGTCCGGCTGATGCCGCAATGCGATGAAGTATTAGGCGGAAACCGAGAAGCCCGTCAATCGCAGTGGATGCGACCCCTTCGCCCCCGTTCCGGCCTTGAAAGCGTCAAGAAAAGCGATCAAATTGAAGGCCTTGGATGCGGGGCGAGCGCGTGAGGCGACTGCGCCCCATCTGCGTTTAGACCAATAGCCGAAGATCCCTGGCCAACTCCGGATAGATCATTGACGAAAGCCCAAGGAATTAAGCGCCTGGGGATGCCCATCGTGGCACTCCTGGGCGTCGTCGTGATCGGGCTGCTCGCCATGTCGTGGCTGCTGAGCCGCGATGCGCTGCGTAATGCCGTGGAAGCGCAGATCCGCAACGTCACCGGGCTCGATTTCGTCGTCAACGGCGCCGTCGATATTTCGGTGTTCCCCGGCAGCTATGTGTCGTTTCACGATGTCGGCCTGAAGAATGGTGGCGCCATCGATCCGGCGCTGTCGGTCGATGTGCTCACGGCCAATCTGCGCCTGCTGCCGCTGCTGCTGCAGCGCTTCGAGATCGCCGACATGGTGATGCTGCGTCCGCGCATCCGCGTGGTCCGCGAGGCCAATGGCGACAGCAACTGGTCACCCTTCATCGAATCCATCGCCCGCAAGACCAAGCCGGGCGGCGAACAACTCTCCTTCTCGGAAATCCGCATCCAGGACGGCCGGCTCGATTATCGCGACCCGCATAATCACGAGCGCCTGAACGACATCGATATCGCTTTGGCCTGGCCCTCGATCTCGCGCTCCTTCGCCGCCACCGGCCAGTTCGACTGGCGCGGCGAGCGCGTCGATGCTAGCCTCAGCGTCAGTGACTTCCTCGCGGCGCTGTCCGGCGAGCGCTCCGGCCTGAAAGCGCGTTTCGCAAGTGCGCCGATCAAGCTCGCTTTTGACGGCAATATCGCCAACAAGGCCAGCCTGGTGATGGAAGGCACGCTGACCGCCGACAGCCTGTCGCTGCGCAATGCGTTGCGCTGGGTCGGCCAGGCGCCTCCGGGCTCCGGCGGCTTTGGCCGCTTCGCCATGAAGGCGCGCGCCAGCCTCGTGGGCCCGTCCATCGCCCTCACCAATGTCAATGTCGAGCTCGACGGCAACACCGCCGAGGGCGTCATGACCTACAGCAATTCAGGCCGTCAGACCCTGCAGGCGACGCTGGCTGCCGGCGCCATCGACCTCACGCCCTATGTCTCCACCGTCCGCCTGCTCGCCTCCGGCCAGCGCGACTGGAGCCGGCAGCTGTTCGATCTCGACGCGCTGTCCTCCGTCGATCTCGACATGCGGCTCTCGGCCGCCAAGGTGACGGTGGGCTCCTCGGTGCTCGGCCGCACCGCGCTCGGCGCCAACCTGCGCGGCGGCACGCTGGCGCTGTCTGTGGGTGAAGCGCAGATCTATAGCGGCATCGCCCGCGGCTCCTTCAGCATCGCGCGCTCGGACACCATCGCCGATATCAAGGCGCAGCTGCAGTTCAGCGATGTCGATCTGCTCGCCTGTGCCAGCGACCTGTTCGGCGTCACCCGGCTCACCGGTCGCGGCACGCTGAACATGATGCTGGAAGCATCGGGCTCCTCACCCTTCGGCCTCGCGCAATCCCTCGACGGCTCCGCCACTTTGATCGGCCAGGACGGCGCCATCACCGGCTTCAATGTCGAGCAGCTGCTCAAGCGCCTCGAACGCCGACCGCTCTCCGGCGCCGGCAATTTCCGCTCCGGCTCGACGCCGTTCTCCAATCTGGTGATGCAGTTGAAATTCAACGACGGCATCGCCACCGCCCAGGACATCCGCATCGACGGTCCGACCTCGAAGCTGACCCTCACCGGCACCGCCTCGGTCCCCGCCCGCGAATACGACATGAAGGGCACCGCCAGCCTGAAAGCCGCCGCCAATGGCTCGGGCGGCTTCGACCTGCCTTTCGTCATCCAGGGCCCTTGGGACGATCCGTTGATCTTCCCCGACCCCGAAAGCCTGATCCGCCGCTCTCCGGGTGCCGCTCCCCTGCTGGATGCGGTGAAGGACCGCAAGACCAAGGACGCCGTGCGCTCGGTGATCGAGCGCTTCACGACCGCGCCAAAGGCGCTGCAGCCGGATGCGGAGAAGAAGGACGAGGCGCCTGCGGCGGCAGCGCCGGCGGAGCC
>NZ_JBIISY010000226.1:0-9411 GCF_044340795.1 Tardiphaga sp.
CCCCGACCTGCTGCGGGACGACGCCGATCTTGGCCAGGACGTTGCCGGCGATTCCACCGATGCGCATCTTCAGACCGTTGAGGTCGGCGACTTCCTTGATCTCCTTGCGGAACCAGCCACCCATCTGGCAGCCGGTATTGCCGGCCGCGAAAGCAATGAGGTTGTAGTTTTTCAGGAAGTCGTTGAAGAGTTCGGCGCCGCCACCGGAATGAAGCCACGCGGTCTGCATGCGGCTATTGAGGCCGAACGGCATCGATGTGCCGATGGCGAAAGTCGGGTCCTTGCCGACATAGTAGTATCCGGCCGTCTGCGCCATTTCGACGGTGCCGTTCGATGCAGCGTCCAATGCCTGCAACGCCGGCACAATCTCACCCGCCGCAAAAACCTGAATCTGAAACTTGTTGTCTGTCGCTTCCGCAACAGCCTTCGCAAACAGGTCGGTCGCGCCATAGATCGTATCGAGCGATTTCGGAAAACTCGACGTCAGTCGCCACCGGATTTCCTGCATCGACTGCGCGATGGCGGGTGACGCGACCGTTGCGGCGCCGGCAGCACCGAGCCCCGCCATGCGAATGAACTGACGACGTTTCATATCGGCTCCCTCAAATGTTTCGTGCCTCTCTGCCGGAGGCATGATGCGATGATGAAGCAATCGCCCGCTGAACGCCAAACAAATGCGCACGAAAAAAGCCCGGCCTCCTCGCGGAGACCGGGCTGATTGATGGGGCGATCAGTTCGGATCAGCCGCGCGTGCGCGAGCGGATCATGAAGCTGTCGAAGGTGTATTCGGCAACCTGCCACCACAGATATTCGTCCGAACGATAGGCCTGCATCGCGTCGATCGACTTCTTGAAGTCGGGGTTCTTCGACGAGATGTCGGCCCAGAGCTCGTTGGTCGCCTTCAGGCAGGCGTCGAGCACTTCGTTGGTGAACGGACGCAGCTGCGTGCCCGATGCCACGAGCTGCTTCAGCGCCTGCGGATTCTGCATGTCGTAACGCGCAGCCATCCATGTGTTGGCGTTGGCGCAGGCGTTCGCAAGGATCGCCTGATAGTTCTTCGGCAGCGAATTGAACTTGTCGAGATTGGTGAAAGCGTGGACCGTCGGGCCGCCTTCCCAGAAGCCAGGATAGTAGTAGTACTTGGCAACCTTCTGGAAGCCGAGCTTCTGGTCGTCATAGGGACCGACCCACTCGGCAGCGTCGATGGTGCCCTTTTCGAGCGACGGATAGATGTCGCCGCCAGCGAGCTGCTGGGGCACCACGCCGACCTTCTGCAGCACCTGACCGGCAATGCCGCCGATGCGCATCTTGAGGCCGTTGAGATCGGCAACGGTCTTGATCTCCTTGCGGAACCAGCCGCCCATCTGGGTGCCGGTATTGCCGCAGGGATGACCGATCACGCCGAATTTCTTGTAGAATTCGTTGCCCAGCTGTTCACCGCCGCCCTGATACCACCAGGAATTCTGCTGACGGGCATTGAGGCCGAACGGCACCGACGCGTAGATCGCGAAGGTCGGGTCCTTGCCGACATAGTAGTAGGAAACGGTGTGGCACATTTCGACGGTGCCGTTCGAGGTGGCGTCGAGCGCCTGCAGGCCCGGTACCAGTTCGCCGGCTGCGAAGACCTGGATCTGGAATTTGCCGTCGGTCATTTCCGACACCTGCTTCGCCATCATCTCGGCGCCGCCATAGATGGTGTCGAGCGACTTCGGGAACGAGGACGCCAGGCGCCACTTGATTTCCGGTGTCGACTGCGCGATGGCCGGCGAGGCAACTGCAGCGGCCCCGGCAGCACCCGCCGCCGAAACCTTCAAGAACTCACGACGCTTCATTCAAGCTCTCCTTTTGAAAGCGTTTCCCCAAAAATCCTTCGAGCTTTTCGACGGGCGATCATTGCGTGATTCAGCCGACGGCGCTCTTGGTCGCCGGTGATGTAACACGGTTATGAAGCGGCGGAAAATGAGACGAGCGTCGTAGTTCGCCCGATTGGACGAAAGTTCTATGCGTCATTCCGCGCCCGCTCGGCGGACGCTACAGGGTCAGACCAAGACGTCAGGCCAGGACGGCCTTCAGGCTGTCCCGGACCTGCTCGCCGATCTTCCGGTAGATCGTCGCATGGGGGCCGTCGGGCTCGCTCACCACCACCGGCGTGCCTGCATCCGACATCGCGCGAATGGACATGTGCAGCGGTACCTCGCCGAGGAATGGCACGCCCAGTCGCTCGGCCTCATGCCGCGCACCGCCATGGCCGAAAATGTCCGAGCGGGTGCCGCATTCCGGGCACTGGAAATAGCTCATATTCTCGATGATGCCGAGAACGGGGACATTGACCTTGGTGAACATCGCCAGTCCGCGGCGGGCATCGATCAGCGCCAGATCCTGCGGGGTCGAGACGATCACGGCGCCTTTCAGCGGGACGTTCTGTGCCAGCGTCAGCTGAGCATCGCCAGTGCCGGGCGGCATGTCGACGACGAGGACGTCGAGCTGCCCCCAGGCGACATCGCGCAGCATCTGGGTGATGGCCGACATCACCATCGGCCCGCGCCAGATCATGGCGGTCTCTTCCTCGACGAGGAAGCCGATCGACATGATCGACAGGCCGAACCGGTCGATCGGGATCATCTTCTTGTCGTCGTTGAGCACCGGCTTTTCGCTGATGCCAGTGAGGCGCGGCACCGATGGGCCGTAGATGTCGGCATCGAGCAGTCCCACCCTGAGACCGAGATCGCGCAGACCGAGTGCCACATTGAGCGACGTTGTGGATTTGCCGACGCCGCCCTTGCCCGATGCGACCGCAATGACTGCCTTCACGCCGGGAATCTCGGCCTGCTTGCCCATGGCGGACGGGGCCCCCGGGGGCTGGTGCGGCCGATGCGCCGAGACTGGCTGCACGCCATGTGCTTGAGAACCATGGGAATGCCCGCCAGGGCCGTGACGGTGCGGCGCCGGTGCGGCGGGTGCCGAGCCAGGCTTGCGCTCAGCCGTCAGCGCCACCATCGCGCCGGTGACGCCCGGCAGGGCCCGCACCGCCGCTTCCGCCTGCGCCCGGACACTTTCCCAGGCACGTGCCTCTGCAGCATCCACATTGATGGAGAACATCACCTTGCCGTCAGCGACGGCAATTTCGGACAACACATTGGCATGCACCAGCGGCACGCCACGCGGCGATGCCACTTTGGCAAGGCCATCCAGAACCTGTTGTTTCGAAACGCTCAAATGCTGTCTCCCGGTCGTCGCAATTCCAACCGCAGAGATAGAGCACCTGTGCGCCATGTCCATGCCGTTTCGCTCACGATTGCGCCGGGAATTGCGCGGGCGCAATTCGGCCGCGAAATCCTCTCGCGGCGCACACAAAGTCACGGTGCCGCAACCTCGGGGCTTTGCCGCATCCGGCGCAGCGACTATGCTGCGGCCTCTTCGTGTTCCCGCCCGTCCGCGGGCACCACCTCCCCACAGTCGATAGCCGGCGGTACAGCCGGCAGCACATCAAGGGTTCGGATATGGCCAAAGTTGCTTTCATCGGTCTTGGCGTCATGGGTTTCCCCATGGCCGGTCATCTCGCCACCAAAGGCGGCCACGAGGTCACCGTCTACAATCGCAACGCGGCCAAGGCGAAAGCATGGGTGGAGAAATTCGGCGGCAAGTCTGCCCCGACGCCAAAGGCCGCGGCCGAAGGCCAGGATTTCGTCATGGCCTGCGTCGGCAATGACGACGACCTGCGCTCGGTGACGACCGGCCCGGACGGCGCTTTCTCGGGCATGGGCAAGGGCAAGATCTTCGTCGACCACACCACCGCCTCGGCGGAAGTGGCCCGCGAGCTTGACGCCGCGGCCACCAAAGCCGGCTTCCACTTCATCGACGCCCCGGTTTCCGGCGGCCAGGCCGGTGCCGAGAACGGCGCCCTCACCGTGATGTGCGGCGGCGAGTCCTCCGTCTATGCCAAGGTCGATCCGATCATCACCGCCTATGCCAAGATGCAGAAACTGCTCGGCCCGGCCGGTTCCGGCCAGCTCACCAAGATGGTCAACCAGATCTGCATCGCCGGCCTTGTCGAGGCGCTGTCGGAAGGCATCCACTTCGCCAAGAAGGCCGGGCTTGATGTCAACTCGGTGGTTGAGGTGATTTCCAAGGGCGCCGCCCAGTCGTGGCAGATGGAGAACCGCCACAAGACCATGAACGACGGCAAGTTCGACTTCGGCTTCGCTGTCGAATGGATGCGCAAGGATCTGTCGATCTGCCTCGCCGAGGCTCGCCGCAACGGCGCCAGCCTGCCGGTCACCGCACTGGTCGACAACTTCTACGCGGAAGTGGAAAAGATCGGCGGCAAGCGTTGGGACACTTCAAGCCTTCTCGCAAGATTCGAGAAGTAAGCGTCTCATACAACTGACAAATCCGCGGCCGGGCGAAGCATGGCGAGCTTCCCCGGCCGCGCGTGTTTTCATGGTAAATTAACCGGATTGCCGCGTTCTTTAAGGTGCCCTTTAAGGATTGTGCGGCACAGATAATGATCTGTGAAAACCGCCCGCATTTGCGTGCAGGATTTGTGTAAGCGTGATGAGTGAGCCCGCCGCCAGGCCCGAGGTCGTCCAGCTTCCGGCTGAAGAGCCCGTCGCTGCACCGGCACGCAACCGGAGGGCGGCCCAACAGCGCGTGCGCGAGGCCCGCGACCGGCTGATCTCGACCTCCGGCACCCGTCCCGCTTTCGACCGCGAACTGCTCCGCCAATATGCTCAGACCCGCCTCTCCGCCTCGCTGGTGGTGACGCTGCTCGTGGTCGGCACCGGCATCGTGTTCGGCGCCTGGCTGCAGCCGCTGAGCGCCGCCGCCTGGGCTTGCGGGATGCTATGTATCCATGCCGTGATCCTGCGTGCCTGCAATCGCTATCTGGCGGAACCACCAGGCCCGAACACCACGCGCAAGTGGCGCAGGCGGTTCGTCGCGCTGGATTTCGTCTACGGCCTCGCCTGGACGGCGATCCTCGTACATCCCACCGGCGCCGACGTCGTCTCCAATTCGCTGATGATGTTCCTGATGCTGCTGGTGGTGGCCGTCTCCAGCATGCTCGCATCGAGCCTGCCGATCGCCGCCATCGCCGCCACCGCGCCGGTGACTTTTGGCGTGGCGATGAGCTTCATCCTGCGTGGCAATTTCGACAACTATGTCCTCGCCGCACTGGCTGTCGCGGCCGAGGGCTATTTCATCCTGCTCGCCCAGCGCCTGCATTCGACCACCCTCGCCGCGCTGGAAGCGCGTGCGGAGAAGGATGCGCTGATCGGCGAACTCGAACAGGCCAAGGCGATCTCGGACGAGGCACGCCACCGCGCTGAAGCCGCCAATGTCGCCAAGTCGCGCTTCCTTGCGCAGATGAGCCACGAATTGCGCACGCCGCTGAATGCCATTCTCGGCTTCTCGGAAGTGATGAAGAGCGAGATCTTCGGCGCCCATGCAGTCGCCGTCTACAAGGACTATTCGGCGGACATCCACAATTCCGGCGTCCACCTGCTCAATCTGATCAACGAGATTCTCGACCTGTCGCGTATCGAGGCCGGCCGCTACGAGCTCAATGAAGAAGCGGTCTCGCTCGAGCATGTGGTCGCCGATTGCCACCATCTGCTGAAGCTTCGCGCCACCAGCCGCGGCATCACCATCCACGAAGTGTTCGAACACGGCATGCCGCGCGTCTGGGGCGACGAGCGCGCTTGCCGACAGATCGTGCTCAACCTGCTCTCCAATGCCATCAAGTTCACGCCGCAAGGCGGCGAGATCTGGCTCAAGGTCGGCTGGACCGCCTCGGGCGGCCAGTATCTGAGCTGCAAGGATACCGGCTCGGGCATCGCCGAAGACGAGATTCCGATCGTGCTGGCCTCGTTCGGCCAGGGCTCGAACTCGATCAAGTCGGCCGAGCAAGGCGCCGGCCTCGGCTTGCCGATCGCGAAAAGCCTGATCGACATGCATGGCGGCACGTTCACGCTGAAATCGAAGCTCCGCATCGGCACCGAAGTGATCATCACCTTCCCGCCGGAGCGCGTGATGTCGGCGCTGGCGCCCGTGATGGAAGACGCGCCGCCGCTGCAGCCGGATTACGAAATCACCGACGAGAAGCGGCGTCCGCGCAACAAGCCGATCATGAATGCGGGAACCGGACTGTAACGCCAGCACCTTGCGCAACCGCGCCGAACCACCTCATATCCCTGGATGAACAAAGAAACACCGTGCGTCGCCATCTGTGTCATCGATCCCAAAGCCAAGCTCTGCCTCGGATGCGGACGCACGCTGCAGGAAATCGCACGCTGGGGCCGCATGGAGAGCGCGGAACGCCTGAGCATCATGGCGACGCTGGAAACGCGCATGACGGAGGCAGGCTTCGCACCGCCTTCGACCTTTGCCCGCAAGCCGCGGCCGGCCACCAACTGAGCAACATTGCGGTCGGGGGCGCTGCATGACGCGCGTCCTGCTGCTGATCATCGCGATCCTCGCCACCGCAGGCGCCGCGCTCGCTTATGGCGATCCCGGCCAGATCACGAAGGCGAGCACCCTCGTCACCGAAATCCTGCGCAAGCAGGTGCCGCCGATGCCGCGCATCGTGGACGTGCCGCGCGGCAATGGCGGCGAGTTCGCCTTGCAGGCCGCGATCAATGGCGTCACCACGCCGATGATCATCGACACAGGCGCCACCTCGGTGATCCTGTCCTATGAGACCGCCAAGGCGATCGGCCTGCCGGTCGAGTTGCTGACCTACAATATCGATGTCGAAACCGTCTCTGGCCGCACCAAGGCGGCGCGGCTGACGCTGGATCGTCTTGCCGTCGGCAGACTGGTGGAGCGTTCGGTTCCTGCCCTCATCGTCCAGCGCGGGCTGATGAAAGGCAACCTGCTCGGCATGAGCTTCCTGGACCGGCTGGAAAGCTGGGAAGTGCGCGCCGACAAGCTGAAGCTGCGCGGTTATCCGTGAAGCGCTGAGGCCGTAGGATGGGTTGAGCGCAGCGATACCCATCATCTCAAGCGCTGGTGGTGATGGGTATCGCTGCGCTCAACCCATCCTACGATCACCGTCAAGCCGCCTCGGCCGCGACCGGCTCGTCCTCGACCAGCGCGATCGCATCGCGCAGCACATCGATACCTGCGCCGTGCTTCACGCCGTATTCGGCGAGATGCCGACGAAACGCCCGTGCGCCGCGCACGGCATGGAACGCGCCGACGAAGTGCCGCGTGATCGAATGCAGCCGCGTGCCCCGTGCGAGCTGGTCCGCGATATAGGGCATCATCGCCTCCATCGCGTCCTTCATCGTGGCATGCTGCGCCGGCTCGCCGAAGATTTCAGGATCCACCGCAAGCAGACGCCAAGGCTCCTGATAGGCCGCACGTCCCATCATCGCGCCATCCACATGCGCGAGATGCTCCTTGGCTTCGGTGACGCCTGGGATCCCCCCATTGATGGCGATCGGCACATCCGGCATCGCGGCCTTGAGCCGATAGACGCGATCATAGTTCAGCGGCGGGATGGTGCGGTTCTCTTTCGGTGACAGGCCATTCAGCCACGCCTTGCGCGCATGCACGATCAGACCATCCGCGCCCGCAGCCACCACTGCCTTTGCCAGAGCATCAAGCGCCACTTCGGGATCTTGATCATCGACGCCGATGCGGCACTTCACGGTGACCGGCACATCGACCGCAGACTTCATGGCAGCCACGCAACGCGCGACAAGATCGGGCTCCGCCATCAGGCAGGCGCCGAAACGGCCTTCCTTCACGCGGTCCGAGGGACAGCCGACATTGATGTTGATTTCGTCATAACCGAAATCGGCACCGATCTTCGCGGCTTCGGCAAGCTTTTCGGGATCAGAGCCACCGAGCTGCAACGCGACCGGATGCTCGCTGACATCAAAGCCGAGCAGCCGCTTACGATCGCCGTGAATGATCGCAGGCGTGGTGACCATCTCCGTATAGAGCAGAGCGCGCCGCGTCAGAAGACGATGGAAAACGCGACAATGACTGTCGGTCCACTCCATCATCGGCGCCACGGAGAATCTGTAGCTCGGATAAGTCAAATGCCTGGTCCCTGCCCGATGTAGCGGGCGTCCGACTTAATCTTTGTATTCATACAGCAGACGTGCGCGGATCGTGCCGTCCAGCCCGCGGATGTCTTCGAGGACGCGCTGGCTGTCGGCAGCCGACGCATCGGCATCGAGCACGACATAACCGACATCGTTGTTGGTCTCATAGTATTGCGCAGCGATGTTGACGGCGTGGCGGGCCAGCACCTCATTGAGGCGGCCGAGCATGCCCGGCACGTTGCGCTGGACCTGAATGAAGCGCGTGCCCTGCGGACGCGCAGGCAGCTGCACCTGCGGGAAGTTGACCGCGCCGACGGTCGAACCGGTGTCGCTGTAGTCGATCAGTTTTCGCGCGACTTCGGCGCCGATGCGCTCCTGGGCTTCTTCCGTGGAGCCGCCGACATGCGGCGTCAGAAGCACGTTGGGCAGGCCCTGCAGCGGGGTGACGAACTTCTCCTGGTTGGAGCTGGGCTCCACCGGGAACACGTCCACGGCCGCGCCGCGCAGCTTGCCACTGCGGAGCACCTCTGCGAGCGCGTCGAGATCGACCACCGTACCGCGGCTGTTATTGATGAAATAGGCGCCATCCTTCATCCATGACAATTCAGTCGCGCCGATCATGCCCTGGGTCGCCGGCGTCTCCGGCACATGCATGCTGACCACGTCGCTCTGCGCCATCAAGTCCTGCAGCGTCGCCACCGCTTCGGTGTTGCCGTGACGGAGGCGGTCGGTGTGGTCGTAATAGATCACCTTCATGCCGAAGGTTTCGGCGAGGTTGGAGAGCTGCGAGCCGATATTGCCATAGCCGACGATGCCCAGCGTCTTGCCGCGGACTTCGTGGCTGTTGGTGGCCGACTTGTCCCACTTACCGTCATGCGCGGCGACCGAGCGATCGACGATGCGGCGGAGCAGCATCACGATCTCGCCCATCACCAGCTCCGCCACCGAGCGGGTGTTGGAGAACGGTGCGTTGAACACCGGGATGCCGCTGCGGCGGGCGGCATCGATATCCACCTGATTGGTGCCGACGCTGAAACAGCCGATGGCGATCAGGCGGTCGGCGGCATCCAGCACGTCCTGGGTGATCTGGGTGCGGGAGCGGATGCCGAGCAGATGCACGCCCTTGAGGGCTTCCTTGAGTTCGCTGCCGCCGAGGGCCTTGGTCAGGCGCGTGACATTGGTGTAGCCCGCGATATCGATCAGCTCGACGGCGCTGTCATTGACGCCCTCGAGCAGAAGGATCTTGATCTTGTCCTTCGGGAGCGAGAGCTGCGGGGCGGGAACGGCGGTCTTTGACACGGGCGGTGTCCTCTACAGGGCAGTTGAAAAACGACGAAGCAACGGCGGCCCCTGGGGG
>NZ_JBIISY010000444.1:0-2531 GCF_044340795.1 Tardiphaga sp.
GATTGTCACGGCACGCCGCCTCCGTTGGCGTGGCCGCTGTCGCGGCCGCGCAAGGAACGGCCATCAACACAGGACTACCCTTACAAGTTCCATCGCGGATTCGTGATGGCAGGCTGGTTGACAAGCCGCTTTCTTGATTGCGCCGGCCGGAACCGGTTTGCCCGTCGCGATGTTATTTGCGCGGTCATCGCCACGATGCATCGCTTCCGATGCATCCATCCACGGGGCAGTCACATGGCACAGGATTTCGCTCGCACGGCTCTGCGTCTATCCAGCGCGGTCGCGCTCGCTGCTGGTCTGTTCGTCGCTCCCGCATTCGTCGGCAGTGCATCGGCACAGATGATGAGCTACGCGCCGACTTCGCAGGACGGCTTTCTCGAAGACAACATCATGGTGACTCCGGAGATGGAGCGCGACGCGGCATCCTATGTGATGCCAGAACGTCTGCGCCGTGCGGAGGTGAACTACGTGTCCAATCAGGCACCAGGCACTGTCGTCATCGATACCGGCAACACGCAGCTCTATTACATCCTCGGCAACAACCGTGCGATCCGCTATGGCGTCGGCGTCGGCCGCGATGGCTTTACCTGGGCAGGCACCGAAACGGTAACGCGGAAGGCGGAATGGCCCGACTGGCATCCGCCCGCAGAGATGATCCGCCGCCAGCCTTATCTGCCGCGTTTCATGGCCGGCGGTCCCGGTAACCCCCTCGGTGCGCGCGCCATGTATCTCGGCTCCAGCATCTATCGCATTCACGGTACCAACGACCCCACCACGATCGGAAAATTCGTGTCGTCGGGCTGCATCCGCCTCACCAATGAAGATGTGCAGGACCTTTTCAGGCGCGTGAACGTTGGGACGAAGGTCGTGGTGCTGCCGAAGTCGGCAGCCTCCCGCGAAATGGCGCGCACTGCGCCGTCGTCGCGAACCGTGATCTCCGTGCAGCCGGCGCGGGCCGGGCAGTCCGGCCAGCAGGCGATGAACCTGTCGGCGTCATCGTTGTACTGAGTTCAAGACAGATTGATCTGAAGTTGGAGGGCCGAGACCCATGACCCACATGTCTGGACGACGGCTCCTTGGAGCGGCGGCACTGGCGCTTGGCGTGATGGCTTTTGCCGTTCCCGCTGCTCAGGCTCAGGACTTTTTCTCCGAATTGTTTGGCGGCTTTTCGCGCGGCAGGATGCCGAGCATGTTCGATGACGCGCCGCCGCAGCGTGTCGAGCGTCCCCGTGTCGCCAGTGGACAGGCCTATTGCGTGCGGACCTGCGACGGCCGCTATTTCCCGATCACGGCGAATGACAATCAGAGTCGCGCGACGTCGTGCAACAATTTCTGTCCGTCCAGCAAGACCGAAGTGGTCTATGGCAGCAATATCGATCACGCGACGACCGAAAACGGCAAGTCCTATTCCGATCTGCCGAACGCCTTCAAATTCCGCAGTGAGATCGTGGCCGGCTGCACCTGCAATGGCAAGGATGCGATGGGCCTCGCCCAGGTGAAGATCGAGGACGACCCGACGCTGCGCAAAGGCGACATTGTCGCGGGAGCGGATGGGTTGAAGTCGGTGACGCGAACCGACAAACGCGGTGCGTCGCTGAACATGACGCCGGTGCCGGCTTCGGTCGCTGCGAAATTCGAGCGCCTGCCTGTGGTGGCACGGGAATAAACTGCTAATCAAACGTCGCCCGGCTTGACCGGGCGACGTTGCGTTTGTGATTAGGGGATCACGCGATTTCGCGGGTAATCCAGCCGGCTTGTCGGCTCAAGCAGCCCTGATCTTCCCAAGAAAATCCGTGACCTGCGAGCCGAGCTCGCGGGTCTGCGTCGCCAGCGTTTCCGAGGCCACTTTCACATCTTGCGCAGCCGCACCTGCGGCGTCCGCATCCGCGCTGACGCCGGTGATGTTGTCGGAAACGTTGCGGGTGCCATCTGCGGCCTGCTGGGTCGAACGCGTGATTTCCTGCGTCGCCGCGCCTTGCTCTTCGACGGCCGCGGCGATCGCGGTCGCCACCTCATTGACCTCGCCGATAATGCCGCCGATCGCCTTGATGGCTTCGATGGCATCATTCGCGACACGCTGGACATCGGCAATCTGCTCGGAAATGTCGTCAGTGGCCTTGGCGGTCTGGCTCGCTAGCGATTTCACCTCGGACGCCACCACGGCAAAGCCGCGGCCGGCCTCGCCCGCGCGCGCGGCCTCGATAGTGGCGTTGAGCGCGAGCAGGTTGGTCTGCGATGCGATGTCGTTGATCAGGCCGACCACTTCGCCGATCCGGGCTGCGCTTGCAGCGAGGCCCTGCACGGTGTTGTCGGTCTGCTGAGCCTGTTGCACAGCACGGCTGGCGATGCCCGCCGCATGCGAGGCCTGGCGGCTGATGTCGTTGATGGAGGTGCTGAGCTCTTCTGCGGCGGCGGCGACGTTCTGCACATTGGCCGAGGCGTCGTTGGATGCACGCGCAGCATCCTGAACCCGGGCATTGGTCTGGCTCGAGACCGCAGCCATGCCGTCCGACGTCGTGCTCATCTGGTCC
>NZ_JBIISY010000227.1:0-9353 GCF_044340795.1 Tardiphaga sp.
AACTTGGACTTGTTCCAAGTCTAGCATTTTTCAGCCCCATCGTGACGTGAGTGCCGGGAAATGCTAGACTTGGAACAAGTCCAAGTTGCAGCACCACGTCGGCCTCCCGGCCGAGAGTTGAAGTGGTCGGTTCAGGAGACGGTATCATGGCGATCAAGTTCGGGCGGCCCATCGAATTGCGTGAACAGGCACCCCGATCGTCCGTCTATGACGCCCCTTCCCTCGGCCTCACCACCCGCCCCCGCCGCAACCGCAAGAGCGAATGGGCGCGCCGGCTGGTGCGCGAGAATGTCGTCACCACCGACGACTTGATCTGGCCGCTCTTCGTGGTCGAAGGCGACAATGCGCGCACGCCGATCGCCTCGATGCCCGGTGTCGAACGACTGACCGTGGATCAGGTGGTGCGCGATGCCGAGCGTGCGGTGAAGCTCGACATCCCCTGCATCGCGCTGTTCCCCTATACCGATCCGTCCCTGCGCGACGAGACGGGTTCCGAAGCCTGGAACGGCGACAATCTGGTCTGCCAGTCGGTGCGCGCGATCAAGAAGGAATTCCCCGATCTCGGCGTGCTCTGCGACGTCGCGCTCGATCCCTATACCAGCCACGGCCATGACGGCCTGCTGCAGAACGGCCGCATCCTCAATGACGAGACCGTGGCGGTGCTGGTGCGCCAGGCGCTGGTGCAGGCAGAAGCCGGCTGCGACGTCATCGCGCCGTCGGACATGATGGACGGCCGCGTCGGCGCCATTCGCGAGGCGCTGGATGCTGCGGGCTTCGGCGACGTGCAGATCATGGCCTATGCGGCGAAATACGCCTCGGCTTTCTATGGCCCGTTCCGCGATGCCATCGGCTCCGCCAAGACGCTGAATGGCGACAAGCGCACCTATCAGATGGACTCCGCCAATTCCGACGAGGCGATCCGCGAGGTCGAGCTCGATCTCGCCGAAGGCGCCGACATGGTGATGGTGAAGCCGGGCATGCCCTATCTCGACATCATCCGCCGCGTGAAGGACACGTTTGCAGTGCCGACCTTCGCCTATCAGGTGTCCGGCGAATATTCGATGATCATGGGCGCCATCAACAATGGCTGGCTCGACCGCGACCGCGTCATCATGGAGAGCCTGGTGGCATTCAAGCGCGCCGGCGCCGATGGCGTGCTGACTTACTTCGCGCCGGAAGCAGCCGAGCGGATCAAGGCGGCACGATAAGGCGCTGCCCGCTCATGCTCCGCTCCCTGCAGACGCTGCGTGAGAGTTCGTCGGATGCGCGCATGCTCGCATCCGACGACGATCACCTCGCGCTGCTCGGTGGCGGCGATGACTACCACACGCCGTGGCATTGGCACGATTGCCTGATGATCATGCTGCCGCGCATAGGCGCGGTGGATTTTCGCGATGAAAGCCGCAAGGCCGGCAGCTGGCTGAGCGAACAGCAATTTGCCGTCGTACCCAGGACGCTCGGGCATCAGACGGCCGCACGCCGGGCCGGCAACAATCACCTCGCCATCTACACGAGCGACGACCAGTTGACGGCGATCGAAACCCGGCTCGGCTCGCTCAGCCGCGTGCGTGCCAAGCTCGGCGCGCCCACGTTTTTCGCCACGACACCGCAGATGCGATCGCTGCTCGGCCTGTGCGAGACATACGATCCCGCGGACCGCGCCGCGCAGTCCGTCCGCGGACATCTGGTGGCGGCACTGCTCATCGACTGTCTCGCGCAAATCGAGCGCGGCGAGCAACTCAGCGCAGCGAGCCCGGCGACACATGGCGACGCACTCGCGTCCGAGATCAAATCCTACATCGCGACCAACGTCTGCGACACTCTATCGCTCGATCAGATCGCCGATGCATTCGGCCTGTCGCGCCGCCATGCCACGCGCCTGTTCCGGGACAAGACCGGGATGACGATCGGCGAATTCCACGATCGCGAGCGGATCGCGCGTGCGCGAGCATTGCTTGGCACGACCGATCTGCCGGTCGGCGAAGTGGCTTGGCGGGTGGGCCTGGAGTCCGGCTCGGCCCTCGCGCGCCTGATGCGGCGCGTCGCCGGGATCACGCCAGGCGATGCCCGCCGGATGGCCCGATCCGACACGCATTAAGGCCCGTTGGGTCGCGCGGACGAGTCTAGTGCCTCCTACTCTGATGCGACGCGCAACGGAGCAGGACGGGAATTCTCTGTCATGACTGACATCACACTGGTCAACGTCTTCACGCATCAGGGCGCGGGCGGGAATCCTTGCCCGATCGTCGTCGATGCCGGTGCCCTCGCCCCATCCGACATGCAGCGCATCGCCGCGGACTACGGCCATGAATCCGGCTTCGTCCTGCCTGCCTCGGGCGGCGATGCCGATTACACCTTCCGCTTCTGGGTGCCGCGCCACGAGATGGAAATGTGCGGCCACGCCACCATCGGCGCGCTGTGGACGATGGCGACGCTGGGGCAGCTCCGATCGCATCAGGTCCGCATCGAAACACGCAGCGGGCCTGTCACCGGCTTCGTCGATACGGCGAACGCCGCAGATCCCTATGTCGAGATCACCCAGCCGGTCGGCAAGGTCGTCGATCTCACGCCTGCGCAGGAAGACGCCGTGCTGTCAGCGTTACGGATCACGCGCAGCGATTTGCTGGACCTGCCGATCCAGAATGCCGTCACCTCGCGCGTAAAAACGCTGATCCCGATGAAGAGCGTGGAGCGGCTGAACGATCTGCAGACCGTCATGCCGACCACCGAAGCCTGCTGCGACAGCATCGGCTCCACCGGGCTCTATCCCTACGCGGTCGCCAGCGAGAGCGAGCGCCGCTTTGAAGCGCGGCAGTTTCCGAAATCGTCGGGCTATCCGGAAGATGCCGCAACAGGCATTGCGGCGGCGGCCCTTGCCTTCGGGTTGCTGAAAAACGGACTCGTCGGAAGGGACAGCCAGCGCATCACCGTGCTGCAGGGACGACCGCTCGGCGCCCTGTCCGAGATCGGCGTCCGTCTCGGCTTTGCCGGTGAGGCACCTGTCGGCTGTCTCGTCGGCGGCACGACCGCGCTCGCCGGTCCGCAGCAGCACTAACGCCACTCAACAGCTCACTCCCACAGACGAGACGCGATCCATGACAGGCCATGCAAAACTGTCGGCATTCGAAGCCGCCTATGGATTTGCGCGCAGCGATGTCCGCCTCTCCAACTGGCGGCAGGCGCCATGGAATGTGTGGGCGTTTCGTCACGTCTCCGAACTGATCCCGACAGCACGGATTGCGGCGACGCCGGGCTTGACCGAGGATGCTGTGGTCGCTCCCGGCGATCTCCTTGGCCTGACGCTGGCGACGGGCGAAGAGACCATGACGATCGCGGACGCCCTGCGCAGGACGTCAACTGATGCCATGGTGGTGATGAAATCCGGCCGCGTCATTGCGGACTACCATGCGGCGAACTTCACGCTGCAGTCGCGGCACATCCTGTTTTCGTCCAGCAAGTCCGTCACGGCCGTCGTCGCGGGCATCGCGTATGACGACGGGCTGATCGACCTCGATGCGCCCGTGCCGCATTACGTCCCCGAACTCAAATCATCGGCCTATGCGGATGCCCGCATCCGCGACGTGCTCGACATGCGGGTCAGCCTCGACTTCTCGGAGACCTATCAGGACCCCCGCGGCGATTTTGCGCGCTATCGCCGCGCCGGACTGCTCGAGCCGGCGGTGCCCGGCGACACCCCCGATTCGCTCATCGCTTTCCTCGCCTCGCTGCAAAAAGGCGCAGGTGATCATGGCGGACCGTTCCACTACTGCTCGCCGAATTCGGATGTGCTCGGGCTGGTGATCGAGCGCGCCACCGGCCGGCGCTTCAGTGGTTTTGTCTCCGAACGCCTGTGGCAGCCGATCGGCGCACGGCAGGATGCCTGCATCACCGTGGATGCGACCGGCCTCGCCCGCACCGGCGGCGGCTTCTGCATGACCCCGCGCGATTTCGCCCGCATTGGCGAGTTGATGCGGCTGGGCGGCACGCTGCACGGACGCCGCATCCTCTCCCACCACTGGGTGGAGGACACCATCGCGCACGGCTCCGCCGAAGCCTGGCGCGCAGGCCCGGGCGTCGCTTGGCTGCCCGAGGGCCGGTACAGCAACAAATGGTATCAGGCCGGCAATGCCAGCGGCGCCTTCTTCACGCTCGGCATCCACGGGCAGATGCTCTATGTGGACCCGGTCGCGGAACTGACCATCGCAAAGTTCTCGTCGCAGCCCGAGCCGGTGAACAACGACCTCAAGCGGCTGAACCTTGCGCTGTTTGACGCAGTTGCGAAGCAGGCCTGATTGTCATTCCGGGGCGCGCGACAGCGCGAACCCGGAATCTTCGAGTGGCTTGGGTCATCGGAGACTCCCATGTCGAGATTCCGGGTCCGCGTCTTCGACGCGCCCCGGAATGACAGGCGGGGGCTCGCACTCTTGTACCCTCCCCCGATCATCGCCATGTGATCTCCTGTGATGAGGGAGGAGCCATCCATGTCCGACACGGGTCCGCGCAACGGCAGCCAGCAGGGTGATACCTGGCGCAGCAATGGCACGCCGCCGCGTGCGCACGCGTTCGATCCCTATGCCCAGCCCGACCTGTTCCGGGGCGTGCTGGCACGGCGCTCCGTTGCCTTCCTTGTCGACGTCGTCGTGATCTCGATCCCGATCATCCTGGCCTGGGTATTCATCGCGGTGTTCGGGGTGATGACGCTCGGTCTCGGCTGGGGGCTGTTCTGGCTGATTTCGCCGGCCTCGATCATCTGGCCGATCGTCTATTACGGCATGTCGCTGGGCGGACCGCATTCCGCCACCTGGGGCATGCGGATGATGGACCTGCAGATGCGCACCTTCTCCGGTCAGCCCGGCTATTTCGTGCTGGGTGCTGCGCATGCGGTGCTGTTCTGGGCCTCGGTCTCGCTGCTGACGCCGCTGGTGCTGGTCGTCGGCCTGCTCAATGGCCGCCGGCAGCTACTGCATGACCTCGTGCTGGGAACCGTGGTGGTGAATGCCTCCGTCGCCCGGGCGAAACTCGGTTACGCCGGCTGAATTTGACATCGATCAATCGCTACACCGGGTAAATTCATTGACCGTTAGCCCGGTCGGCGCAATGCTGTGTCAGCCTGCTTCGGAGCCCCATATCGACCCGTGACCCAACACTCCCGCGACACCCCGCAATTCTATCTGACGGCGCCGTCGCCCTGCCCGTATCTGCCGGGCCGACAGGAGCGCAAGGTGTTCACGCATCTGGTGGGCGACAAGGCCGGCGACCTCAACGACCTCCTGACCCATGGCGGCTTCCGCCGCAGCCAGTCGATTGCCTATCGCCCGGCCTGCGACCAGTGTCGCGCCTGCGTGTCGGTGCGCGTGGTCGCCAATGAGTTCAAGCCGTCGCGCAATTTCCGCAAGGTGCAGGCGCGCAACAGCGACGTGATCGGCGAGCAGCGCGGCGCGGTGCCGACCTCCGAACAGTATTCCGTGTTCCGCGCCTATCTCGACCAGCGTCACCGGCTCGGCGGCATGGCCGACATGACGGTGCTGGACTACGCGATGATGGTGGAGGACTCCCATGTGGAGACCCGCATCATCGAATATCGCCGCCGCGGCCCCGACAGCGGCATCACCGGCCGCGGCGAGGACCTGCTGGCGGTGGCGCTCACCGATGTGCTGAGCGACGGATTGTCGATGGTCTATTCGTTCTTCGAGCCCGGCGAGGAAGCCCGCTCGCTCGGCACCTTCATGATCCTCGACCACATCGAGCGCGCCAAAAAAATGGGCCTGCCCTACGTCTATCTCGGCTACTGGATCGAGGGATCCAAGAAGATGGACTACAAGGGCCGCTATCTGCCGCAGCAGCGGCTGGCGCCGAGTGGCTGGCTGCGCGTGGATGAGAACGGCGAGATGATGGGCGAGCCGGAGGAGTAGCCGGCACTCGCTACATACTCGATGTCATCACCGGGCTTGACCCGGTGACCCAACTTCTCACCCCCATGACGAAAGATGGATACGCGGGTCAAGCCCGCGTATGACGTGGGGAGAATTGGGCGAACCTAATCACCCCAAAAAGAAATCCACCACCAGCTTGATGTTGAGCGCGATGATCACCACCGCGGTGATCAGCGCCAGCGCCGTGACCCAGCGCGGCGCGATGAACGGGCCCATCTTGCGCTTGCTGGCGGTGAACAGCACCAGCGGCACCACGGCAAACGGCAACTGCAAACTCAGCACCACCTGGCTGAGGATGAGCAATTGCCCCGTCCCCTTCTCGCCATACCAGATGGTCACGCCCACCGCCGGCACGATGGCGATCATGCGGGTGATCATGCGGCGCAGCCACGGCGCCAGTTTCAGCCGCAGGAAGCCTTCCATCACGATCTGGCCGGACAGCGTCGCCGTGATGGTCGAGTTCAGGCCGCAGCAGAGCAGCGCGATGGCGAACAGGGTCGGCGCGAGGCTGGAGCCGAGCAGCGGCGCCAGGAAGGCATGCGCCTGATCGAGTTCGGCGACCTCGGTATTGCCGGCCTTGTGGAAGGTGGCGGCGGCAAGGATCAGGATCGAGGCATTGATGGTCAGCGCGAGGCAGAGCGCGATGGTCGAATCCCAGGTGGAGAGCTTGATCGCCTCTTTCCGCTCCGCGACGCTGGGGCCATAGCCGCGCGTCTGCACGAGGCCGGAATGCAGATAGAGATTATGCGGCATGACCGTCGCGCCGAGAATGCCGAGGGCGAGGAAGAGCATTTCCTTGTTGGCGACGATCTCGGTGGTCGGCGCGAAACCGCGGATCACCTGCCCCCAGTCGGGATCGGCCATGGCGATCTGGATCGCGAAACACGCCGCGATGACGCCGAGCAGCGCAACCACAAAAGCCTCGATCCAGCGGAAGCCATAGGCCTGCAGCGCGAGGATGAGAAACACGTCGAGCGCGGTGATGATGACGCCGATCTCGAGCGGAATGCCGAACAGCAGATTGAGGCCGATGGCGGTGCCGATGACCTCGGCGAGGTCAGTGGCGGTAATGGCGATCTCGGCCGAGATCCACAACAGCCAGGCAACCGGTTTGGGATAGGCATCACGGCAGGCCTGGGCGAGATCCCTGCCCGCGCCGACGCCAAGCCGCGCGCAGAGCGACTGCAGCACGATGGCCATCAGATTGGAGACCAGCGCCACGGTCAGCAGCGCGTAGCCGAACTTGGACCCGCCGGCCAGCGAGGTGGCCCAGTTGCCGGGGTCCATATAGCCGACGGCGACGAGATAGCCGGGGCCGAGAAACGCCACCAGCTTGCGCCAGAACGAGCCGTTCTTGACGGTCCGCACCGAGCCGAACATGCCCGCCAGCGACGGATCCCCCCCGCTCGTCCGCCAGCCCGGCAGATCGACGGCGGGCGCGGATGTGGGGGAACTCAACGGCGCAGCAGCAATGGCAGGCGATTTGGCATCCATTTCAGCAGGATGGCCGAAAACGGATCTTATTGCAACTCACTTGCAAGTGCATCTGGCATTTGAGCGCTTCAGCTGGTGCCGAAAACCTATTGCTGTTGCAATTTGCGTGCGCGCTCCCCGGAGGTCAGCAATGCCATCTGGTCAGCCGTCAAGTTGCCATGCCCAACAACTTGAACAGGTGCATTCGGATCATAACTCTGCCGGTTCTGATTGTGCCGTTTGCGTTCCTCCTCGCGCTGTCGGTCCGTTTCGCTGTCACCGCCGCCATAGCCGAGCACCTCGACGATGATGACGGATGGCGCTTGCGACGTGGTCGTCTGTGATGACGTCTTGGCGGCATCGGTCGCCGCCTTGTTGTCGTTCTCCGTCCGCGCGATGGCCGGCACTTCCTTTGGCACCGGCGGAAGTCCCTTCGCCACACCGCCGAGATCGATATTGGTCGCATTCAATACGCGATCTGCTGCGACATAGAAGTCGCGTGCCACACGCACGCCGGCATCACCGAAATTGACGGTGCCGCGAGGCGCGACGAGCGTGACGTCGCCGTCGCCGATGGTGCCGATGCCGCTACCGCTCATGTCGACACGTTCGAGAATGCGGGTCACACCATCTTCATCGGTCACGATGTCCGGCGCGGATGGCACCCGGAGTGTCTTCGCACCACGCCCCGCATCGACGTCACCGACCGTGGACCAGATGATCATGTCGCTGCCGCGCCTGGTCACCTCGGGCACGAAGGTTAGAATGCGCGATCGATTGACGATCACGTCCTCCCTGGCGAAGATATTGATGTGCCCCGAGGACAACGTGACGAGACCAGCCCCTGCGGGCACATCGGTGCTGAGCGCTGCCACCTGCAAGCCGCCGCCCGGGGTCAGCGTCTCGATATCGCCGCCGCCCATGGTCCGGATCGTCAGCGAACCCGAGACGATATCTCCCTTCCAGCCATCGCCTGGGAACAAGGTCGTGATCGCTGCATAGCCGCGGTTGTAGCCGCCGTTCAATGGCAGGCCGTTCTGTCCGGGTTCGAGCTGGTCGCGCCCGGCGTCACGCAGTTCCTGCATATAGACGCGGCGCAGGAAGATCTGCTGCGTCAGTTGCGGCAAGGCCTGGAAGCGCTCCCAGGCGTACAGCGGCGCGAGCGCCTCGCCCGTGATTTCCTCCATGAAGGAGACGAGGCCGCGGCGCACCGTTCGGATCTGCCCGGTCTCGTCCTTTTTCATGTGATCGATCAGATAGAGCGGCACGACGGTGCCGTCATCCAGTGTCGTCCTGAGATAGTCAGGCATTGCCGCGACATTGGCCGGATCGAGATAGGCCGCCGAGAAATCCGCATAGGCCGGCTGCTTGCCATTGAGGCCCGCCATCAGGGTCACGCTGGCGCCATCCTCCGGCAATCCCTTGATGTCGGACATCAGAACCGGCCGGTTGTTGCCGTCCCAGCGCCGGTTGCCTTCGCTCCGGATCGAAATGCTGGTCGCGAAGTTGAAGCCGTCCTTGCCGGTGCCGCCGAAAATATCGCGCCCCGCGGCGAGCATCAGGGAGCCCGGCCCTTCGATCCGGATCGAACCGGCATAGCGACCGACGGCGCCGATGATGTCGTTGCCAGCTTCGAGAAGGGACACATCGGTGCTGTGATTATTGCGGAGCGAATAGCTGAAGCCGCGGATGTTGGTGCCGGCACGGAACCAGGTCTGCTCGTTCGTGGTGACCTTGTAGCCGGCTTCGCCAAGGCCAGTTTCGCCAATGATCGATCCATTCCGCGCGTAGAAACGGCTCGGCTCATGATCGTCCGCCATCGGCAGCCGGTCCGGATTGCTGACTGACTTGAGATACTTTTCGTAGATGCCTGCATTGTACCAGACGCTGGCTGCTGGACCGCCCTGGTCGTTTGCGATGATCAGGTTCATATCGACATAGGCATAG
>NZ_JBIISY010000445.1:0-2523 GCF_044340795.1 Tardiphaga sp.
CGCCTTTCTCTGGAGTTCAGGATACGTGCCCCACCTCTTGACGTATCCAGGCCGAGAGGTGCCATCGCCGATCAAAATTCGTATCGTCTTCGGGGCCTCTAACATTGAACAAGTGGTCGCCGATATTCTGGCATTGACCAAGGTTAATTTTAATGCCTGCATCTTCGGAGATGGACTCCCGGTGACGCTCCGCTTTGCGGACGACATCGGTGAGATCCTTACGGCGATCCCGGAGGTCACCTCAAAACCCCTTATGTTTAGGCATTACATCTAGCTTGGCGCCAGGCATGAACGTCAACAATTTCCAAAGAGTCGGTTCGGTCAGCAATGCGCACGCCGGCAATGACTTCGAGGCCGCCGCGCAAATGTTCTTTGCAACGCAGGGCGTCGCGTTGACGAAGAACTTTTCTGTTCCTATCGGCGTCGGCGAGACCAAGAAGCTCCATCGCTTCGATTTGGGAAGCGAAGACCCGCCTGTACTCGTCGGATGCAAATCCCACACATGGACCCAAGGTAGCACATGCCGAGCGCGAAAATAACCGTGTGGAACGAGGCGATGTACTACTTCCACGTTGCGCCCTCGTCGTATCGCAAGATTTTCTTCGTGCTGAAGCATTACCGCAAGGAACAGAGCCTTGCCGCGTATTACCTCAAGACGCACGGCCATCTCGTGCCGGCTGGCGTGGAACGTCTGCTGCGGAGCGATTGCGTTAGGGGTGTATGCCGCAATCAGGTCAATCACAATTGGTCGAAACTGATCCGCCCCTCGTTGTCCTTCTTGGCCTGAAAGACCTTGATGTCCGGATTGACCGCTTTTGCCTTGTCGACGATGTCCTCTTTGTCTGCATCTGTCATGGCTGCGCCGATTTTGAGCTCGGTGATTTCCTCCAGATGATACGGCAATGTATTCCATGGCTCTTCGCCGGGTGCGATTGGAATGGCAAGGCGGTATTCGCCTTCATGCTGCCAGGGAAGGGTCTTGGCATAGATGATCTTGTTCATCATCGCCAAGGAGCGGGCATCCCGGTCGCCAAAGAGACCACCTGCAACGAACTCCAGCGTGTCGTCGTAAAGCGGAGGCCGCTTCGCTTGATAGACGACGGGCATGACTTTTGAAACTTGGAATCCTTCTCGATGCTCGGTTCGATACGCAGGGAAATACCGGTGTGGTTCCCTGCATAGCCCGACCACATCTTCTCCGAATCCTTATGGGTGGTGACGCACAGGACGCGCCATCCCTGCATGAACTCGTTGACGTCGGCGATCGTCGCTTCAGCGACAGCCCGCATATGCGCCGGATCGTAGGCCCAGTCGAGCCCGCCCTTCTTGATCTCCGCCCTCATCCACTCGGCGAGTTTGGGGTCAGCGCGTAGCAGAGCCTGGATTTGCGCGAGTTTCTCGCGCATCGGCGATGGGCAGGTAGGCCGATTATTCAGATGTTGTAAAATGACATCGAGAATGCCGTCACTTGCACGCTTCAGCGCCGTTTGCAGATCTTCCGGAAAAATCGACTGGATCGTCAGGTCTTCCGTATCGTTGAAGTCCGAGGGCTTCGCATGCCTGAACGTACGATTGCCTAGGGTCAACCTCGCGCCTTCGACATCCATATACTTATAGAGCGGCGGCAACGCCATCGGCTTACCTCGTCAACGGGAGGAGCAATCCGACGGCAAATCTCCCACTTTTCAGACACGACCGAAAGTAGCGCGGCTCGACAAAGTCACCCGACCAGACCTCCGTCCGCGCCTTCGAGGCCTCGCCCTGCGCCGCGCGGTAGCGCCCCTTCGAGTAATAAGCATAGTCGATCGCGAGCCCTCGTCGCACCAGCCACTCTCCAAGGTCGAGGCCCGAGACTTTACAAACGGCCACACATCCTTCCATACTGGTCAGGTCCGCGAGGCTTACAGGCGACCGGCTTACCGTCGATCAGGTCGGCTAGCGCATTGGCCGCAGTCTGGCCGCAGCGATAATCCTTTCCCATACCGTCGCGGACAGTTGCGCGGACGGGGGGCATCGATCCCGAACAGCCGTACGCGCGTGCCATGTAGCTCTATCGTATCGCCATCAACGACGGACGCACGCCCTATCAGGTCCGCGGCGCTTGCAGATGAAGCGAATGCAACGAGATAAGCGAGCACAAGGAAGATTATCCGACTCATTGTTAGATTAGCCGTCAGTTGAGGAAATGAAGCAAGTCCGTTTGGGGGCATCCGGCTTCGCCGGAAACGGGCTCTACTCGCTTCGCTCACCGAGCCGCTGATGGCGTCTCGGCCCTTCGGGTAACGATCGCTGTGCCCCGCGCTATCGCGCGCATTTTGTCCGGGAGGGGATTCGAACCACAGTTCGTAGCACGGGAGCCTAACCGGAACTGCTATCGGACGTCTAAGGTTGGAATTTTCATCAACTCCCGCTTCAACGCGTCGGGCGGAAACTCACCATAGGTGTCGGCGACAGTCTTTCGTCCATGCCCCGTCATTGCATTCAGAATATCAACGGCGAGGCTGTGACGCCGACCGAGTGTTT
>NZ_JBIISY010000446.1:0-2521 GCF_044340795.1 Tardiphaga sp.
GACCAGCATGGTCAGTCCCTGAATCTGATCGGACAGGCGCTTCAGTTCGGCCTGCTGCGCATTCAACAGATTGGTGGCGCCCTGAATGGAATCGCCGGTCTGCTGCTGGAAAGCGGTGAAATCAGCTGCGCTGACGGTTGGCTCGGAAGCGCTGGCGAGCACGTCCGAGGTCGAAGCGCTGCCCGAGGCAGGGCTGGCGACGCCATGCAGAGCGTCGGTGACAGTGTCCAGATTGAGCCAGAGCAGCCCGCCAGCCGCACCGATCAGCAGCAACAGGGCCAGGATGCCGATCACGCCGAACGAGCGCCGCTTGCGCAACGTCACCGGCGGAGGCCCGACATTGATCTCGCTTCCGAACGTATCAGCCACTGAACTTCCCCACGCCTCGCATCCCCGATCCCGCTGGCAGGACACCTTGCGGAGCCCTCCTCGCCAGCGAATCCCCGGCAGACCACCGATGCCATTCGACCGGAAACCGCCTCTCTCATTCCGTTGCCTAGCTTGCGCACGCACAGCGCCACGCGCCTGCCAAGGAATCTGCAAGATGGTGCCACGGTTTACTACGCGTGAATGTTGCATCGGCGCATCACCGCGTCACCGAATGAAAATCGCCGCATGATTGTCTTTGACTGTGCGGGCTCCCGTGACGTTTGGTCAGCGCGGGGGAGAAGGACCACGACCATGATCGACACCGTCACCGCACTGTTCGGCGTACTCAGCGCAAGCATCCTCGTTGCTCACGCTTACGACGGCTTCCGCGCACGTTTCTGATTGCCAGTCTCGGACGTCCGGTCGCGCGACCGATGCCGTCCGTAATGGCATCATCTGAGGTCAGTCACGTGCTGACGATATCTGCTCCGGCCCGACGGCCTTGCCGCCCGGAGCATATGACGGAAAGCCACCCGATGTGGCTTCAGCCTTGTCCCGGCAAGTCCTGACCGTAAACCACACTCCGGTATTGTTCCCCCGCTGTTGCCGGCTGGTGACAGCCTCCCCTTCCAAGATTCGCTAGGATTTTCCCCGACCGCCGGATTTCGCCGGCTGCCGAAGGTTCGGGATGAGACGGATTGGCCTGGTACTGTTGATCGCGATGTCCGGCGTGGCGCCTGCCACGGCGGCCGATCAATCGTCGCGCATCCTGACCAAGGCGCCTGCGATTACGGACGCTGCCTATAACTGGGGTGGATGGTATGCCGGCGCCCAGGTCGGCGGCGCCTGGGGCACGAGCCATGTGGGCAATGCATTTATCAATGGTGCGGCCCCCATCGCCAACCAGCAGGCCTTCGCTGCCGCCTCGCCGCCATTGAACCCCACCGGTTTCAGCGGCGGCGGCCAGATCGGCTACAATCATCAGGTAGATCGCTGGCTGTTCGGCATCGAGGCAGATGCCGGTTATAACGGCCTGCGCCAGAGTCGCACTGCAACGGCGCCCTTCCCCGCCGGCTCGCTGACCACGACAAGCTCTGTCGGCAGCGACTGGATGGTGACCCTGCGCCCTCGCGCTGGCTACGCCGTCGATCGCACGCTGTTCTACCTCACCGGCGGCCTCGCGCTGACCGACCTCAAATTCGCATCATCATACGCGGACACGACCGGCCAGAGCGCGACCTCCGGTTTCAGCAAGACAAAGGTCGGCTGGATTGCAGGCGCAGGCATCGAACACGCCTTTACGAAGAACTGGACGGCGAAGGTCGAATATCTCTACGCGGATTTCGGCAAGCAGTCGGTGACGTCGCCTGTGGCTGGCGGAGGGGCACCGAATGGGCTGATTGCCCAGGACGTCGATCTGAAGACCAATACAGTGCGCGGCGGCCTCAACTATCATTTCAGCGGTCCGCCCTTCGCCAAATACTGACGACGCGCCGATCAGCACTCCTAGCCGGCCAGAGCCATAGAGCGAGCCGCCACCGGAAAAGCCTCGACAGTCACCGTCCATCGCAGCGGCCAGCAGGTCAGGTCGGGGCGCACGGAATGGACGTAACCACCGACATGAGCGTTGTCGGATGAACTGCTCTCCAACGCTTCGCTGAAGCGCTCATCGATCATCTCGCCATAGAGATGCGCCATCCGGCAGCGGCGCATCTGGGCGTAAGATGTCGTCTCATATGTGGCCAAGCGGGCCTCCCGCGATTGCATCATGCTCTGTTTCGAGCGTCAGTGAGTCGCGGTTAACAAATGATCAAGCATGCCGCGCCCGCCGGCCGAAGCACGCGCCTCCGGTTTGAAGCGAACGCTTCATCAGCATCGGATCTCTTCCGCCACGAACGTCAGGCCGAGCGCCCGTTGCGGCGGCGTCAGCCGTAGCAGCCGTCGCGCCTGGCAATGGGGACATACGAAGGTCCGGACCTCCCCTCCGCCAGTATCGGGCTCGATCTTCATCAGAAACGATTGGGTTCGGCAGTTCGAGCATTTCAGATGCTCGGTTCTGATATTGTCGTTGAGATACGCTCTGCGTCTGGACGGCATATCCAATCTCCGAAACCGACTAGGGCTACTGCTCGCGGTGCCATGTTTGGCTTGC
>NZ_JBIISY010000228.1:0-9317 GCF_044340795.1 Tardiphaga sp.
GCTGAGCTCTTCGGCGGCGGCGGCGACGTTCTGCACATTGGCCGAGGCGTCGTTGGATGCACGCGCAGCATCCTGAACCCGGGCATTGGTCTGGCTCGAGACCGCAGCCATGCCGTCCGACGTCGTGCTCATCTGGTCCGAGGCGCTGCCCAGGGTGCCGAGCGTGTCCTGCATCTGAACCTCGAACTGGCCGATATACTGCTCGATGGTCTGCTGGCGATTGGCCGCATGCGCGTTGCGTTCGCGCTCCTGCTCCTCGATCCGGCCTTTTTCGAGGGCCTGCTGCTTGAAGGTCTCCAAGGCGCCAGCAAGCGCACCGATCTCATCATGGCGCTCGGTGTAGCTGGCCTTCACCGACAGGTCACCGCCGGCGACCTGTAGCATGGCGTCGCGGATGCCATTGAGCGGAACGATGACGCGGCGAGCGACAGCAATCATGCTGCCGATGGCTGCAGCGATGGCGATCAGCAGAAACGCGGTTTGCATGGCGAGGGCGCGCTGTGCGATCGTGATGTGCTCCGCTGCCCGATCGATGGCCTGATCAAGCGCACGTTCGGCGACCGCGACCGCGGTGCCCATGCGCGGCACCGAGAACTGGCTCCAGTCGTTGGCCTTCATCTCGGGCGGCGTGCCGGCTGCCAAGGCGGCGGCCAGACGGTCGCGGAGACCGGCATAGTTCGGGTCGAAATAGGTCGTCTTGGCAAGATCGATCGCCTTGACCACATCCGGCGACAGACTGGCGCCCGCCGTCGCGCTCTGCAGCGCCAGCCATGCCATGTCGATGCCACCGACATATTTGGCATAGGTCGTCGGACCGTTCGGGGGAAGCTTGCCAGTTGCGAGGCTGCTCGAAAGAAGTGTCGTTGCGTCGCCCGCGACGGTGCGCATCAGCCACGCCATCTGCTTGATCATCAGCAGCTGATCGATCTCGGCATCCTGATGGCTGACGGCGACGGCCAGGCTGACGGCGATGCTGTCGAGCGTCGGCAGCAGTGCGTCGTTGATCGTCGCATAATCCTTCACCAGTGCAGGGCGGCGCTCGGCCTTCGGCTTCTGCATGGCCTCCCAGGATTCGGCCTGCAGCTTGTTCAATTCGCCCATCAACCGCTTGAGCTCGGGCAGCAGGCGGGCCTTATCGCTGAAGTCGATCTGTTCGAGCAATTCCGCGGTCTGGCGCATCGCGGGCATCTCGGCCTCACGCAAAGCGCGCAGATAAGCGAAGAAATCCGGAGCGGGGACGTCGTTGCCGTTCAGCGTCCGCACCGTGCCGACACGCTCGGCACGCAGATTGTGCATCGCCTTGAAGGCGTATGACGACGCCTTGGCAATCGTGGATACGCGATTGGCAGCGTTCAGGCGCTCCCACGAATTCCACGCGCCATGCGCCAGGATGATGACGATGCACGCCGCCATCACAGCGATCACCGATTTCAGGAGAGTGGAGACAGTCATACGAGAGAGCATTTTTTGATTCCTCAGCCAGCGGTGTCCAGATAGGCCGAGAACCGTAAATAATTCCGCTATGCGAAAGAGGTGTGTTCCTGATGTGGAACCTGCATGGCTCGTGCGCGTTCTGTTGTGTAGTTGCGCTGGCGACTTCGAGCCCGCGCGTTGTCACACCGACGTCATCTCGTCAGGTTGGGGGAAATATCAGATGGGCATTCTCATCAGTGCATTGATTACGTTTCTTGTCGTCATTCTGATTTTGTATTTGATCAACATGCTGCCGCTGGACGGCCGCGCCAAGCAGATCTGCCGGATCATCGTGATCATCCTCGGCGTGATCTCGCTGTTGAAATATATCGCGGTGTTTTAGCCTGCCATTGCCACTCAGCTGTCATCGCCCGGCTTGACCGGGCGATCCAGAAAACACTGATGACAAGTAGAGTGAAAACGAAAAAGCCCCGGCGTGAGCCGGGGCTTTTGCTGTTTAATAGTAGGCGATCAGCCTGCCGCCTTCGCTTCACGGCGACGTGCGGTGAGGATGTATTCCGTATAACCGTTAGGCTGCGTACGTCCTTCGAAGATCAGGTCGCAGGCGGCCTTGAACGCGACGCCATCGAAGGACGGCGCCATGTTCTTGTAGATCGCGTCGCCCTTGTTCTGGCCGTCCACGACCACGGCCATGCGCTTCAAGGATTCCATCACCTGATCCCTGGTGATGACGCCCTGATGCAGCCAGTTGGCGAGATGCTGAGCGGAGATGCGCAAGGTGGCGCGGTCTTCCATCAGGCCGACGCCGTGAATATCCGGCACCTTCGAGCAGCCGACGCCCTGGTCGATCCAGCGCACGACATAGCCGAGGATGCCCTGGCAGTTGTTGTCGATCTCCTGCTTCACATCATCGGGTGCCCAGTTCGACTGCGACACCGGAATGGTGAGGATGTCGCTGAGCTTGCCACGGGCGCCGCCCTTGGCGAGTTCTTTCTGCCGTTCGATGACGCCGACCTGGTGATAGTGCAGGGCGTGCAGCGTCGCCGCAGTCGGCGAGGGCACCCATGCGGTGGTGGCGCCGGCCTGCGGGTGGCCGATCTTCTGGGTCAGCATGTCCGCCATCTTGTCCGGCGCGGCCCACATGCCCTTGCCGATCTGCGCATGGCCGGGCAGGCCGTCGAGCAGGCCGGTATCCACGTTCCACTCTTCATAGGCCTTGATCCACGGCGTCGCCTTCATGTCGTTCTTGCGGATCATCGGGCCCGCTTCCATCGACGTATGGATCTCGTCGCCGGTGCGGTCCAGGAAGCCGGTATTGATGAACATGATGCGCTTCGACGCATTCTGGATGCAGGCCTTGAGGTTCACTGTGGTGCGGCGCTCTTCGTCCATGATGCCGACCTTCATGGTGTTCTCGGGGAGCGACAGCATCTTCTCGACGCGGCCGAACACCTCGCAGGTCAGCGCGACTTCGTCTGGGCCGTGCATCTTCGGCTTCACGATATAGATCGATCCGGTGCGGCTGTTGCGCAGCTTGCCGGTGCCCTTGACGTCGTGGATGCCGATCAGGCCGGACACGGCTGCGTCGAGCAGGCCTTCCGGAATCTCGTTGCCATCGCTGTCGAGCACGGCGTCGGTGAACATGTGATGGCCGACATTGCGCATCAGCATCAGGCTGCGGCCGTGCAGCGTGAGATCCTTGCCCGACGGCGTCTTGTAGGTGCGGTCGGCATTGAGCGCGCGGGTCAGCGTCTTGCCGCCCTTGTCGAAGTCGGCGGACAGCGTGCCGTTCATCAGGCCGAGGGTGTTGCGATAGACCAGCACCTTGTCGTCGGCGTCCACGGTGGCGACGCTGTCTTCCATGTCGAGAATGGTGGAGACGGCCGCCTCCATCAGCATGTCCGACACGCCGGCGGCATCGTCCTTGCCGATCGGGCTGGCGCGGTCGATCTGCACTTCGATATGCAGGCCGTTATTGACCAGCAGGATCGCGTTCGGTGCCGCGTGATCGCCGAGATAGCCGGCGAGCTGGGCTTCGTTCTTCAGCGCGGTGATGTTGCCGCTCTTCAGCTTGGCCGAGAGCTGGCCCGACACGATGCTGTAGCCGGAAACGTCGGTGTGGCTGCCGGTGGCGAGCGGGACGGCGGAGTCGAGGAATGCCTTGGCCTTGGCGATCACCTTGTCGCCGCGGGCCTTGTTGTAACCCTTGCCGGTTTCCGACGGATCATGCGGGATCGCATCGGTACCGTAGAAGGCGTCATACAGGCTGCCCCAGCGCGCGTTCGCCGCGTTGAGGGCGTAGCGCGCATTGGTCAGCGGCACGACGAGCTGCGGGCCGCAGATCTGGCCGATTTCTTCGTCGACATTGGCGGTCTCGACCGTCTTGGTCGCGGGTTCCGGCAGGAGGTAGCCGATGTCCTTGAGGAAGGCGGTGTAGGCATCGAGGTCGAAAGCCTTGCCCTTGTTGGCGCGGTGCCAGTCGTCGATCTTGGCCTGCAGCGTGTCGCGCACCTTGAGCAGTTCGCGGTTCTTCGGGCTGAGGTCCTTGATCAGGCCGGCCACGCCGGCCCAGAACGCATCGGGCGCGATCCCGGTCTTCGGGGCGGCCTCCTTTTCGATGAAGTCGTACAGGACGGGCGCGATCTGCAGACCGTGGGCGTCGATGCGTTTCATGATGCGTTTTCTCTCGGGAAGGCGGCGATTAAGCTCTGATTTTGGGAACGTGCAGGTGAAGACTGCCGAAAACGCGGCCGTCTTGGGACGTTGTAGCGCCAAAGCAGGGGGGCGGAAAAGCCCCTGCGGTCTAATGGCCGGCGGCCCGTCCGTGCGTATCCGGCGAGAAACGCTCCAGCACCACCTTGATCAGGATGGTGAACAGCGCCACGGCGGTGAGCACCGTCGCGGCGGCAAAGGCGCCCGCGACATTGTAGTCCTGATACAAAAGTTCAATCTGCAGCGGCAGCGTGGTGGTCTGGCCGCGGACATTGCCCGATACCACCGAGACTGCACCGAATTCGCCCATCACGCGCGCATTGCACAGGATCGCGCCATAGAGCACGGCCCAGCGGACGTTTGGCAGTGTCACCTTGACGAAGGTCGCAAAGCCGGAGGCGCCAAGCGTCACCGCGGCTTCTTCTTCATCGGTACCCTGCACCTGCATCAAGGGGATCAGTTCGCGCGCCACGAAGGGCGCGGTGACGAACATGGAGGCCAGCACGATGGCTGGCAGCGCGAACATCACCTTGATGCCGAGAATCTCGATGATCGGCCCGAACAGCCCCGTGGTGCCATAGACGAACAGATAGGCGACACCCGCGACAATGGGCGAGATCGAGTAAGGCAGCTCGATCAGCGCGATCAGCAGCGTGCGGCCGGGGAAGGTGAATTTTGTGACGCTCCAGGCGGCGGCGAGGCCGAACAGGATGTTCACCGGCACGGCAATCAGCGCGGCGATGACCGTGAGGAAGATCGCATGCTGCGTGCCGGGTTCGGACAGGTTGCGGAAGAACACCTCGATGCCCTGCGACAGCGCCGAGGAGAAGATCAGCGCAATCGGCGCGATCAGGATCAGCAGCGTCAGCACGAAGACGATGCCGAGCACCACGCGGCGGGTCACGGGCCCCGCGCCGACCGGCGTCACCATCCATGCGCCATTGCTGCGTTGGTCGGCCATCACGCATTTCCCTTGGTGAGATAGCGCAAGTTCCAGGCCTGCACGGCATTGGTGATGATCAGCATCGTGAAGGCCATCGCCAGCATCACCACGGCGATCGCGGCGGCAGCCTCATAGTTGTATTCTTCGAGGCGGATGTAAGTGAGCAGCGCCACGATCTCGGTCTTCATCGGCTGGTTGCCGGCAATGAAGATCACCGCGCCGAATTCGCCGAGGCTGCGCGCGAAGGACAGCGAGCAGCCAGCCAGGAAGGCCGGGAAGATCGCGGGAAAGATCACACGCCACAGGATCTGCAGGTCGCTGGCGCCGAGCGAACGGCCGGCTTCTTCCACATCGGTGCCAAGATCCTCGATCACCGGCTGCACCGTGCGCACCACGAAAGGGATGCTGGTGAAGGCCATCGCGATCGCAATGCCGAGCGGCGTATAGGCGACCTGAATGCCGAGGCTCTCGAGCGGCCCGCCGAACCAGCCATTCTTTGACAGCAACGCAGTGAGTGCGAGGCCGGCGACGGCGGTGGGCAGCGCGAAGGGAACATCGACCAGCGCATCGAGGATGCGTTTGCCGGGAAATTGATATCGCGCCAGCACCCAGGCCAGCAGCAGGCCATAGACCGCGTTGAAGGCGGTGGCTGCGGCGGCCATGGTGACGGTGACGCGAATGGCGGACAGCGTCCGCGGCGATGACAAAATGCCCCAGAGCTGCGTCAGGCCGACATCGGACGCCTTCAGGATCAGCGCGCACAGCGGCAGCAGCACGATCACCGCAAGATAAAGCAGGGTGATGCCGAGCGAGAGCCTGAAGCCTGGAATGACGGTGCGACGCAAGAGAGGGTCCGGTGAGTGAAGCGGAATGCGCGCTTCATAGACGATTTGGGGGGAAATGGAATGGAGGGGAGCTCCACTCTCCCATTGTCATCGCCCGGCTTGTCCGGGCGATCCCGTATACACCGTTCCCTCAGCGATTACTGGGTCACCCGGTCAAGCCGGGTGACGACAGTGATCGTAGCGCTTATTTCCCGCCGAACAGTTGATCTAACTTCGCACCCGCATTGAGATGCTCTGCGTTCAGCTTGTCCCAGCCGCCGAATTCGTCCTCGACGCGATACAGCTTCACATCGGGGAACTTGTCCTTGTTCTTGGCCATCAGGTCCTTGTCGACCACGCGGTTATAGCCCTTGAGCTCGATCGCCTGACCCTCCGGGGAATACAGGAATTCGAGATAGGCCGTCGCCAGCGCCTTGGTGCCGTGCTTGTCGGCATATTTGTCGACCACGGTGACCGGGAATTCCGCCAGCACGCTGGTCGGCGGCACCACGGATTCGACCTTGTCCTTGCCGACGAGGTCGCGGATCGAGGCGGTTTCGGCCTCGAAGGTGATCAGCACGTCGCCGGTGCCGCGCTCGACGAAGGTGGTGGTCGCCGCACGGCCGCCGGTATCGAACACCGGGACATTTGCGAACAGCTTCTTGATGAATTCGTCAGCCTTCTCCGCGCTGCCATACTTGTTCTTCGCGAAGGCATAGGCGGCGAGATAGGTGTAGCGGGCGTTGCCCGAGGTCTTCGGATTCGGGAAGATCACCTGCACGCCCGGCTTCACCAGGTCGTCCCAGTCCTTGATGCCCTTCGGATTGCCGGCGCGCACCAGGAAGGCAGGCAGCGAATAATAGGGCGAGGAATTGTTCGGCAGCCGCGACGCCCAGTCCTTCGGGATCAGCTTGCCGCGATCATACAGCACCTGCACGTCCGTCACCTGGTTGAAAGTGACGACATCGGCCTCGAGCCCTTCAAGGATCGAGCGCGCCTGGCGCGACGAGCCGTTATGCGACTGGTTGATGGTGAGGTCCTGGCCGGTCTTGGCCTTCCATTGCTTGATGAAGGCGGCGTTGATCTCGACATAGAGCTCGCGCGCGATGTCGTAGGACACATTGAGCAGTGTCGTCGGCGTTTGGGCCTGCGCGGGCGCGCTGGCGCCGATGGCGAGAAGGCCGAGGCCGGCAGCAAAGGTGGTCAGAAGGCGGTTCACGGGAAGTCCCCTGCGTTGAACGGGTCGATGAGTGAAAGACGGCGGGCTGATCGAGCTGGCTGCGGCGTTTTGCCCTGTAAACGGTCCGGAATTTGCTCCGCAACGAATGCGTGCAGTTGCGCGTTTTCCTGCAACTGGCCGGCCGCTTCGTGATCGTGGAGAAGAACCATCTCTGGCGCGTGGTGTTCGAAGATAAAAAGTTCTACAATTAGAACGGTTCGAAGAAGAAATAATCTTCTCTTTACGCCGTACAATCGAGAGATATATAGAAAATAATTCCAGTCAACCCGAAAGTTTCTGGCAACGGAGTGTGCATGCGCTTTTTGCCTGTCTTCCTCGACTTGCAGGCCGGACCGATCCTCCTGATCGGTGCGGGAGAACTCGTGCGCGCGAAATTACGGCTGCTGCTGGCGGCGAATGCCCGCATTCGCTGGTACGCGATTGATGGCGACCGCGATCTCGCCGGTCTCGATGCTGCAGCTGTCGATGCGATCGAGTTTGCCGAGGGCAATCCGCTTGCTGCCGATCTTCATGGTGTCATCGCGGTGATGTGTGCAGGGGCCGGCGATCTCGGCCCGATGATAGCGCTGCGTGCCAAGGCGGTGGGGCTGCCCGTCAATGTGATGGACGATCTCGCCAACTCCACGTTCATTTTTCCGGCCATCGTCGATCGCGGCGATGTGGTCGTGGCTGTCGGCACTGGTGGAACGTCGCCGGTGGTGGCGCGTCGCGTGCGCGAGATGATCGAGAGTGTGTTGCCGGCACGGATCGGCGATCTCGCCAGTTTCATCGGGCGCTGGCGCAAGTCGATCAATGACAGGATCTCCGAGGCGCCGCTGCGTCGCCGCTTCTGGGAGCGCGTTGTCGACGGCGACATCGGCGCCAAGGTTCTGGCAGGTCGCGGTGGTGACGCCGAACAGGTACTGGGTGCAATCGACGATCTTTCTGCTTTTGCCGGTGCCTCGCAGGATGGCGCGGCGAGGGGCCATGTCACGCTCGTAGGCGCCGGCCCCGGCGATCCCGATCTGCTCACCATCAAGGCGCTGCGCGCGCTGCAGGATGCCGACGTCGTCTTCTACGACGAACTCGTGTCGCCGGAAATTCTCGACCGCATCCGCCGCGACGCCTCGCGTGTGCCAGTCGGTCGCCGCATCGGCAAACCCGGCATCGGGCAGGATGCAACCAACGAACTGCTGGTCGAAGCCGCGCGCGCCGGCCAGCGCGCAGTGCGTCTGAAAGGCGGCGATCCCTTTATCTTCGGCCGCGGTGGCGAGGAGATCGAGGTATTGCGCAGGGCCGGCGTACCCTATTCGATCATTCCTGGCATCACCGCGGGGCTCGGCGCCGCCGCGATGTTCGAGACACCGCTGACCTATCGCGGCGAAGCGCTGCGTATCACCTTCCTGACCGCGCATAAGGAAAAGGACGCCGGCGCCGTCGACTGGTCCGTGCTGACCGACGCGAAGATGACCATCGTCGTCTATATGGGCATGACCGCCGCGCCCGCGATTCGTGAAGGTCTGATCGCGGCAGGCCGCTTGCCGCAGACCCCGGTGGGCGTGTTCGCGCGCGTGACACGGCCCGACGCGCAGGCTGCTGTCGGCACCCTCGAAAATCTCCCCGCGCTGGTCGAGCAGATCGACGGCGGCCCGGCGATCCTCATCATTGGCGATGTCGTGGCGCATTCCGCGCCCTGGCGTGCCGCCAACATCAACACTTTCGTCTCTGACATTTTGGTAGCTGCCGAATGACCTCTCCGCTGCAACAGAAAATCAAGATCACCGGCCCCTCGGTGGTGACCGCCAACCGCACTTGGGATGGCATCGTGATCTATCGCGACAGCAAGAAGGGCTGGACGCCCGATCTTGCCGAGGCGGCCATCGTGCGTACCGCCGATGATGCGCGCGCACTGCTGGCCGAATCCGCCGCCGATGACGTCGTTGCCATTGGCCCCTATATCGCCCCTGTGATCGTCAAGGACGACGGTGCCGTCGAGCCCGGCAATCTGCGTGAGCGCATCCGCCGCAAGGGCGTCACCATCGATCTGCCGATCCCGGCCTGAGCTCAGTCGCCAAGGTTTCTGCCATGTATGCTTATGACGAAATCGACCGCACGCTGGTCAATGAGCGCGTTTCCGAATTCCGCGATCAGGTGAAGCGCCGTCTGTCCGGCGAACTCACCGAAG
>NZ_JBIISY010000447.1:0-2516 GCF_044340795.1 Tardiphaga sp.
TTTGCCCTCGATGGCACGCCGGAGGGGACCGTCGATCTGCCCGGCATCGGGACGGTCGGCGGCTTTCGCGGCGAGCAGGACAGCAATGAGGTGTTCTTCGTCTTCACCAGCTACAATATCCCGACAACGATCTATCGCTACGACGTCGCCGGCAACACCACCTATGTCTGGGCGAAGCCCGACGCCGGCATCGATCTCGATCGCATCAGCGTCGAGCAGCGCTTCTATCCGTCGAAGGACGGCACCCGCATTCCCATGTTCATCATCCGCCGCAAGGATGTCACCGGGCCGGCGCCGACACTGCTCTATGCCTATGGTGGCTTCGGCATCAGCATGATCCCGTTCTATGCGCCGACCCAGATGGCGTGGGTCGAGCAGGGCGGTGTCTCCGTCGTCGCCAATATCCGCGGCGGCGGCGAATATGGAAAGTCGTGGCACGATGCGGGCCGCTTCGCCAACCGACAGAATGCGTTCGACGATTTCATCGCGGCCGGTGAATATCTGAAAGCCGAAGGCATCACCTCGCCCGGTGGCCTTGCCGTGCAGGGCGAGTCCAATGGCGGTCTGCTCATGGGCGCCGTCGTCAATCAGCGCCCCGACCTGTTCGCCGCGGCACTGCCGGGCGTCGGCGTGATGGACATGCTGCGCTTTCCGCTCTTCACCGGCGGCGCGATGTGGATGGAAGACTTTGGTGATCCCCGGCAGGAGAAGCATTTTCATGCGCTGCGCAGCTATTCGCCCTATCACAATGTGACATCGGGCACCGATTATCCCGCGATCCTGGTCAGCACCGCCGATACCGACGATCGCGTCATTCCCGGCCACAGTTTCAAATATGTCGCAGCGCTCCAGGCAGCCGAACTCGGCGACAGGCCGCATCTGCTCCGCGTCGAGATGCGCGCGGGCCATGGCGCAGGCAAGCCCACCGATAAGGTGATCGACGAGACCGCCGATCAATGGGCCTTCATCGCGCATTGGACGGGATTGAAGGTGAAACAGCTGTGATGCGGTAGGATGGGTTGAGCGAAGCGATACCCATCACGACACGCGCCGGAGCCCGGGGTCCGGCGCTACGCGCCTGCACTCAACCCATCTTACGCCCCCGCGCGCCGTCGATGAACAATCGCCACGCCTTCTCGAAATAAGCATCCTGCGCTTCGCTGGTCGCATAAGTCGTGCTGCCCAGCATCGCAGTGATCATCGGCCCGACGGCGATACTGTTGATCAGGTGCCCGGCCAGAAACGTCACGTCGCCGGGGCCGATCTCGCCTTTTTCCTGCGCCGCGCTCAGCAGCGCGAACAGCCGGTCCATGATTGGATCCACAGGGCGGTTGGCGGCGGCTTGCCCGACCACCAGCGCCTCGCTGAAGGCGATGCGCTTGAAGGCCACCAGGGTCGGATCGAGATTGACCGTCAGCAGCCAGCGCGCGGCGGCGCGCAGTTGCTCCATCACATCGCCAGCGGCGCTCGCCATCGCCGTCTGGAAGTGCGCCTCGGTCTGCACCCGCGCATGCGCCACCACGCCCTCGAACAGAGCGAGCTTGGATGGATAGCGCCGATACACCGTGTCCTTGCCGACGCCGCAGGCCGCCACGACCTGCTCCACCGAGGTGGCCGCAAAGCCCTGCTGCGCAAACAGCCGTGACGCCATCTCGATGATGTGGAGCGATTTTGCTTCCACATCGCTCTTGCGCGGGCGTCCGCCTTTGGACGGGGTCGATGCAGCCGGCATTCAGGTCCTTTGATTGCGCTTCCGATGAATCGCGTGTTTCGAGCAATTCCAATCTCAGATTTGGTTTCCCTTGGCAATCAATCTGGACAGGACGGTCCCGTCCCGTTTATTTGTCGCACCCATTCGCGATCGGGGATACGGGGAATTTGGAATGGGAAGTGAGCACAAGATCGTCGTCGGTGCGGCCATTGCCGCGGCGTTGATGGGGGCTCCGGAGGCGACAGCGCAGACAGCACGCGAGGCATCGGTCGCGCTTCCGGCCGTCACCGTGCAGCCGCCCGAACGCCGCGCCGCGCGTCGCATGGCCACGCGGCCCACCATGCAGCGCAGTGTCGCCCGCACACCGGCGCGCGCACCCGCGGCCGCAGCGCCGGCGGTGCAGGCGGTGAATGCGACCAACACATCCGATCGCTATCTCGACAGGAGCTCCGGCACCGCCACGAAGACCGACACGCCTGTGCTGGAAACGGCGCAGTCGATCTCGACGGTGACGCGCCGGCAGATGGACGACCAGAACGTCCAGACCGTCGGCAATGCGCTGCGTTACACCGCCGGCGTCATCTCGGATGCCGATACGAATTCCCGCTATGACAGTATCTTCATGCGCGGCTTCGGTGCGTTCGGTCTCAGCACCAGCTATGTGAGCTTCCTCGATGGATTGAAGCTGCCGCGCGGCCAGGCTTTCGCCGTCGCCGCGATCGATCCGTTCCTGCTCGATCGCGTCGATGTGCTGAAGGGCCCGTCGGCGATGCTCTATGGCCAGACCAGCCCTGGCGGTCTCGTC
>NZ_JBIISY010000229.1:0-9278 GCF_044340795.1 Tardiphaga sp.
CCATTTCCCCTCGCGCCCGAAACCCATTATGGTGCGCCTTCGTTTCCATCCGACCGAAGTGTTAACCTCTTTCAGATCAAAGGCTTGGCGGGAAGCCCGCGCCTTTGGAGGACGCCTTGACGACCTATATCTCGACGCGGGGTGAGGCCCCGAAACTCGGCTTTTGCGATGTCATGCTGACCGGACTTGCCCGGGATGGCGGTCTCTACATTCCCGAGGTCTGGCCGCAGCTCTCCAAAGACACCATCGCGTCGCTGTTCGGCCGGCCCTATTGGGAAGTCGCCGTCGAGGTGATCCGCCCCTTCGTGGCCGGCGAGATTTCCGACGAGGATCTCGGCCGCATGGCCAACGAGGCCTATGCCACCTTCCGCCATCCCGCCGTGGTGCCGCTCGACCAGAGCGCGCCGAACCAGTTCGTGCTCGAGCTCTTCCATGGCCCGACGCTGGCGTTCAAGGACGTGGCGATGCAGCTCATTGCGCGGCTGATGGATCATGTGCTGGCCAAGCGTAATCAGCGCACCACCATCGTCGTTGCAACGTCGGGTGACACCGGTGGCGCCGCCGTCGATGCCTTTGCCGGCCGCGACAATGTCGATCTCATCGTGCTTTTCCCGAACGGCCGCATCTCCGATGTGCAGCGCCGGATGATGACCACGACCGGCGCATCGAATGTCCATGCGCTCGCCGTCGAAGGCCATTTCGACGATTGCCAGGCCATCGTGAAAGGCCTGTTCAATCACCACTCGTTCCGCGATGCCGTCTCGCTGTCGGGCGTGAACTCCATCAACTGGGCCCGTATCGTGGCGCAGGTCGTCTATTACTTCACCTCGGCCGTCGCCGTTGGTGCGCCCGGCCGCAGCGTGGATTTCACCGTGCCGACCGGCAATTTCGGCGACATCTTTGCGGGCTATGTGGCCAAGCGCATGGGCTTGCCGGTCCGCAAGCTGCGCGTGGCCGCCAATGTGAACGACATCCTGGATCGCACGCTGAAGACCGGCATCTATGAGGTGCGCGAGGTGCACGCCTCGTCGTCACCGTCCATGGACATCCAGGTATCGTCGAATTTCGAACGCCTGTTGTTCGAGGCTTCCGGCCGCGATACCGCATTGGTGCGCGGGCTGATGGATTCGCTGAAGCAGTCCGGCCGCTTCGTGCTGCCGGAGAAGCTCCTGACCGCGATCCGCGCCGATTTCGAATCCGGTCGCGCCGATGAAGAAGAGACCGCTGCAACCATCCGCACCGCCTGGCGTGAGAGCAACGATCTGATCGACCCGCATACCGCGGTGGCACTCGCCGTCGCCGATCGCGACACCACGGAGATGCATGTGCCGAATATCGTGCTCTCCACCGCGCATGCGGCGAAATTCCCCGATGCGGTGGAAGCCGCCTGCGGCAAGCGCCCGGACCTTCCAGCCTATCTCGGCGACCTGATGACGAAGACCGAAGCAATCAAGGTGATGAAAAACGATCAGAGCGAGATCGAGCAGTTCGTGCTGTCCGTCAGCCGCGCCGCAAAGCAGGGAGCTGCCTGATGGGTGTCGAAGTTACAAAACTGCCGTCGGGTCTCACTGTCGTCACTGATTCGATGCCGCATCTGGAAACGGCCGCGCTTGGCGTGTGGGCCGGCGTCGGCGGCCGCGACGAGAAGCCGAATGAGCATGGCATCTCGCATCTGCTCGAACACATGGCCTTCAAGGGGACCAAGACGCGCTCGTCGCGGCAGATCGTCGAGGAGATCGAGGCTGTCGGTGGCGATCTCAACGCGGCGACCTCCACCGAGACCACGGCTTTCTACGCCCGCGTGCTGAAAGCCGATGTGCCGCTCGGGCTTGAAGTGCTCAGCGACATCCTCGCCAATCCGACGTTCGAGCCGGAAGAGCTGGAGCGCGAGAAGAGCGTCATCGTGCAGGAAATCGGCGCGGCGCAGGATACGCCGGACGATGTCGTGTTCGAGCATCTCAACGAGCTCTGCTATCCCGACCAGCCGATGGGCCGGTCGCTGCTGGGCACCGCAAAGACCCTCAAGGGATTCGATCGCGACATGCTGCAGAACTATCTGACCACGCATTATCGCGGGCCGGACATGGTGGTGGCGGCGACCGGTGCGGTGAACCATCGCCAGGTCGTGCATGAGGTTTCAAATCGCTTCGCCAGCTTTGAAGGGCCGGCCGCACCGAAGCCGCAGCCCGCATCATTTGGCAAAGGTGGCTCCAAGGTCGTGCATCGCGATCTCGAACAGGCCCATCTGACGCTGGCGCTGGAGGGCCTGCCGCAGGCGCATCCGGAACTGTTCAGCCTGCAGGTCTTCACCAATGTGCTGGGTGGCGGGATGTCGTCGCGGCTGTTCCAGGAGGTCCGCGAGAAGCGCGGCCTGTGCTATTCGATCTATTCCTTCCATGCGCCCTATAGCGACACGGGTTTCTTCGGCCTCTATACGGGCACCGATCCGAATGATGCACCGGAGATGATGGAAGTCATCGTCGACATCATCCGTGAATCCGTGGAGACGCTGACGGACGCCGAGATCGCCCGCGCCAAGGCGCAAATGAAGGCCGGTCTCCTGATGGCGCTGGAAAGCTGCAGCTCGCGCGCCGAGCAGTTGGCGCGGCACATGCTGGCCTATGGTCGTCCGCTTACGGCGGAAGAGCTGATCCAGCGTATCGATGCCGTCAGTGTGGAGTCAGCCCGCGATGCCGCGCGTGGCCTGCTCACCCGCAGCCGTCCGGCCGTGGCAGCGCTCGGCGGTGGCCGGGGGCTGGACACGGCGGTGGCTTTTGCGGAAGGATTGACCGGCGTGCGGGACAAGACGCTGCTACACTAAGCGTGTCCCGCAGCTCCACGTCGGAGAGTGACCTGATGGCTCTGTTTCGACTTCCCATGAGTGCGCCGGCTGCGCTGGCGCCGCGCGGTTATGGGCTGTCGTTGCGGGCGCCTGTGATGGGCGACTTTCCGCAATGGGCCGATCTGCGCGAACGCAGCCGTGCTTATCTCACGCCGTGGGAGCCGATCTGGCCGTCAGATGATCTGACCCGGTCGGGCTTTCGCCGGAGGCTGCGGCGCTATGCCGAGGATATTTCCGCGGATCGGGCCTATCCCTTTCTGGTGTTTAGGGAATCCGACGACGCTTTGGTCGGTGGAATCACCCTGGCCAATGTCCGCCGCGGCATCGTGCAGGCGGGGACGATCGGTTACTGGGTCGGCCAGCAATTCACCGGGCAGGGCATGATGACCACGGCCTTGCGGGTGTTGTTGCCGACCTTGTTCGGCGAGCTCAGCCTGCATCGCATTGAAGCGGCTTGCATTCCCACCAATACGCCGTCGGTGCGGGTGCTTGAGAAATGCGGTTTTACCCGCGAAGGGCTGGCGCGGCGGTATCTGTGCATCAACGGGGTCTGGCAGGATCACCTGTTGTTCGGGATGCTTCACGAAGACTTCCGGGGTTAGTTTCCGCAAGAATTGCGCAAGTCAGCCGCCCTGCGGCCTCAACGGCCTTTGGATTGCCGCAAGGACGCTGCTATAACGCGCTCGCACGGCCTTGGGGGTGAGGCGGCGCTAACTATCTGACGATCCGGGGATATTCTCATCATGCCACAATTCGGTCGCAAGCCTGCGCGTGATTTTCGCGCGCTGAAAAGCGTGCTTTTTGTCACCGTTTCCAGCGTTTTTCTCGCCAGTTGCGGCGGCGGTGCGCTGTTCAGTGGCAGCTCGTCCGGCGGCAGCAGCCCGTCCTTCGGCGACCGCTTCAGCCAGCTGTTCGGCGGCAAGTCGAGCGAAGTCGGCAGCCCGCAGGCGGCCCAGGCGACGACGGCGGGCGGCGCGGATAGCGAACTGACCTGTCCGGTCGTCAGCATCCGTCCGGGCGCCGGCACCTATGCGGTCGGCGCGGGCGGCAAGCCCGGCGTCGGCAATGATCTCGCCTATCAGGCGACCATCACGCGCACCGCACGCTCCTGCGATCTCGTCAATGGCCAGGTGTCGATCAAGATCGGCATCCAGGGCCGTGTCATCGTCGGGCCGGCCGGGGCGCCGGAAACGGTGGAGGTGCCGCTGCGCGTCGCCGTGGTGCAGGAAGGCGTCAATCCGAAGCCGATCGCCACCAAGGTGTTCACGACGTCGGTGTCGATGGGCGGGCAGACCAATGTGGAATACAGCCTGGTCGGCGAGGACTTCAGCTATCCGGCACCGTCAGCGGCGGCGAATGATTCGTATGTCTTCTATATCGGCTTCGATCCGCAGGCGTTGAAGCCGCAGCCGACGCGCAAGCGGCGATAAGAGCTGAGGCCCTCATCCTGAGGAGCCGCGTAGCGGCGTCTCGAAGGATGGCCGCGGGCTCGGAGCCCGGCCATCTCATGGTTCGAGACGGCGCTGTGCGCCTCCTCACCATGAGGGGCGGAGTTTGTCCCAGAAACAAAAAAGCCGGCGCGAGATCATCGCGCCGGCTTTTGTTTTCGTAAATCGCTTCGCTCAGTTCAGCTTCGCGCGGACTTCGCCGATGCCTTTTTCGATCAGGCTGTCGGCGACACCGCCCTTCACCGACTGCGACAGCACCTGCGTGGCGGCGGTGACAGCAGCTTCGGCAGCGGCGGCGCGGACGTCGGCGAGAGCCTGGGCTTCCGCCATCGCGATCTTCGCTTCCGCAGACTTGGTGCGACGGGCGACGAAATCTTCCATCTTCACCTTGGCTTCGGCAGCGATGCGCTCGGCATCTTCCTTGGCAGAGGTGATGATGTCCTGCGCTTCGCGTTCCGCCGAAGCATGACGCTTCTTGTAGTCCGCGAGCAGGGCAGCAGCCTCATCGCGCAGGCGACGGGCATCGTCGAGATCCTGCTTGATGCGGTCACGGCGATGATCGAGCGCGGTCAGGATGGTGCGGTGAACGCCCATGTAACCGAACAGCGCGAGCAGCAGGAAGAACGCTACGGCAACCCAGAATTCAGCTTGCAAACCGAACATCGTTTATCCTTTCAGCGACGCGTCGAGCGCGGCGTTGACGGCGCCTGCATCCGGCACGTTGCCGGTGAGACGTTCGACGATGGCAGAAGCCGTATCCGAAGCGATGCCGCGAACATTGCTCATGGCCGTCGCGCGGGTCGAAGCGATGGTCTGCTCCGCCGCTGCCAGCTTGGCATTCAGGCTCTCTTCGAGCTTGGCCTTGGCTGCATCCTGTTCCGCAGTGAGCTTCTCACGGACTTCGGTCGCCATCGCCTGCGCCTTGGCGCGGGCATTGGCGAGTTCGGTCTCGTAAGCCTTCAGAGCGGCGTCGGAATCGGCCTTCAGCTTGGCAGCTTCAGCCAGGTCGGTGTCGAGAACCTGCTTGCGGGCGGCGAGAATGCCGCCGACGCGTGGCAGCGCCAGACGCGAGACGATCAGATAGAGCAGGCCGAAAGCGATCGCGAGCGACACCAGCTGTGAAGCGAAGGTGCTGCTCTCGAAGGGCGGGAACGAAGCCTTGTGCCCGCCATCGGCCTGGGTATGGGATGTGCTCTGACCTTGCGCCACAGCAGTCTCCTTCTCGATCGACGACGCGCCTCCGGGATTGGAGAGCGCGCCGCCAGATCAGGTGTCAGCTTAGACGGCGAACAGCAGCAGCAGAGCGATCAGCAGCGAGAAGATGCCGAGCGCTTCGGTCACGGCGAAGCCGAAGATCAGGTTGGCGAACTGGCCCTGGGAGGCCGACGGATTGCGCAGCGCGCCGTTCAGGAACTGCGAGAAGATCATGCCGACGCCGATGCCTGCGCCGCCCATGCCGAGGCAAGCGATACCGGCACCGATGTACTTAGCTGCAACTGGATCCATGGTAGAACTCCTTCTTGGATAGGTAGATTTGAGAAAGTCGGTTGAGGGTGGATTTCGCGCCCGGCCTTAGTGGCCGGGGTGAAGGGCGTCGTTGAGATAAATGCAGGTCAGGATCGTGAAGACGTAGGCCTGCAGGAAGGCAACGAGCAGTTCGAGGCCGGTCAGCGCCGTGGTCATGGCCAGCGGCAGCAGCGCACCGGCGGCGCCGACGGCACCGAGCGCGCTGAGCGAGGTCACGAAGCCCGCGAACACCTTCAGGGTGATGTGGCCGGCCAGCATGTTGGCGAACAGACGCACCGAATGCGAAACCGGACGGGAAAGGAAGGAGATGACTTCGATCACCATAATCAGCGGCAGGATGTAGATCGGAATGCCGTGCGGGACGAAGAGTTTGAAGAACTTCAGGCCGTTCTTGTAGATGCCGTAGATGAACACCGTGAGGAAGACCAGCAGCGCCAGCGCGACCGTGACGATCAGGTGGCTGGTGGTGGTGAAGGTGTAGGGAATGATGCCGATCATGTTCGCAGTGAGGATGAACATGAAGAGCGAGAACACGAGCGGGAAGAAGCGCATGCCTTCTTCGCCGATGCTGCTTTTCAGCGTGTTTGCGACAAACTCGTAGGAGAGTTCCGCCATCGACTGGAAGCGCGTCGGGATCAGGTGACGGCCGGCGCTGCCGCCCAGCATCAGGATCGAAATGACGGCGACGGCGCCGAACATGTAGGCCGAGGAATTGGTGAAGGCGATTTCCTGGTTGCCGATATGGCCCAGGGTGAAGATCTTCTGGATCTCAAATTGGTGGATCGGATCGGCCATCCAGCTCGGTCTTTCATCTCGGCCGGAAAGTCCGGCGTTGCCCCCGCCGGGATGCCCGGCAATCGATCAGTTGCGCAGGATGCGCGAAATCCTATGGCTTCTTCCCGACGCCGGCCGACCGCATCACATTCATCACGCCGGCAACGAAGCCGAGCAGCATGAAGACGATGAGCCCCCAAGGCGATGTCGACAGCAGACGATCAAAGAGCCAGCCCAGAATCGTCCCGACGACGACACCCGCGACCAGTTCCGAAGAGAGGCGGAGCCCCACGGCCATGGCGGACGCCCTGGCCTGCGGATTTCCGCTTCCACTGTCAGACTGATCGGCCTGCAACTTGCGATCGCCCAAGGTCTTGGACAGTCGGTCATTGAGGCTTCCGAGTCGTGCGGAAAGCGCAGCCTCATCGGGGTCGGGTTGGCTGCCATTGCCGTGATTGCTGCCGTGTCTTCCTGTGCCGTCACTCATATTCCGACACCCGAAAAATGCTGCAATTCCCGGAAAATAACGCCCCGTCGCCCTCTAAAGCCGCGCGGACCATACTTAGCGCCTCATGCCAAGTCAAGATTCGCTGATCGTTGCTTAGTGCTTTGATTCACTTGATTTTATTGGCGAAATTCAAATCTCGCTGCGCGCGGGTGACGCAGCGCGGGAATGACTTTCAACATGATCTAGAGCGCAGATCGCAGAAGATCGTAGGATGGGTCAAGCGAAGCGATACCCATCACCTCTGGCGCTGGTGGTGATGGGTATCGCTCCGGTGCTTTGCGCCTCCGCTCAACCCATCCTACGGCACCGGCGCATGCTTCCCGGATTGCGCTCCGCTCCATCCGGGATACGCTCACGGTGCGTTTAATCCCGCCGGAGCCTTCATGTCCCAATCCATCGATTACTATTTCTCGCTGCCGTCGCCATGGGCCTATATCGGCCATAAGCCCTTCATGGAGCTCGTGAAAACCTACGGCCTCACGGTCAATTACAAGCCGGTGTTCCTGGGTGAGCTGTTCGCCGAGACCGGCGGCCTGCCGCTCGGCAAGCGGCATCCGGTGCGGCAGCGCTATCGGATGCTCGAATTGCAACGCTGGCGCGAGAAGCGCGGACTCGATTTCAAGCTGCAGCCGAAGAACTGGCCGTTCGATGGCCGGCTTGCAGATGGCACGGTGATCGCCGCATTGGAAGCCGGGCATGATCCCGATGCCTTCCTGCGCAAGGCCTATGCGGCGGTGTGGGAGAAAGAAGAGAACCTCGCCGATCCCGCTGTGCTCGCGCGTCTTGCCGACGAGGCTGGGCTTCCCGGCAAGCAACTCGTCGAGCGTTCGCCCTCGGCGGAGATTTCCGCGAAATACGCGCAGAACCAGCAGGACGCGCAGGCGGGCGATGTGTTCGGCTCGCCGGGCTACGTGCTGAATGGCGAAGTGTTCTGGGGGCAGGACCGGATCGAGTTGCTGGGTGATGCGTTGAAGTCAGGACGCGCACCGTTCAAGCAGCCATAAGCTCGAATGTAGGGCGGATGAGCGCAAGCGTAATCCGCCGCGGAGTTCCAGTTATGAGCTCGGCCGGCGGATTACGCTCCGCTAATCCGCCCTACGGCCCCGCGATACAATGGAGCACTCCAATGCAAACTACACATTCAGTGCCTCTCTTGTGTGTGATCTCCCTGCTCGGCATTGCCAGCGCTTCCGCGCAATCGCTGCCCGATGGTGAGAACGGCCGCTACACATTGTCTCCAGTGAAGGATGGCGTGGTGCGTCTCGATACGCGCACCGGCACCGTCTCGACCTGTGCCGACGCCGGCAACGGCTGGACCTGCCGCGTGGTGCCGGATGAGCGTGCCGCGCTCGATACGGAAATCGGGCGGCTGCAGAAAGAGAATGAGTCGCTGAAGACGCAGCTCGCTGCGAAGAGCGACGTGGCGCCGAAGCTCAAGGAGAGCGAACGCAAGATCGAGATCCCGCTGCCCAGCGATCGCGACATGGATCGCATGATGAGCACTGTCGAGAATGCGTGGCGGCGACTGGTGGAAATGGCCGGACGGCTGCAGCGCGATTATGGCGGGAAGATTTAGGCCGTTCAGAAGCGGCGGAGCCTCTAACCTCTCCCCGCGCAGGGCGGGAAGAGGTTAGAGGAGCGGCAGAAACGCGTCGCTGCGGTGAACGGTAATTCGGTCCACCGTTCCCTCAACAAGGGCACAAAAACTTCGGAACGTGTGATCCTGCGCAATGTTTTCCCCACAGACATCACGACAAATGAAGTGAGGAACCCATGAAGAAGACAATCATCGCCAGCACGCTCGCTCTCGCCCTCTCGACGTCGTTCGCTGCAGCGCAATCGACCACGCCGACGCAGCCGGGATCGCCGACGCCATCGGCCCAGCACAACAACATGGCTCCAAAGGATATGAACCGTGACGGCAAGTCGGACCGCATCGGGATGACCACGGGCTCGTCCGCGACGCGCACCGCCCCGAATGCAGGCGCGGCAGGAGCCGGTAACAACGGTAACTCGATGGGTGGATCGAACAGCTCGGTCAATCCGAGCAACTCCGCCGGCAGCGGGTCGGGCTCAGCGGGCATGCGCTGATCGCATTCAGGTGGGAAGCCCCGGTTCACGCCGGGGCTTTTTACTTGGGGTCTCAGGAAATTACTTGGGGTCTCAGGAAAGGAAGGGC
>NZ_JBIISY010000448.1:0-2505 GCF_044340795.1 Tardiphaga sp.
GTAGATCGTCGGTGCCGTCGGCAGCAACATCACGTCAATCGACTGCCAGGTCTGTTCAGCCTCGCGCATCAGTTCAGCCAGACGATACTGGCCCTTGAAAGCGTCTTCTGCCGTCATGGTCTTCGCCACCATGATGACGTCGCGCACCACCGGGTTGATCGCGTCGGCATGGTCCCTGGCGAAATCGGAGATGGCGGCCAGCCGCTCGGCGACCCACGGTCCGGCATAAAGGAGTTCGGCCGTGTTGCGGAACGGCGCATAGTCGAATGTCACGCGCGTGCCGCCGATCGCTTCCATCCGAGCAATGGCAGCATCGAACAATGCCTCGGCCTCGGCATCCCCGAAGAACTCCAAGTACGCCTTGCTCGGCACACCGAAGCGGAAGCGCTCCCGCTGGCCGGCGACCGACCAGGTCGCAGCCGGTGCCTGCCGTGAAAATGCGTCCTCCGCATCGAAGCCCGACGCGATCTCGGAGACGGTGACGGCATCGTCAATGCTGGTCGCGAAGACGGTGATGCAATCGAGGCTGCGTGCCGCGGGCACCAGTCCGCTGCTCGAGAACAGGCCCTTGGTCGGCTTCAGGCCGACGATATTGTTGAAGGCAGCAGGGATGCGGCCGGAGCCAGCGGTGTCGGTGCCGAGAGAGAACGGCACCAGCCCGCCGGCGACGGTCACCGCCGATCCGCTGCTGGAGCCTCCCGAAATATAGCGGTCGTCGAACACGCAGGTGGGAATGCCGAATGGCGACCGGGTGCCGTTGATGCCGGTGGCGAACTGGTCGAGATTGGTCTTGCCGACAGGAATGGCGCCGGCGGCGATCAATTGCTGCACCACAAAGGCATGCCGCTCTGGGTGATAGGCGAATTCGGCGCAGCCAGCCGTGGTCGCGAGACCGGCAACATCGATATTGTCCTTCACGGCAAACGGAATGCCGAACAGCGGCAGGTCCTCGCCCTTTACCTTGCGGGCGACAGCATCGCCAAGCATCTGCAGCGCGGCGTCCAAGGGCAACCGGCTGATCCAGGCCTGGCTCTGGCCGAACGCGTCGATCCGGCCGTAGACCGCACGCAGGACGTCGCCCGGATCCTGTGCCGAAGCATAGGCGGCCCGAAAGGAGGCAATGTCACTGAGCGCTATCGGGGGCGGCTGCACGCGCGGAATGGCTGTTGAGGCGTTTCGGGTCATGGCTCTCATGGCAATCTGAATGACCATGAAACGATAACTGCCGATCTGTTGCGATCCAGTGCTTGATTCTGATCGGCTCGTTGCTAAAAGTGCAACAGTCTCATAATTGGCCCTTTTTCGAGCGGGCTCGCATGCGTCACCTCAAACTTTTCCAGTACATTTCCGAAGTGGCACGTCGCGGTTCGATCCGCGGAGCCGCCGAGCATCTCAACATCACGCCATCGGCCCTGACCCGGAAGATCCAGGATTTCGAGGACGAATTCGGGACGATGGTGTTCGAGCGGCTCCCGCAGGGCATGCGGCTGAATGCGGCCGGCGAGCTCCTGATCCGGCATATTCGCGACCAGAGTGCCGATTTCGACCGCCTCAAATCGCAGATCGCCGATCTGTCGGGAGTCCGGCGTGGTCATGTCTCCGTGGCGTGCAGTCAGGCCTTTGTCGACAACGTGCTGCCTGAAGAGATTGCCACCTACCGATCTCAATTTCCGCAGGTGACGTTCACGGTGGTGGTGCGCGACCACATCCTGGGCGCCGCTGCGTTGAGCAGCTTCGAGGCCGACCTGGCCCTGTTGCTGAATCCACCGCCGGCGGCGGACATGCGAATCCTGCTCGCGACTGAGCAGCCGCTTTGCGCGCTGTTTCGAGCTGACCATCCATTGGCCCGGCCGGGCACCATCCGTCTGCGGGAATGCTTTGCTTTCCCGGTGGCCATGCCGGACCAGACCCTTGCGATCCGCCACTTGTTGGACGTGGCGCGTTCGCGCCGCCAAATTGAGGCCGACACCCAGATCGAATCCGGTTCGCTGGAATTTCTGCGCAATTTCGTCATGCGCGAGCAAGCGGTGACGTTTCAGATCCTGAGCGGCATTCCGCAAGAGGACAGTCGCATCTATGCCCGGCCGATCGACATGCGTGATCTCGCGCCGCTTCAGATCGTTCTCGGTCAGTTGCGTGGGCGTGTGCTGTCGGTCGCTGCAGCAAAATTCGCCGATCAGCTCAGCAACCATCTGGCGCGGCATGATCCGATCGCGGAGTAGCGGCGCTCGACTGGCGGCTCATGCTTCCGTCAAGAAGACGCAGAGATCCGTCTCGGGTGGGTTGATCCCGGAGTCGAAGAACATCTCCGCAACCCAGCCTCGGTGATAGGTCTTGTGGTTGATGATATGCAGGAACATGCCGCCGCGGGTCATTTCAGCAGCTTTGCCCGATACGAAATTGAAGCTCAGGCGCTCGCCGAGTAGCTCGGGCGTCTGGCTTTTTGCCCAAGCGAGATACCATTGATTGATTTCAGACTGCTCCTTGACCAACGTCCCAAGGTCG
>NZ_JBIISY010000025.1:0-42232 GCF_044340795.1 Tardiphaga sp.
GGAATACGTCGTCGGCACGCAGACAGGGATCATTCACCTACATGATTAAAGCGCTTGTGAAGGTAACCACTCTGCCGTGTCGAGTGAGTAGACCGTACGCGGGAGACCGTTATCGACGCGTGACCAATTCCGCTTATCCGTGAAGCATACTACAGCGGCCGGGCAGAGCGACCGCTGTTCGCTCTTAGACCTATTTATGCGGAGCGTGGCCTCCTCAATGCGCGGCGTCGATGACCTACGCCATAGGCGGCGGGCTTGCGAGACCGGTCGGACGGGCTTCCGACACCTCTGGACAATGCGATGCGGGTTTGCCCGGGCTGGCCGCGGTGACGAAGACCGGCACCGACTTCGCGGCCGGCGTGTTGCTGCGTTCATCGCGGTGCGACAGCGGAAGCAGCGCATTGGTTTCCGGGAAGTATGCCCCGCAGCAGCCTTTGGGGACGTCATAGGCGACGACCTTGAATCCCGAGACGCGACGTTCGATGCCGTCCAGCGACGCCGCAGAAAATTCGATCATGGAGCCTTCGCTCAGGCCGAGCTCCGCCATGTCGGCTGCATTCATGAAGGCGACCATGCGCTCACCCGAGACGCCACGATAGCGGTCATTGTTGGAATAGACCGTGGTATTAAACTGGTCATGGCTGCGCATGGTCATCAGCTGCAGATGCGGCGTTTCCGGCGCATCGTCGTCCTGGTCGCGTAGTTTCGGATTGAACAGGAAATTGGCCTTGCCTGTCGGCGTATCCCATTTGCGCTCGCTGGCGCCGTTCGGCAGGCGGAATCCGCCCGGCTTTGCGATGCGCGCGTTGTAATCGCCGAACTGATCGGGAAACACTTCGTCGATCTTGTCGCGGATGAGATCATAATTGGCGATCATGCCGTCCCAATCGACCGCGGCCCGATCGGCCACCGTGGCTTTCGCCAGATTTGCGATGATCCATGGTTCGGAGGCGCAGTACTCGCTGGCCGGCGGCAGCATGCCGGTCGAGCCGTGCACCATCGAAAAACTATCCTCCACCGTGACCGTCTGCGGGGTGCCGCCCTGCAGATCGCGCTCGGTGCGCCCGAGTGCAGGAAGGATGTAAGCCCGCTTGCCGTGAGTGAGATGGCTGTGATTGAGTTTTGTCGCGACATGAACGGTGAGGCCGATATCCTGGACCCGCGCTGCGACGCGGTTGCAATCCGGTATTGCACGGAAGAAGTTGCCACCCATCGCTAGGAATGCATCGACCTCGCCGCGCAAAATCGCTTCGCAGCATTCCGCCGTGTCGTGGCCATGCGCGCGCGGACTGTGAAAGCCGAATGCCTTGTCGAGCTGCGCCAGGAATGGCTCGGTCGGCGTCTTGTTGATACCAACTGTACGATCGCCCTGCACATTGGAATGACCGCGAATCGGACATGCGCCGGCCCCGAGCCGTCCGATATTGCCACGCAGGAACAGAAGATTGAGAATCTGCTGCATGGCATCCCCGCCATGCTTGTGCTGGGTGATGCCCATGCCCCAGCAGGCAATGACGCGCTCAGCCTTCACATAGATCGCAGCCGCCTGCTCCATCTGCGCGCGGGAAAGCGCGGTGAAGCGCTCGACCTCCTCCCAGGCGAGATCGCGGAGATATTGAGCGAAGGCCTCGAAGCCGTGTGTATGCTCTTCAATGAACGCGAGGTCGAGAATGCGGGGATCACCGGCGCGCTCTGCGTCGTCATCGGCGGCTATCACGGCTTTGCACAGGCCCTGCATGGCCATGATGTCACCGCCGGTGCGGAGCTGAAAATAATTCGAGCTGATCTTTTGCCCGCGTCCGGTGAGCATCTCGACCGGGTTTTGCGGATCGGTGAAGCGCAGCAGTGCTTTTTCCTTGAGCGGATTGAAGGTGACGATCGGCACGCCTCGCTTGGCCATATCGTGCAAATAGCCCATCATGCGCGGACTGTTGGTGCCGGGGTTCTGTCCAATGATGAAGACAGCATCACAATGTTTCCAGTCGTCAAGCGTCACCGTCCCCTTGCCGACGCCGATGCTCTCAGGAAGCGCGACAGTCGTGGTCGCGTGGCACATATCGGAGCAGTCAGGGAAATTATTGGTGCCGAGCAAGCGGCCATAGAGCTGCCAGAGGAATGCGGCCTCATTGGATGTGCGGCCGGACGTGTACAGCTCGACACGTTTCGGATCGAGGCCTCGAAGGGTCTCGCCGATCTCCGTCAGTGCCGTCGCCCATTCGACTGCCTCATATTTGTCTGTGCTGGCGTCATACCGCATCGGATGCGTCAGGCGGCCGTGGCCTTCGAGTTCGTGATCGGTCCAATTCCGCAATTCAGCGACTGTGTGCTGGGCAAAGAAGTCGGGGCCGGTCCGCTTCTTGGTCGCTTCCCAAGCGACGGCCTTGGCACCGTTTTCGCAATACTCAGCAATATGCGGCTTGTCGGGATCCGGCCAGGCGCAGCTCGGGCAATCAAAGCCGCCAGGCTTATTCATCGACAACAATGCCCGATTGCCTTTGAGCAAAACCTTCTGGTTGCTGAGATGCCGCTCCACCGCGTTCAACGCCCCCCACCCACCGGCTGGTGATTGCTTCGGGGCAGCCTTGCGACCTTCAGTCATGTGCGCTCCTGCGATGAGGTGAGAACGCGGACTGAACAACGAATTGTTGGGCGTGTTCCTCATGGCGAGGATATCAGAGCGGCGTTGAGCATCGATCGCGTCGAGCCCACGCTAACGCCCCTTTCGTCTGTCACGATCGCGATCGTTCGACGCGGGCATATACGGCTCGTGCAGCGTCACATTTGCCGGCGACGCTGGAAAGGCCGAAGATGGATCCGCACCAGCTGCTGCTGAAGGAGCGAACGACGACGCCCCCTTCCGTTTCACGGCGCCCATCAAAGAGCCGACGTCAAGATCGGGCGAACAATAGCGCGACTGGTTTGGCAATGCGCTCGGCAAGTTGCAGGTTGGTGTATCGCCTCGGGTGCTTGTCCGGGCGCCACCTGAGGAGCGACGTGCCATGACCAAAGCACGCCTCCGAGACGTGATCGTAAGAGACCTCGATGACAAGCCTGTGGTTGACCGGGTACCATTCGGAAGAGGCCTTGGTTGACCAGCGGCTTGGACTGCCCGGAGCTCGTCCGGAAAAGCTTCTCTCGGCGACGATCTTCTCAAGCTTGTCGGTCAGCGCTGGTTTGTCCTTTGCACCGATGCCGGAGGTGAATCCCACGTGATTAAGTTTCCCGGCCTCGTCGTATAAACCGACTAGCAGCGAGCCGACAAGCGACCGCCTGGCGACCTTGTTCTTTCCATAGCGGAAGCCACCGATCACGCAGTCGGCACTTCGGATCAGTTCTATTTTTCGCATGCCGTCACGTTCGCCGCTGCGATATGGGAGATTGAGCCGCTTGGCGGTGACGCCATCTCAGCTGGCTTCCGCGGAAGCCAGCTGAGATGCGGTCTCGACGTCTTCAGTAGCTGGCGATAGTCGGAAACGTCCGTCGGGCTCGAAATTTGTTTATTGCGAACGTTTCAAGTATCGCGCGACGCATGCTGAGCGAGCAGCTACCGAGTTCCCGCTTGCCGATGCGCAGGATATCGAAGGCAAGAAAATGAGCGGGTGTCTGCTCCGAAAGCTTGGTGATCCTGCTCTGTGCCGGATGCAACCGCGAAGAAGCGCATCGAACGCCAGTTGTCCATCTTTCAATAAGACCAGCTCGCCACCGAGCGTAAACCGGTCTTTGGGAGCGCGAGAATTGCCCGTTCGATCTCAGGAAAACAACGCTGGCGATCCTGCCCAGACTTTGAGACCATCACAGTCGCCTTTCCCTGGCGGCCTATGAGGCAACGGAAACCGTCCTAACTTGGTTTCGTACTGCCACTCACCTCCGACCGGAATGGATGAGACCTGAGCCTCCCTCAGCTTAGGCAAACCATTGGCCAGCTTGGGAGCTCTCGCTGTTTTTGGCATCAGTTGAGTATCGGAACTTTCGGTTTTGATCTAAAACGGGCACGTCCAGCATCTCTAGGGGCCGAGAGGTATGCGTCACGATATCCGGCGGCGATCCTAGAGATCAGTTACCTGCTCGGTGATGCGGCGGCACCGCTATGGTGTCAAAATGTTCTGCTAGATTGTTTAACGCAGTTCGCATGAGCGGACCCGACATGGCAGCGCCATGTCCCGTAATTACGATCTCGGGCGCCAGCAGCGCCAAATTGACCACGGAGCGCTGTGCACTCTCCCAATCAGGCGTAAAGTATGCCGGCGGTCCATGCATCTCGGGCGCTTGGGTCACCGCAGCATAGATCGACTCTTGCCGCGTCGTGACGAAGGCATCGCCTGCGATGAGAAGTGCATCGCTTTGGCGCCACAGTGAGACGTGACCGGGTGAATGACCTGGGGTGTGAATCCACCGCCAACCCTGCATGTGCGGCACGGATTGATCGGCCGGCAATCCATGAAGGTATCCGTTAACATTCACGGGGCTGGTTGGAAACAACGGAGAGATCATCGCGATAAGCCCGCCGCCCACGGAGGGGTCAGGCGCTTCATAGGACCGCGAGCCGTTCAAATATGGATGCTCAGCCGAATGGGCATAGACCGGCACGCTCCATTCGCGGGCGAGCGTTTCGACGCAGCCAACGTGATCGAAATGGCCATGCGTTAGAATGATGGCGGCCGGCTTGCCGGTCTGTCCAAATCTGGCCCGTGCCGCCGATTTGATCATCTGGGCGGTGCCGATCACCCCCGCGTCGATGAGCACCCACTCGTCATCTCCGCAGCCCGGTAATCCGACAAAGATGACATTGACGATCGCCAATTGCTTGTAGGCGACGTCCCCGGCGATTTCGTGGACGCCATCGTTCCTGATCTCGTCCTGTAATGGCCGCTCGGCCTTTGCGCTCTCGGGCAGTTCGATCTGCGGCTTCATTTCGGGCGTATCCTGGCGTTTGATCAGTTCGATACCACTGTCGGCATTCGGAGAATGGGACCGGCCGATGCGATCGATCGCGCTTTTGCAGTCACATCGAATACTGCCAATTTATTCGGCGACGCCGCTGACAATCGCAGCGACACGGCGGGTGTGTTGGTCGATAATGATCAGCTTATCGGCGACCAGCACGTATTGATCGCCCCAATACCCATTCATGACTTGGGTCACCTCGGGCGGAATGTCTGCGGTCGGCGTCTTCTCAGGGATCGCGGTGCCAACCATGAGCTCAAAGCCGGCTGCGTTCTGCCTGGGACCGCTCGCACTCGCGATAATCTGACGCAACTGCTTCTTTTGCTGACCGGTCACGTCCAGTTCTTTGGCGGTTGCCTTGATCATTCGCGCACGGCCGCCGGTCGGGTCTTCCTGCCCTGCGGGATCTTGCTTGGCTGCCGGGCTTTCAGCATCCGTCTGCGCAGGCTTGCCGGTGCCCACACCGGTCGAGACCTTCGCCTCCGGCAAGGGATGCCGATGGCCGCTAACACCCAGATAGGCAGCAGACACCAGGCCTGCCGCCATTAAAATTCCCGCAAAGCTCACGCCCCAGACGACAATGTGCGTTTCGTGATCTGACTGCGCGGGCTTAGACTGCTGCATCGAGACTCTCCCTTTGTCGCGAACGGAAGCAACCAACAGAGTTTCTGTTCCGAGGTGCCGCGCTCGTTGACGCTCCAGTGACATCCCTGATGAGAGGCGCTGGAATATTGTCTTTCGACCAAGCGACGACTCGGTTGTTCGCGGTCTGACAAAGCAAACCGGCTTGCTGAGAGCACCGTTCCGAAATGGGTCTTCAGCTCTTTGTCTCTCGGTCATGCGAATGGTGCGCATCGCGCTCCCCGCCGCCGCCAGAGACTTTCGATTTGCGTCCACCCGTTGGCGAACCCGCGGCCGGCCCGCCTTTGCGGAGATCGGCCTTTTCAGGATGTTTGCGGTCTTGCTGGGACGAACCGGGGCCGCCGAAGCGCTCGGCGTCGGGATGTTTGTTCGGCATGTCAACGATCCTGTTGGTAGCCCTGATTTGTCGTATTCTGCTTGATGTTGCCGTGACGTCCCTGCTCATCGAAATTCTCGCGACCAGGGCTCTCGTCTTTGACAGACGTAGATGGATCCGATCGGGGACCCTTGTGGCTTCGCTGTTCTTCGGGAATAGGTGGCATCTTTGTCATTCGTTTCTCCGTTTTAGGCCTTCGCGGCCTTCAGCTCGATAGCAGCCAGTCCCGAGGTCACCAGACCCCCAAACGATCAACCATTTCCCTTGTTCGCTTCGTGATCTTCGAACTGCTCGGTCTGAATCCACTTGGAGTCCTGACCTCGATCGTCCGAGTGTTGCGTCTTGTCGCGATTGGAGAGCACCATGTTTTCCGTAATCATATCGGTCTGAAGGTCAGTCATGGCTCCCGTGTCGGAGCCCTTCCCTCTCTCTCGCGCGCGACGTCGCTCCAAGTCGCTTGCCGTCGTGATCAGTCATCGTCTGCTCCTTCAACACGCCCAATTCGCGAGCGTAATCGAGAAGCGCGAGACTTGTTGCAGGCGATCAGACAAAAAAGATATCCACGCGGCTGTATGCAGGTGGACAGAATTCAGCAGGGCGCCGTCAAAATCGACGATGACAACGGATTTCATCGTTGACAGGTCTCGCTGAACGGCAACCGATTAGGAACTGATGATACGCGCGCCGCGCTTGCGCGTGACATATTCGAACAGCCAGTTCATCGCGACGAGAAGTCGGCTGCGGCGCTCGATCAGAAAATAAACATGCGCGATACCCCAGAACATCCATCCTGTGAAACCAATCAGCCGGAGCCGACCGCGCGACACAATGGCTGCGCCTCGGCCGATCGTCGCAAGATCGCCCTCGTGACGGTAGCGAAATGGCAGCACCGAACGCGGCGTTGCGCTCACTTGTTCTCGGATCATGCTTCCGACATAGCGGCCCATCTGCTTCGCAGCCGGTGCCAGGCCGGGCACAGCACGGCCTTCCTGGACACTTGCCGACGTATCCCCAACGGCGAATATGCGCTCGTGACCAGATACCCGAAGGTGTTCATCGACGCGCACCCTGCCCGCCTTATCCGCCTCTGCGGAGAGCCATTTGGCGGCTGGCGATGCGCGCACCCCCGCCGCCCAAATGATCGTACGCGCTGGAATGAACACCCCGTCATTGGTCGTGACGCCGTCCTCGTTGCAGTCCGTGACCGCTGCACCAAGTCTCACATCGACCTCCATGTCTCCTAATTGTTCAGCGGCATAGCGCGACAGCTCTTCCGGAAACGCTCCCAGCAAGCGCGAACCGGCCTCTATCAACACGACATTGGCTCTTCCTCGGCGAATATTCCGGAAATCTGCGTTGATGATTGTCCGGGCAATGTCAGCGATCGCACCGGCCATCTCGACGCCCGTCGGACCTCCGCCAATGACGACAAATGTAAGATTGGACTGCCGCTCCATCAGCGTGTCGGCCGCCTCGGCGCGTTCGAACGCCGCCAACATGCGGGAGCGGATCTCGGTCGCGTCCTCTATCGTCTTCAAGCCTGGAGCGACGGCTTCCCACGCTTCGTGTCCGAAATAGGCGTGGGTACTCCCGGTTGCCAGAATGAGGAAGTCGTAAGGATATGTGCGGCCGTCCGAGCAATGGACAGACTGGTGCTCCGTATCGACGCCATCGACCTCGTTCATGATGACGGCGGCGTTGAGTTGTTCAGCCAGGATTGAACGGATGGGCCATGTGACGTCTGGTGCTGCCAGAGAGGCCGTCGCCACCTGGTACAGGAGCGGCTGAAAGCAGAAGTGGTTCTTCCGGTCGATCAATGTGATGCTCACAGGTGCATCGGCCAGAGATCGCGCCGCTTCAATGCCGCCGAAACCGCCGCCCACGATCACCACCCGCGAGACGCGAACGGCGAGGCCCGTCCCGACTTCTACTTCTGCTATCACCGCCAAGTTTGAAACATCCTCATTCTCTGATACGGCCAGCAAATCGGCAGTCAAATGCACTGTTCCGCCTATTCTGATGTTCTCTCCTCCGGAACAGAAACCTCACGCACTGATTTGGGAAGCGATGACCAGGAGCATCCTATGAAACAGCTGAAATACGACCCTGCCGTCGCGCTCGCGACGTCATTGTTCTCAGCTATGACAGTCCTGTGGATCAGCTTGATGTCGGCGGCGCCAGGCCGCGGAGACTTTCGCGGCAACCGGAGTGTCCTGGGTGATCGGATCATTGTGTCGATGATGACGTTCGATCAGGTGGCGGCTCTCCGGCCGTGACGGCGCTCCCTCGCCTGACATTTTTGCATCGTTGCGGAACTCCGCAATGGCGCGATTGGCACGGATCAAATGGCTCATGACGCCTTCGCCCATCAGCAACGCATTAACAAAATCGGCCATAAGTCGGCGACCGGTCAGACAGGATTGCTCAGGTCAGGTATGTGTCCTCCAAAGTGGAGGACGCTAATGCCCCATATCACGAGCAGAAGCTGGACCGAAGCGGACCTCGACAAGCTCCGTAAACTGTCGTTGGAAGGCGCGTCGATTACGCGTGCTGCAGCGGCACTGAATCGGAAGACAAGCTCCGTTGCAAAGATTTGCCGTCGCCAAAGTATTCAACTGTCTGGGACGAGAGAACTGAAGGCGGCGCTGCGAGCACTCGATGTCTAAGCGTGTTTCCGCGTTCCATAGACGCTCAATGCGTTGCATGAAAGCTTCCGAATACAACACGCTGATCAGCCGTGCACGGCTGCCTGAGCGGCTATTTGAAGATCGAACAGTGAGGGTGATATGGCGACAAAAAGCGCCGTTGAGAAGAACAATCGACGCAGGAAGATGGCAGCGAATGCAGCCGCAAAGCGCGCGCGTTTGAAAGCCATCATCGGCGATAGAACGAAACCGATGGATGAAAGATTCGCGGCCACGCTTAAGCTATCAGAGATGCCGCGGAATTCGTCACCGACTCGGATTCGCAATCGCTGCGAGATGACCGGCCGCCCTCGCTCGGTTTATCGCACGAGTGGGTTAAGCCGTATCACGCTACGCGATATGGGGTCGAAGGGGCTCGTTCCAGGACTGACCAAATCGAGTTGGTGAGGACGAAGGAGTATCGGCAACGAGCGGTGCGCAGAACGCGTGTACGTGCCGCGCTCCACCAGCTTCATGCGAAGCTCCGAGACGGCTTCAGCCGGGTTAACGCTTTCGCACATGCCTTCGCGCATTTCATCATCGTAGGGCATGATGTGAGCGAGCGTTGCCGATCTCGTATATGTGGCTCGTGATGTGATTCACGCGCCTGAAACAGTTCACCGAGTTTGCCACCCAGTTGACATATGCGAGCACAATAGCTAGAGCAACGATCAGAATTGCTGTAAGCATGGCGCTTCTCGCCTTTCGCGAGCGCTGAACCCAGCTACCGATTGGGGTCTGAGGGGTCGAGCCAAAGCGGGCAACCGTCAGGCGCCTCGCCATCACGCGATTGCGCGCGAGCTTCCTCAGCGCGTTCCTGTCTCCTCCGTTGATCCTTTCGCCGCCATTCATCAAGCTGCTTGCGAGTAGGTTTTCGCTGGTCGTCGGTCATGCGCGCTCCTTTCGCATAGGAACGACAATTGACATTTCTGTTCCGTGACTAAGCGCATCTCCGATTCCGCAAACTCAGGCGCGAGCCGCGCAATGGCCTCAAGGCCTGATTCTTGAAGATCACAAGATCGGGCATCAGCATAGAGGCGCTGCGCAGACGTCGTCTTCACCTGGCATCAACTCGGCTTGCCTGATCGAGCGCTCCCATCACGGCTTCAGGCCGCACATCTTTGGTGATGTCTTCAATCTCTGAGTCGCTGCGCGTATCGATCTCGAGTTTTGCCGCAATGCGCGCGACCAGTTCGATCAGCTTCGTTAGTTCGTGCTCGGCCAGCAAGTTGATGTGAAGATCAAGATCGTCGCGCTTGTTGGCTGCTGCCAAAGCTCGGTTCTGGCTGATCAGCACGAATGTCGACAGGAATATGGCTTCGACCGATGCTGCCATGGCCAGGATGACGAATGACGGATCGAAATGCGGCGAGCCAGGCACGAGATTCATGCCGATCCACACGCTGTACAGCGCCACATGCAGATAGACGAAAGTCATGCTCCCGGTGAATCCGGTGATGGCATCCGCGATTCCTTCCTCCCTGTTGGCCGTCGCCTGCTCCCGCTTCCGCACCTGCCGCAGCGCGTCAATATTGCGCCGTAACGACGAACTCAGTGGATCCGCACTATCCGACATGAAATCCGCCTGCGTCGCCGTGACCGTCCGGCATCGGCGCCATCAATCACGCTTCTCGTCTGTGGTTGTCGTCTGCCCCTCCGGTTTTTTTTGTTGTTCGACGTCCTGATTGACCGAACTGGAGTCTCGAGCGCGGCGCTCGTCAACGGGATACTCTTCGTTGCGTCCTTTCAGTTCGATCCCTTGGCCCTGTTTCGTCATTTGCTGTGCTCCTCGAGGTGTGCGGCCGAACGCAAGATCGCGGGCCTTGTTCCGCCGCTCGTAACGCTGCCACGAGGTCGTGCAGGCCGGCCGCGCTTTGAGCTGAGCCTACCGCTGTACCGACCTGGCGGATCTGGACTGACGCAGCATCGCCATATGCCCGCGCGACAGACCGATGCGGTGCCGCATTTCTCCAGATAAATCGCTGCGCGCTCGCATGAATATGGACCGTATGTCGGCCACCCGGCAGACGCCGCCCTGATATGCTCATACTTTTTAGTTGTTCAAAGCGTTTCCGCTGGCAGCTCTAGATGGAGCGACAGTCATGATCATCGATAAATTCGACGAGCTTATCCGCGCCAATGTGGACGTCGCGCTGGAGCGCGCTTGCAAGCCACTCGGGCAGGACGGCACGACGCATGCGTACAGGCCGTTCGTTGCCATTCACATCATCTCGGCAGCGCGCAATGGCGCGACAACGCTCTCGGAACTAACTGAAGCCGCTCGCGCGGCCACGAGAAAGCTGCGCGCGCAGAAGCGTCGGCGTCCGGACGCCGGCGGCGCAACTGCGCCGCCGATCTGACCGAGCATTATAACGTCTAGGTCGATGATGGAAGATGATGGAAATTGGCCGATCCTACTCCCGTTTGCTTACCCGACTGGACCGGTCCGCGGTCCTGACGGGCGCTGACCGGGAGCTTATCGCGGATTTGCCGCTGTCCGTGACGAATGTGGAAGCTGGCGCTGCCATCTTTTCTGGTCACGGAGATCGCTGCTTCCTCGTAGTCAATGGATTTGCATGTGGCTCTCATCGGCTCGGCAACAACAAGCGGCAGATCACCTCGATCTTCGTCCCCGGCGATTTCGCCGGGCTGAACGACTTCCTGCTGCCCGCTGCGACAGACCACCTGTCGGCGCTCGGCCCTGCCGTCATCGCGTCCTTACCCTGCGACGCGCTGGAAGACGCATTGCATGAATCGCCGCGACTGGCACGGTCGTTCAGGCGACAAAGTCTGGTCGAAGCCGCCATTTTGCGGGAATGGATCACCAGCCTGGGTCGGCGCGAGGCGCTGGCACGCGTGGCACATCTGGTTTGCGAACTTGTGATCCGCCTGCAGGCCGTCGGCCTTGCAGGCGACCATGATTTTCCGATTTCCTGGACGCAGGTCGACGTCGCCGATGCCTGCGGCATCTCGGCGGTTCATGCCAACCGGGTCGTACAGGAACTGCGAAGGATGAAGCTGGTCGAATGGACCAACAAACATCTCAAGATTCGCGATTGGGATGCTTTGGCAGCGCTCGCAGAGTTTACGAGCGACTATCTGCGTGCGCAGGACGTTCAAGTGCGGCAAAGCCGGATCGAAGCGCCCGCATTGGCAAGTGTCGGAAGCTGAAAGTCCGAGCTAAAAAAGCCCGGAAGCTGAATGTCTCGGCAACGGTAAAGCATGCCCGAATGGCATGAGTGCGGTCATGCCGGTCCGAGCCTCCGCCAGGGCGCCCATGCATGACAGCGCCCTGGAGCAGCAGTTGGCCTTACTGGATCGTGGAAGCCCGCCGCAGCTTGCCGCGTTGCGAGCGGGTTGACCGCGCCGCGTCTATCCTTGCGACACGCGCATCGCTGACGCTCGCAGCCGCCCTCAGCGTGAAGTAGGCAATGGTCGATTTCAGCCCATATTCGAGGTCGATGGTCGGCTTCCAGCCTAGCACGCTGTTGGCGCGGTTGATGACGGGTTTGCGGCGCTTCGGATCGTCTTGGGGCAATGGCTGGTGGCTGATGCTCGATTCCGATTTCGCCAGGGCCACCACCTTGTGGGCGATTTCCTCGATGCTCAGCTCTGCCGGATTTCCCAGATTGCACGGCCCCGTGACCTCCGGGGGGCTCTCCATCAGGAGCTCCAATCCGCGGACGAGGTCATCAACGAAGCAGAAACTTCGTGTTTGCCGGCCGGACCCGTAGATGGTGATCGGGTCATTTCGCAAGGCCTGTACGATGAAGTTCGAGACCACCCGGCCGTCATTTTCCAGCATGCGCGGCCCATAGGTATTGAAAATGCGAGCCACCTTGGTCTGCAATCCATAGACCCGGTGATAATCGAAGAACAGCGTCTCTGCGGCGCGCTTGCCTTCATCGTAGCACGCGCGCGGGCCGATCGGGTTGACGTGACCGACATAGCTTTCCGGTTGCGGATGCACCTCGGGATCGCCATAGACCTCACTGGTCGACGCCTGCAGGACGCGGCAGGATTTGATTTTGGCAAGCTCGAGGATATTCTCCGCGCCTGTCACACAGGTCTTCATCGTGCCGATCGGGTCACGCTGGTAATGCCGCGGCGACGCGGGACATGCCATGTTGTAGATGCGGTCCACACGGCCGGAGATGTCAAGGGGCTCGCGAACGTCGTGCTGCATGAAGGTGAATTTCGGATGGTTCAGCAGCGGCCGGATGTTCTGCATCGAGCCGGTGAAGAGGTTATCGACACACACCACGGTCGCGCCGTTCTGGATCAGATGATCGCAGAGATGGGAACCGATGAAACCCGCCCCTCCTGCGATCACGACACGCCGGTCCGGATGGTCGAACGCTCTGCCTGCCCAGGGACTTCTCGAGAACTTCATTTTGCTTCCTCCAACGCGATGCTTCGGCGAATCCGCCGCGCGACGGGTACCCGCCGCCCAGCCGCCTCCCGATAATACGCTTCCAACTGGACGGCGCGATGAGCGGGCGTATGTTCGCGCAGCAATCGCTCCCGCGCGCGGTTCGCCAGCGAGAGTCTCCGATCGTTCGGCATGGTTGTCAGGATATCGACGACATCGTCGCTATGGGAGGCGACGAGCAGTTCTTCACCGGGCTTGAAGATCGTCTCTAGTCCGGGCCAGGCATCGGAGATGATCGGAGCCCCGCAGGCGGCTGCTTCGAACAGGCGGACACTTGGCGAAAACCCCAGCGCCTTCATGTCGGCTCGGGTGACGTTCAATGTGAAACGCTGTGCCTGATAGAAATGCCGATGCTCTGACGGCGGAAGATGCGGAATGTGTTGCAGACTGTCGGGCCATGCGATCTCGGCCGGGTATTTCGATCCGGCGATCACGAACGACTGATCCACAAGCCGCGCGGCGGGATCAAGCAGCAAGTCCTCGAGAAGCGGCTGTCGATCGGCGCTATAGGTGCCAAGATAGCCCAGCGACCATTTTGCAGGCGCGGTGAATTCCGGATGCGCGCCGGGATCGGCGCTGCAATACAACACCCGCGCCATCGGGCTGTTGTAGACCTGCTCGATGATGTCCAGTGCCGTGCCACCCGAGAATGAAAGATAAAGATCGAAGCGCGGAATCAGGTGGGCCGAAATGTAATCGACGCCGCCCGCCTCAAGCGCGGCAAGCGTAACCGGCGTATCGATGTCATAGAATGCGGTAATGCCTTTCGCTTCCGCCGTGATCCAGTCGCCGAGCGCGATGCCATCCGGCACATAGGACCCCATGATCACCAGATCCGCTTCGCGCAGCAATTCGGTGTACCGCGCCCCGAAATCCGCCAGCGACTTGTAGAGGCCGATGCTGCAATATTCCGAGGTCGGCATGTCCCGGTTGTCCCGATACCAGGGCACGTCGCGCTCCAGGAACGTGACGCTGTGGCCGCGGTCGGCCAGCGCCTTCACCAGCGCGCGATAGGTCGTCGCATGGCCGTTGCCCCAGGAAGAGGTGATCGACAGGCCGACAATCACGATGTCCAAATTCATTCCGCGGCCCCCAAACGGTGTGACTGCATCTTGAGCAATCGATCGACCTGACGCGCCCGATGCGCATAGGTATGGTGGGCGAGAATGCGGCTGCGAGCGCGGCCCGCCAGATCAGCTGCCCGGGACGGCGTCAGCGCCTGCAGATGTTCGGCCACCGCCTGGCCATCGGCGGCCACCAGCACTTCGCGGCCGGGTTCCAGGAACAGCTCGATTCCGACCCACTCATCCGTAATCAGGCATGCACCGGAGCCGACCGCCTCGAAGATGCGTGTCGGCGGCGAAAACCCGTAACGCGCCATGCTGTCGCGGTTGACGTTGAGCGTCGCCAGACCTGAGCAGAAGAACGCATTGTGCTGGGCGGTGCCGACATGGCCGATGTGCCTCACATTGGACGGAAGCTCCTTGGTCTCCCAACCGGAGCCGCCGAGCAGAAAACGCCGCGACGGCAGCGCGCAGGCAGCGTCCAGAAAGAAGCGGTCGACGCGGATCTCGCGGTCGGGCAGCCGGTTGCCAAGAAAGCCAAGATCCGAGGCGAAATCCGGCAGCGGCGTCACTGGGAAATGATGCGCGGGATCGAGCGCGTTATAGATCGGCAGGCAGTCGCGCGCGCCGAAGGCGTTATAGGCGTCGACCACGGGATCGCCGCCACCATAGGTCAGCACCATCTCATAGCGCGGAATGACGGCGCGCAGATGATGCGCCGGATCGGCCTGCATGTCGTCGAGGGTCGCAGGCGCGTCGACGTCCCAATAGATCTTCCACGCCGCCCCCGGGGCATCCGCAATCGCCAGTTCCAGTTCGCGATCAAACACCCCGACGCCGCTCGCCTTGACCAGCACGTCCGTTCCGCGCGCGCTGCCCAGCGCGCCCTCCCACCCCTGTCCCGTCGCCGGATAAACGACCACGCGTGCCCAGGGCGGATCGGCGATATCGCGGTGGCTCTGTCGCTCAAATGCATCGGGCTCGTAGAAAGTGATGTCGTGACCGAGCTCGGCTAACGCTTTCAGAATGCCTCGGTAATAGGTCGCCGCACCGTTCCAGTAGGACGAAACCAGACTCGAGCCGAAGAATGCGATTTTCATGATGCGATCCGATCCCGCTGTCTGCCGGATGCCGGCAAGGCGATGTCGTGAGCGATGGCGAGCAGCTCCTGCGCTCGGTGACGGCAGGTGTGCCGCTCGCGAATGGAGGCGAGTCCGTTGCGCACCAGCGAGGCTGCGAGATCGACGTCCTCTTGGATCGCGCCCAGCGCAGCCGCCATGGCTTCGCCGCTGCTGACTGTGATATAGCAGCCGGACGGAAACAGGCACTCGGCATCGGTCCAAGGCGCCGATACGAGCGGGATCCCACAGGCCAGTGCCTCGAATACACGGATGGTCGGAATGCCGGCGAGTTGCCGTGCGTAGGGCGCGCGCGGCACGTGGACCGTGGCCCGCGCCTTCGCGAATGCAAGCGGTGCGCGGTGGTTCGGCAGCCAGCCACCATAAACGATGCCGGCCGCAGCGATCGCCGCTTTGGCGTGTTCGGGATAGCGTACGCCAAAAATCTGCGCTGACAGGCTCAGCCGGCCAACCGGGCCGACAAGATACTCCATCAGCTCCGAACTGCGCTCGTCATCCCCCCAGTTGCCGATCCAGACCAGATCCCATTCCTTGTGCACCTCGGGCATCGGATGATAGAGCTCGACATCCGCCGCCTCGTGCCAAGTGTACACCCGCTGCGCCCAGCCACGATCGAGGTAGATCTCTCGCAACACCTCGCCGAAGGCGAGCACACCGTCATAGCCGCTAAGGTCGAAGGACGAGACTTCATGAGGAGCCGTGACGGCGCGGTGGTGGGTGTCATGAAACAGGAGCTGGAAGCGCGCGCCTTGCCGCCGCCGCCGGCCGATGGCCGCAATCAGATCAGGCGGATTCCATTCATGCACGATGACCAGGTCCGCGCCATCGAGCAGCTCGTCGAGATCGGGATCACCGTTATGGGCTTCGATCCGCACGCCGGGCACGAGCGTCGCGGTCTCCTGTAGCACTTCGGGTCCATCCTTCAGCGCATTGCTCCGGCTCCAGCCGTCGCGCGGCTCGCAGAGCGCTACGTCATGACCGAGCTTGACGAGCTCGCGCGTGACGCCGCGCACAAAATGCGCATTGCCGTTATTCCAGCACGAGGTAAAGGCGTGATAGAAGAGAACGATCTTCATGCCGATGCCTCCGCATCGTGTGGTGATGTTGTCCGCCGGTCGCGCTGCGTCAGCAGTTGGTCATAGAGCGAACTGTAGCTGTCAGTCGTCTTTTGCAGGGGATAGCGCCGCGCGCGCTCCGTCGCGGCTTGCTGCATGGCTTCGCGCAGTGCCATATCGGCGCAGAGTGATCGAAGCGCCCGCTGCCAGGCGTCGACATCGCGCGGATCGATGAACAGCGCGGCGCCGCTCCATAGTTCGCGAAACGCTGGAACATCGGACAGCACCAGCGCACAGCCCGCTTGCGCGGCTTCGAGAACCGATAGCCCAAACGGTTCGTAGAGGGCCGGGCTCACAAAGATGGCGGCTCGCTGCATTTCGTAGCGCATATCTCGTTGAGAGAGCGGACCAAGCATTCCGCAGCCGTCGATCGTGGCGCCCGACCCGCCCTGCGGGAGGGCCGATGCGCCGGCAATCCGGATCGGCCAGTCCAGGTCGGAGGCGACGGCAGCCAGTATCGCCAGGTTCTTTGCTCGGTCCCACACCCGGCCGGCCCCGAGGATGACCGTTTGCTTGATCGATACGCCCGATCCGCCGGCGATGCCGTTCCAAATCACATGGCCGCTCCGGGCGACTCCGTAATGCCGCGCGATCCAAGTGCGGAAGCTGGCACTTGGCGCAACCCAAGCCATGGCGCTCTCAAGACCGTCCACGACATGGGCGCTATAGGCCGTCCAGGCCGGGCTCATAAAGGCGGCCGTATCGCCGCACGCTTCGGCCCAGCCGTTGACGCATGAATGCGCAACAATGATCGTCGGCACCGACCAGCCGAACGCCGCCTCGCGGTAACCGTTGCAGTGAATGATGTCTGGGCGAAACCGGTGCACGATACGGCGCAACTCCGCCTCTGCGCGCTTCATGTCTGCACCAGCCGGATCCTGCCATTCCAGCGCCAGATCCGTCTCGGTCAGGGCAACCCCTCCGCCGAGCATGGCACGCTGCGCCTGGCTCGGTCGCGGCCCCATGCTAACCAGCAGCACCTCCATGCCGCGCTCCGCCAGAGCGCGCGCGAGCGCCACAGCGAAGGTCCACACGCCGCCGACGGCGTCCGTGGTCATCAGGATGCGCGCGCCCGGTGCCAGGGTCATCGACGCGCTTCCATTTCGAGCTCGTGTAGCGGGATCGGCCGCTGCTCCTGGATGTCGCTGAACTGGTCGAACAGACCGAGATAGTAATCATGCGCCCGTTCCCAGGCATGATCGTCGGGCTCGCCCCAGAGTTTGCGGTAGTCGGGCGAGCCCGGATACGGATAAAGCGGCACCGGGTCATTGGCCCACACGCCGGCGTCCCGCATGTCATCGCGCCATCGCTGCACCACCGCGTCGTCGTCCTGCACGATCTCGATCAGATTAGCCTGCACGAACGGGACGTGCTTGCGTGCAGTCACGAGCCGTTCGGCCAGCTGCTGCGTGGTCATTCGGCAGCGCTTGCCGAGCAGATCGCGCCCCTCCGGCGTCAGGCTTTCAATGCCGGCCTCGATTGACACGCATCCGGCGCGGCCAAGCAGTTCGAGCATCTCGGGCTTCCAAAGATCGATGCGCGTCTGGATTCCGAATAACAGCCGACGGCCCACGAGGCCTTCCAGCAACTCGGCATTCGGAAGGAAGATCTCATCGATGAAATAGACATATTCGACGTCCTGCCGCTTCAGCTGATCGACCTCAGCAAGTATCGCGGCGACGTCGCGTTTGCGGTAGCCGTTGCGGAAGTTCTCCTTGGCGCAAAACGTACAGCTATAGGGGCAGCCTCGCGACGCCTCGACTTCGGCGCCCGGACCCACCGGCGTCGCCTCGAAACGATGGTGGTGATGCGCATGGCGGCGGATCATTTCATCCGGCCACGACAATGCTTGCTGGGTCGTAAATGGTGCGATCTGCGGACCGCCATTGACCCGGATGGCCGGGCCGTCGCGGAAGCAGGTGCCGAAAAGATCGCGCTCGCCATTCGCAAGGCGGGCAACCGCATGCTCGCACTCGCCCATCACGACGACATCCACGCCGAGCTTCGCCAGCGCAGCGCGGGGGGTCGTCGATCCGTGCGGCCCGACGGCAACCCAGGTCACGGCATGTCCGCGGAGCGCAGAGATCAGTTGTTGCGGCACCCGCAATTCCGGCGGCGCACAGCGCCAGAACAGATAGGTCGGCGCCGTCGTGACGACCACCATATCCGGCTTGAAGGCGTCGAGTTCGCTGGCAATATCGCGAAGCGAAAGCGAGAACATGTGGGCATCGAGCAGCAGCGTCGTGTGACCGTCCTGCTGCAACAAATGCTGCGAAATTCCCAGTTCGAGCGGCAGATGCGGCGCACGGCATCCGAAATAGATGCTACCATCATAGTGCCAGTCAGGATTGATGAGTGCGACGCGGGTCATACCGACAACTCCCGTGGCGCTTCCGGCACCTTTCCAAACCGCGATTCCAGCCAATCGTTCAGTGAAAGCAGACCCTGCTGCAGCGGCATTTCCGGCGTCCAGCCGACCGCCTCGCGCACTGCATCGATGCGGGACACATACCAAGGCTGATCACCGGGCCGCCACGCGTCGAATCTGTAGGACGGGGCCACGCCACGCATTTCTGCGATCGCGTCCAGCAGCTCCAGAAGACTTGTGGTGTTATCCGGGCCGCCACCAAGATTGAAAATGCGGCCGCTCACGCTGTGAATATTGTCGAGCACCGCCAGCCACGCGCGCACGGCGTCGGAGACGTGCAGCGCGTCGCGCACCTGCTTGCCGTCGCCATAGATCGTGATTGGTTGCCCCCGCAATGCGCGGAGCAGGAAATGGGCCAACCAGCCTTGATCTTCGGTTCCGAACTGGCGCGGCCCGTAGACGCAGCTCATGCGCAGCACAGCTGTGGTCAGGCCAAACACGCGCGCATAGTCACGGACATACTGATCCGCCGCACCCTTCCCGCAGCCATAGGGACTGTAGAAATCCAGCGGGGCGCGCTCATCAATGCCCTTGGAGAGTCTGGCGTCGGTCGGGACATGGCGGCGGCCGGTATCGCGCGTCTGTTCATCCGTGAACAGGCGGCCGTACACTTTGTTGGTGGATGCGAATACGACCGGCGCCGACAGATTATGTAGCCGCAACGCTTCCAGCACGTTCAGCGTGCCGCGCGCATTGATCTCGAAATCGTCAACCGGACGCAGCAGGCTGTCCGTCACTGCCACTTGCGCGGCCAGATGCAGCACGGCGCGCGCATGGCGCACGACATCGATCACTGAGATGGAATCGCGAATATCGCCGGTTACGACCGTCACGAGATCGCCGTGGCGCGACTTCAACCATTGCGCATTCTCGCGCACGCCCGACCGTGACAGATTGTCGAATGCGATCACCCGCTCCCCGCGCCGCGCCAACGCATCGCCGAGATTACATCCGATAAAGCCGCATCCGCCGGTGATCAGAACCGGACGGTCTCTTTCTGCTTCGTTCATGCAACCAGCCCTCGCCGTGCGAGTTCTTCGGTAGCGCGATCGACCTGATCGTCCACGATCTGGCCAGCAAGATAGTCCGCAAGTTCTTCGAGCCCGCGCGAGAACTCGACCTCCGGCTCGAAATTTAACAGCCGCCGGCTCTTGTCGATATCGGCAAAGCAGTGCCGAATATCGCCGGCGCGCGACTTGCCGGTGATCAAGGGCTTCAACTCGCTGCGTCCCATGACGGCGGCGAGATCGCGCCCGACGGATTCGATCGAGCGGCTGTGGCCCGAGCCGATATTGAACACCTCGCCGTCGAGATCGGACTCGAGCGCCAAGCTGCAGGCGCGCGCGACATCGCGAACGTGGACGAAATCACGACGCTGCTTTCCGTCCTCGAACACCATCGGCTGACGATCGTTCAGCAGCCGCGCGGCGAAGATGGCCAGCACACCGGTGTAAGGATTCGACAGCGCCTGGCGCGGCCCGTAGACATTGAATAAGCGCAGCGCGGCGGTCGGGATGCCGTAGGCCTTGCCGATCATCAGGCACAGCCGCTCCTGCGCGTATTTATTGAGCGCATAGACCGAGCTCAGCGTGGGCTGCTTGGTTTCGGGTGTCGGCATCGGCGTCAGTGCCTGGCCTTCGCTGTCCTCAAGCTCCCAATGTCCGCTTCGCAATTGCTGCGCGCTGCGTTCGTCGGGCGCGACCAGGCGGCCGGACGCGGTCCGGCACAGGCCTTCGCCATAGATGCTCATGGAGGATGCCACCACGAGCCGCTTCACCGGCTGCTTGGCGAGCGCTTCCAGCAGCGTCGCCGTGCCGACCTCGTTGGTGTGCACATAGGATACGATATCGTACATGCTTTGCCCGACGCCCACTGCGGAGGCCAGATGCAGCACCATATCGACGCCGCGCAATGCGCCACGGACCGCGTCGATGTCGGTGACATCGCCGATGACCAGCTCTGCTTTTTGGCTGAGATAATCGGGGCGCTGGCGGGCGGAGCTATGAACCTGCGGATTCAGATTGTCGAGAACTCTGACCTGATATCCCGTTTCGAGCAGGACATCCGCCGCATGCGATCCAATGAAACCTGCGCCACCCGTAATGAGAACACGCGCCATGCAACTACTTTCCTGACTGCCCAAGGGATCAAGGAATAGCGGACATCGCTGAAGTCTGCGCCGTCTGCTGTCTTGACGATGAGAAAGCCAAAGAGGTTTGTTCGTTCCTCAGCGCGAGGTACAAAGAACGATCCGCCTAACATAGGTTTATAACCTAAATTAACTGCTATCAAAACGGACTTCCACTGACGGACTCAACGAGCGCGAGATGCCGTACAATCGTCGCTCCGATATCGGAAAAACTCGCTCGTGCGCCGACGGTGACATCTTCATCACCGCCCATGACGAGCACAGGTACCTGCTCGCGCGTGTGGTCCGATCCTGGCCAGGTCGGATCGCAGCCGTGGTCGGCCGTGATGATCAGAAGATCATCTGAACGCAGCTTGACGAGCAGTTCGCCGAGACGACGATCAAATGCCTCCAACGCCATGGCATAGCCGGCGATGTCGCGCCGATGTCCGTGCAGCGTGTCGAAATCAACGAAGTTCGCAAACAGGAGGCCGCCTTCCGCAAGATTGGTGACACCTTCCAAGGTGCGATCTAACAGGCTGCTATTGCCGTCGCCCTTCAACACGCGGCCGGTGGAGCGGTGCGCGAAGATGTCGTCGATCTTTCCCACGGTGATCACATCGCGGCAGGCATCGGTGGCGATGTCGAGGATTGTGCGGCCAGACGGCGCCACAGAATAATCCCGGCGATGATGTGTCCGGTGATATCTGCCGGGCCCCCCCGCGAATGGCCTGGCGATCACGCGCCCGACGCCGAGCGGATGCACAAGTTCAGCAGCCGTTTCGCAGACCGCATAGAGCTGGTCGAGGCCAAAGCTCTGTTCGTGTGCCGCGATCTGGAACACGCTGTCGGCAGACGTGTAGCAAATCGGTTGACCCGAATGAACATGCAGAGCGCCGAGCTGCGTGATGATCTCGGTGCCCGAGGCGTGGCAGTCGCCAAGAATGCCGGGCAGTTTCGCTCGCTTGCAGAGCTCGGCGATGATTGTCCGCGGAAAGCATGGCTCGGTCTTCGGAAAGTAAGTCCAGTCGACCATGACCGGAAAACCTGCCAACTCCCAATGACCGGAAGGTGTATCCTTGCCTTTCGACTGTTCCGCGGCGCAGCCATAGCGGCCGCGCCCGCTGTCGCTGCCGAGGCCCGGCGGCACCATACCGCTTGCAAGGCGGCAAGCCTCGGCGAGCCCCAGTGCAGATAGTTGCGGCAGATGCAGCGGCCCTTCCCGCGACGGACCATCAACCTCTCCGTGCGCGCAGGCTTCGGCGATGTGTCCAATCGTATTGGCACCGGCATCGCCATAGGCCGCCGCGTCCGGCGCGCCGCCGATCCCGACGGAATCCATCACCAGAAAGATGGCGCGCATAACGGAGCTTCATGATGGGCATCGGCAGCGGTCTTCGCGGCCGGCGATGCGTAGCGCTCCACCATGGCGGCGCAAAAATCCGCAAATTCCTGCGGCTCCACCGGCGCGCTGGTGTGGTGGGGCGCAATGCCACGATGTTCCGGCGTGAAGCAGAAGGTGATGGTGACATCGAATTCGGCCAGCGCTTCCATCTGCCGGTCAAACCACTCGGTCGCCTGGGGCCGGAAACTGTCGGCCCATGACAGGCCGGTGCGGACATGCCGGACGCCAAGCCTGCGCATCCAACGCACGGCATCATCCAGCCGGTGATCCTGATAATGAAACCATTGGCAAAGCCCCATTGTATCGGCCTCGCGTTCAAACGCGTCAGCCGCCAGCTTCGGGGTTCCATCTTCTCTCAACAGTCCCATGTGGAAGTGCCGATAGTAGGACGAGCCCTCGGCCTCGCGGTGACGCGTGGTCGCCTCCCAGGCGGTGGGCAGATCGTAGAGGCTGTACCAGTGAATGCGCGGCGCGTGCCCGCGCAGGAGCTCTGCCGATCGCGTCAGGCCCCATGCCTGAACCTCCTCGGCGCCGAACGACGAGACCCCGACTTCGGTGACCCAGACGGGCACTTTCACCATGTCCTGAATCTCGGCGAGCTTGGCCGGCCACTCATGGATCTGCCACAGGTTCCAGTCGAGTGGGAAGCCATGCACGGCGACTGCGTCCACATGATCGAGTACATCCTGCTCCTTCATGCGATTCATGAAACCGGAATCGATCGGCGAGATGCCTCCGAGCACGCGCGTGAGTGTCGGATTGACGCGATGGATCGCTTCGGCCGCCAAGGTGGCCATGTGGCCAAACCTGGCCCAGTCGGGATCGATTTCGAGATCCCAGTGCGACTTGTTGTTGGGCTCGTTCCAGATCTTTGCGGCCTCGATCATGCCCCGCTCCTCCGGCCAGGATACACCGCACCGTCCGCCTGCATGCGCTCGCCGCGCCGGCACAGATAGACCTCGGGCTCGGGATGCGCGGCGATCACGAATCCCGAGCTGCGCAACATCGCCTCGGTGCAACCCCGATTCGGGATCCACCAATTGGTGGGGTCGCCGGCATAGCGATGCTCGACGAAATGCAGCTTGGGATATTCTTCGGCCGCAAATTGATCGGTGGTCCAGAAATCGTAATCGTTTGCAAACTCAGGCGCGCGATCGCTGCCGCGCTGCATCGACTGGAACAGCATCTGATCGCGAGCGACATGCTCATGGATCAGATCCAGCGCCAGCAACGGGTGTCGCAGGTGATACAGCACACCCATGAAGATCACGAGATCGAATTTCTCGCCAAGTTTGCCCACGTCGTAGACCGACAGATTGCGAAACTCGACATCGAGCCCACTGACCTCTGCGGCAAAGCGGGCCTGCGCCAGATATTCGTCGCGGCTATCGAGGCCGAGCACGCGCTCGGCGCCGCGCCGTTTCATCTCCATGGAGTAGAAACCGGCATTGCAGCCGATGTCGAGAACCGTCTTGCCCGCAAGCGATTGCGGGAGCGCTCCGGCAAAGCTGCGCCATTTCACCGACGGATAGTCGCCGAGAAAGTGCGAGGGCGCGGTGCGGACGCCGTGCAGATCGAGATTGTGAAACCACGGTCCGAGGGCATCGACTTTGCGGCGGATTTCGTCGGTCGACAGAGTGTTCATAATGGAAGTCCATTGCTTGCCAGCACCACGGAGGCTGGTGCCTTACCGATCATTTGCTGCCGGTCCGCGGCGACTGGCGTACCGGGGCGCCCAAGCAGCAGCTTCATTGCCGTCCGATAGCCGTTCAGGGTGCCGACATCGACATAGGATTCACCGACGCGCATGCCGGTGGCGGCACCGCCTTCGGCGAGATAACTGTTCACCAAGGTGCCTATATATTCGTCGCTGCAACCACGGCGTTCCCACAGCGCCTGCAATTGACGAAAGCCTGCACCCGACATCCGGAAGGCGCCCCAGATCCATTTCGACGTCGCGTTTTTCTGCTTGACCTGGATTTCAGTGACCGCGTCGCCTTGCATGACGACCGCGTCGAAGAATTCGGGGCGTTCGACGGGAAACAGCAGGAATGACAGAGCGTGGTCCGGCAACGCGGCCAGGGCCGCTTCGGGAAACCAAATCGTATCCGGCAGTCCAACCAGCACCGGCTCGTCGTGACCGACCACGCAGCCTGCGCGGAACACAGCGTCACATAGCCCATCGGCGCTCGGTTGCACCACATAGGCGATCTGCGCGCCGCGGTAGCAGTCGCCGAAATAGCCGAGAATGTCGGACTTGCCCGGCGCAATGACGAAGCAGATTTTATCCGTGCCGCCGAGGATCAGGCGATCCAGCAGATATTCCGACACCGCGCAGGGCCGCTCAACCCCGTTCTGTACGCGGCTACCGACCGGCAGCAACTCCTTGGAAAAAGCCAGCGGCTGTATCCGCGTGCCGCGACCGGCGGCCGGTATGATGCCCCACATGCTCTATCCTTCCGCTATCAGGTGGTGCACCTGCCGTGGCGCGAACGGCTGCTCGAACAGCGCAACCATCTCGGCCGCACGCTGGCGCGAGCTGTGATTCTGCAGGACGCGCTCGCGCGCGTGCGCGGCCATCGCGTTAAGTTCGTGGTCACTGAGATCGAGCGCGGCGATGACGTCTGAGGTGCTCTCCGCCACGATGATCTGCTCGGCCGGTTTGAAGAACTCATCCAGTCCGTGCCACGCATCACTAATCAACGGCACGCCACAAGCGGCGGCCTTGAACAGCCGACCTGACGGACACCAGCCCATCTCCGCCATCGGCCCACGCGTCACATTCAGGGTGAGGCGCGACGAGCAGAAAAACGTGCTGTGCTCGGCGGGGGGCAGATGGCGGACGAAATAGATGTTGGGCGCCCACGGAAATTCCTGCGGATATTGCGCGCCTGCGAGGAGAAAACGCCGATCCGGACAGGATCGCGCCGGCTCTACGAACAGTTCGACGAGTCGCTGTTGCCGGTCGTCCGAATAGGTCCCCAGATACGACAGATCGCATCGATAATGCGCGGCCGCCGGCTGTGGCCGGTGCAGGTCGGGATCGACATGCCCGTAAAGCGGCGCAACGCGTCGGGCGCCAAGGCGATCGCGATAAACACCCAGCGAGCGTCCGCCGCTATAGCTGAGGACAAGATCGAAGGCGCCGAAGGACGCCGCGTCGATATACGGCACATGCTCGCCGGCATCGAGCCGCGCCAGCGTGACCGGTGTGTCGAGGTCGTAGAACACCCGCAAGGCGCGGCTTTGCTCGAGGATGAGGCGTCCTACTTCAAGGCTGTCTTCGCAGTAAGACGTAACCATCGCCACGTCGGCATCTGCAGCGTCCGAGGCGGCACGCGCTCGGACGCTGTCCCAGTCGGGATAGATCTCCAGGCGACCGCCCTCGAGCTCGGCAAAGTCGCGCATTTCAGCATAGTACGGGCGATCGGCCTCGTAGAAGACGACGTCGTGACCCATCCGGATCAGGGATTTGCAAAGGCCGCGCCACAGCGTGGCATGCCCGTTGCCCCAAGACGAACTGATGGTCATCCCGAAGATCACGATCTTCATGCCGCCACCTTGTGGTTGACGCGTGACACTGTCGCGTTCTGACCGGCCAGCGCAATGGTGCTGATGCTGGCAGTGTCGATGTCGATCGAATGAAACAGGTCGAGTGGAACGTCGAGATAATGCATCAGCGCGGCGCGGATCGGCTCGGCGTGACTGACGATCACGACGGATCCCTCGCGGTCGCCAAGTTGCCTGATATGAGCAACGACGCGGCGCTGAAGCGACGACATGGTTTCGCCGCTCGGCGGCCTGGCGCGGCCACGATGGGCATTCCAGCGCTGCCACGCAATCTGATGTTCGATATCCTGAAACCTCGCGCCGGTCCAGCGCCCCATATCGATCTCGTCCATTGCCCGAATGATCTCGATAGCGCCGCCGCATCTCGCAGCAATGATCGCCGCCGATTGCAATGCGCGCTGTTGAGGGCTGCACTGGATCGCCGTCGGCTCCAGATGCTGCAGCACATCCGCGACGGCATTGATCTCGCGGCAGCCCTGCTCGTCCATCACGACACCCGGCATGCGGCCGCATAAGACGTGGCCCAGCAGACGATGATGGCCATGGCGGACGAGATGAACAAGCGTCACCACCTCAAGCGTCTCCGCGTACGAATCTCAGGGTGCGGTCTCTAGCCTCATTGTCGGTGAACTGCTGCGGCGGCGACTTCATAAAATAGCTCGACGGGCCGATCAGCGCACCGCCTAGGCCGCGATCCATCGCCAGCTTGGCGCAACGAAGGGCGTCGATCACCACGCCCGCGGAATTGGGCGAGTCCCACACCTCCAGCTTGAGCTCGGCACTGAGCGGCACGCCGCCGAATGCCGTGCCTTCGACGCGGATGAAAGCAATCTTGCGATCGGTCAGCCAGGGTACGTGATCGCTGGGGCCGACATGAACATTGTCCGCCTCCAGCGGCACGTCGAACTGGCTGGTGACGGCCTGGGTCTTGGAGATTTTCTTCGAGGTGAGGCGCTCGCGCTCCAGCATGTTCTTAAAATCGGAATTTCCGCCAACATTGAGCTGGTAGGTGCGATCGAGCTGCACGCCGCGCTCACGAAACAGGTTGGCAAGCATGCGATGAACGATGGTGGCGCCAACTTGGCTTTTAATATCGTCGCCGATGATGGGTAATCCTTCTTTCTTGAACCGCCCCTGCCACTCGGGATTGGATGCGATGAATACCGGGATGCAATTGACAAAGGCGCAGCCCGCATGAAGTGCGCGTTCCGCGTACCATTCGGTCGCCTTCTGCGATCCTACCGGGAGATATGATACCAGGACATCGGTGCGAGATTCCACCAGCACCTCGCTGACATCGACCTCGTCCTCATCCGACAGCTCGATGTCATCGCGCAGGTAATGCCCTATGCCGTCGAGGGCCGGACCGCGCATTACCTTCACTCCGGTCGCGGCGACGTCGGCAAATCGATGCGTGTTGTTCGGGGGAGCCCAGATCGCCTCGGCGACATCCTTGCCGACCTTACGGGCATTAACGTCAAATGCTGCCGAGACTTCGATATCGCGAATATGATAGCCGCCGAGATCAACATTCATCAGCCCAGGCACAGGCTCATTGGCGTCTGCATCGCGATAGAAGTGAAGCCCCTGGATCAGAGAATTTGCACAGTTGCCGACGCCGACGATGCCGAAGCGAACTTTCCGATGTGCGGGTGCGTGCATGTCGATCCCTGCAATGCGAGCGCCAGAACTGCTCCACGAACGTAAGATGAAGGTGTTCGTTCCTGATAAGGATCCACGGTCAAACGCGGCATGCTTGAATCCGACCGATAAAAGAGAGATCGCTTAACCTATGATAATCCCAAGCCGTCAAAGCCTCTCGTGTTGCGCGACGCGCGGAGCGCCGATGACGAAGAAGAAGAACTGCTCGGATCTTGTGTCGACGGAAAGCTGAGTATCTGGTATTTTGAATTCACTACAGCTTGCGGGAACTCACCTCCGCGCAATACGCTTTTGCCTTGGTGCTTGTGGTGCTAGGCGAACGAGGCAGCATGACGGAGCGCAGAACCGAGTCGAAATGGGCCACTGCGATGCGGCGGAGTGAATTTGAGCGAGCATGGCAGATCAGCGATGAGATCCTGCGCGTTCCTCCGGTACCTCTTCAGCCGAAGCATCATGGCCCGCGACATCAGCAGCGCATCTGGCGTGGCGAGCCTCTAGCCGGTCGCCGCGTGCTGGTGCGCTGCTATCACGGTCTTGGGGACACCATCCAGTTTCTCCGGTTTCTTCCCCACTTGCGTCGGTTAGCGGGTCAGGTGATCCTCTGGGTTCAACCCGAGTTGCTGTCGCTGATCGGCCGGGTCGATGTCGTCGACATCGCGCTGCCGCTGCATGACGGCATGCCTAACATCGACTACGACGTGGACATCGAAATTATGGAGCTGGCCCACGCGCTGCGCGCAGATGCGGCGATGATCGAGGGATGCGTTCCTTATCTGAAGGCCGGTCGCCGCGACGTCATCGTCTCGCCACCGACGCGGCGTCGTGTCGGCCTGGTTTGGGAGGTCGGCAATTGGGACAAGCACCGCAGCGTGCCATATCATCTTCTCGGCAAACTCCTGCAGGACACCGGCGTCGAGCTCTACTCCCTGCAGCAAGGGACAGGTCGCGGCGACGCCGGCCGCATCCCTGCAATTGACATTGCCGTCCCTGACATCACTACGCTGGCAGATCTCATCATGCAGCTGGATCTCGTAATCACCGTCGACACGATGGTCGCCCATCTTGCCGGTGCGCTCGGCGCGCCGGTGTGGACGATGCTGCATGCAGATTGCGATTGGCGTTGGCCGCTAAACGACTCTCGCACGATCTGGTATCCCACCATGCGGCTATTTCATCAACCCCGTGCCGGCGACTGGACGCTCGTCGTCTCCCATGTCGCCAAGGCGCTGAAAGATGAGGCATGGAATAGGACACGCGGGCGGCGGCAACGTGCTACGCTGTAACACCGACGTGCGGCGCCGCTATAGCGTCGCGTCGATCCATCGGAAATGCCGATGAGCTGACATAGATCGGTTGATCCGCGCCGTTTGTGGATGCCGGCGCAACACAGGCCACCGCCGCGCCGAGCAACCATACGGCGCCTTCGTCGCCGCGGGTCGGCGCCTGCAACCTCTCGGAGAGCTTATGGGAACGATAATTGAAACGACCACGCTGTTCAAAGGTTGGCTCACTCTGCTGAGAGCGAAAATCGCTGCATCTGCGGGGCACGAATTCCACCGTCTTATTGAGGATCACGGCGGCGCTGTCGCCGTGTTGCCATACGACGCCTTGCGGCAGACTGTCATTGTCATTAGTCAATTCCGTGCGCCGGTTGCATTCGGCAGCCCAGACGAACCGGATGTGTTGGAACCGATTGCCGGAGGGATCGACAATGACGATCCGGACATCGCTGTTCGGCGCGAGGCACTGGAGGAAGCCGGAGTCGGGTTGCAGCACCTCGAACCGATTGGTGTCTATTGGTGCATGCCGGCGCTATCGACGGAACGGATTCATCTCTATCTCGCTCCTTACAGCGCAATGAATCGTGTGGCTGATGGCGGCGGGCTCGCCGATGAAGACGAGAATATTCGTGTCCACGAGATTAGCTTTGCTAAATTGTTCGAGCTGACCTCTGCGTCGGGATGTGATCTCAAGTTATTGGCTCTTTCTCAAGCCTTGAAGAGGAGACTCGAAATTCTTGAGACGAAGTCTGGTGCGGATCGAAGCCCATCGTGAGAGATATGTGGTGACGTGGTCGATGGTGGGCGATCTGTTTTTCAACCGTAAGTGCACGAGAATAACTAGCAGTTTGCTCCTTGGCCGCATCTCGTGCGAATGGGTGAGGATTACACGTGATGCCGACGCCGGCGATGGGCGGTTCGAGCAATAAGCCTCAATTGTCGAGGCTCGACGTACCAGCAACATCGACCGCAATCTCCTGCCCCGCTTTGCTGAAATCCCGAAGATAGGGTTTGCCTCGGCGGTCACTGACGGATGAAGGAATGCAGCTTCGGATCGTCCGCGATCACGGGTATCCTCATATTCAGGCGATGCGACAGCCACGAAACGTGTCGATCCGCCGAATGGGACTGCGATCATGTTTTGCGGTACGGATTCCATCAGCCGCGCGTCGGCATCGAAGCCCTGCGACGATGTCGACAAGCTGTCCCTCCGTGACGAAGCACGTTACCGAATACTCCTCCGCACTTATCCGCCCCGCTCGAACGCGATTTCATCGAGCGGCGCGTCAGCGGAGAGCAACGCTCACTTGGCGCACTCGTGGCAGGGTCTCCCACCGCAGCGCTGACGCCGCCAAGTCGGGCCGCGCGCAACTCCGAGTTCGGAAATCGGCAATAATGAACGTTCGAGATATCGTCGTTCGCGGGAGCGAGAAGCTTATCGGACACTATCGGCTTTTGCTGTAAAACGCCCGGGACGATCACAAGCGCAAACTCCTTCAGCGCCGGATCGAACGCGAGCAAAAATTAGTTTCCGAAACGATGACCGCGGTTCGCTCATTGACTTCCAACATTAATGCGTCGGCACGGCTTATTTCAGCACGATCCACGCCGGCGCATGTCGCTTGCATCCGCTCTGCCGCTGACAGTTCGATCATCTCGGGCTTTACGCAACCGCGCCGACAATTGCGCATCTAGAAGGAGACTTTCGATGCGCAGCCCCGCACCGCGTTCGAAACGGCACGCCAACGCGTTCAGAACGTATAGGGCGGGATGTATTTTCCGCAGTGCATCCTGCCACCCTTCGTCAACAGGTCCGCGCAAACCTTCCGGCCTTCGGGTTGAACCAGGGCGTCCTTGTAGAGGGTTACAGTGTCGGCATAACATTGAAGTCGCCAGCTAGAACGATCGGCGCGCTAGTCTTGCGGAGCGTGGTCGCGTGACGACTTAGACGTTTCAGCAAGGCTGAGTTTGTAGTCGAATTTCGGACCCGGGCGCGGATTTCCGTTCGGCGAATACAGACATGCGACCACAATTCCGTCGACCACGGCCTCGATGTAACGGCTCTGGTCGCACTTGGGATCGCCGGGCAACCTTCGTCGCGTGGCGAAGATTTCGGCGCCACGCGGCAGGATGGGCACGCCGTTCCACGTTCGTTGCCCGGCCCAGGCGGCCGAATACCCGGACTCGGCAAGGCGGCTTCGGCAAAGTCTCCCTGATCGGCTTTGAGTTCCTGCAGACGTGCGATGTCCGACTTCGACGATTTCGACCAAGCGAGCAGATCTAGGAGACGCTTGATGACGTTATTGATGTTGAACGTCGCGATCTCATGCAAGACGTCTCCGGCATCGTCCAATATCGGCAAACAACTCCGCGTATGGCGTATTCTTGATCATGTGGCGGCTGAGGTCGGGGCGTAGCCTGGCCGGGTGGATCACATCATTCATGCCGGGGACATCGGTCATCAGGACATCGTCTCGGCCCTCGTCCGGAAAAACGCTGCCTCAGGTGCCGGTATCCAATGACGCTGGACCAGTATGGCCCCCACCCGGATGCGGTCGCCCTTCGGGTCTAGGTGTGCAAGGCCTGCAATTCTATCCACGTCGAGCCCGAAACAGTCCGGCGCATCACGACGCCGAACTTCGAGCATTCAACATGAAATCCCAACGTCAACAAGCAGCAGCTCCGCTGCGAGGGCCGAGCAACATGACTGGGACGCGCTTGCCCGGACGCGGCGGTCTGTTCGTGAGTACCTCGACACGCTGGACGAAGCAGCCTGGGGCGGGGCGAGCGAAGCGGTGTCCAATTTCGCTTCGCGATCCGATCCGGCTGCGCTATGGACCGGAGCTTTCACAAAAGTCATCCCCTCCTTGCCTACGTCGACAAGTACCCGATCAATCTGAAGGCTGCGGTCATCAACGAAGTCGAGGCGACACGCGCCATTCGACGGGCTGTGGTCGTTGCGGCACGCACCTTTATCGAACGTGCCGAGAAATGCGTCGGCATCCATCCCCAGCGTCTGGCTGCCGACAACGCGTATGGCTCAGGCGACATGCTGTGGGGGAAAGTCAACGAGCGCGCGATCGAGCCGCATATTCCTGTGTTCGACAAGTCCGCTCGCGAGTATGGGACATTCGCCCGCGACGACTTTGCCTACGTCTATCGCTGCCCTGCAGGCAAAGTTCTGACTTCAACGGGACGCCAGTGAAAGACGGAGCGACGCTTGTCTATCGCGCCAGCAAACGTGACTGCGACATCTGCGAGCTCAAACCACGGTGTTGTCAGAAGGTGCCAGCCCTTAAGATGCCACGCTCGATCTACGAGAGCACTCGCGATGTGACGCGCGGGATCGCCAGGACGGAAGCTTGCGTAACCTCGCAACGTGAACGCAAGAAGATCGATATGTTGTTCGCGCGTCTGAAGCGTATCCTGCGCCTCGACCGGCTTCGTCTGAGAGGCCCTTTGCGGTGCCCCGACGAATTCCTGCTTGCCGCCACCGCTCAGAAACTTCGAAAGCTGGCAAAACTGATCCCGCTACCTGCTCCGATGCCCCTCTGAACTTGACAGACACTCGCACGCCGCCCGCACTGCGCACGGGCCGGTGGCCAAACTCTCTGAATGCGCCTCTTCGGCGGCTTGAATGGCGGTCTCGTCGCGGTCGGTCGGGTCGATCCGCAAATTGTGCGGAAGCCCTTCAATTCTGGCCAGTACGGTCGACCTCGTCCATCGCGTAACCAAGTGTCGGAGCGACGCGGCGGGCGAGCGGCTCCCATTCGCGACGTGCGACGACATAGCGTTCGATGCCTTCCGGCCGCACTGCGATGCCGGCGCGCGCCAGCGTTTCGGCCGCTGAGGCGTAGCTCCGCTGGGCCCGCTCGATATCCGAAACGGCGTCGGCTGCATCATTGGCGGTAGGGAAATTGCGGTCAAGCGTCCCGAGGAGCAAGACGGCACCGCGGCGCAACGAGGTAACAGGCGCGGAGTCCACAAACGTTCGATATTTCTGCCGATCGAGCGCGGTCTCGATCAACGTTGCCAGGTCTAGAAGCACGGAGCTTAACCGCGACACGGCGTAGAACGGTTCCTCGAAGCGAAAATAGAACAGCAGCGGATAGAAATGGTGCGCCTCCTTTGTCGCCGCGAGCGATCCGACAAGATTGCCGAGCTGGCTGGTGGCATTGCTGCTATCTCCGCCCGGCATGAGCAGCGCGAGCATCTTCGCCGCGTCGCCGCTGCCGTCCGTCATCAGGTCGACCTTTAAGGCGAGCGCATTACGCTCGCGGAGCGCTGAATAGACCTGGACGAGGTAGCTCAGCACGAGCGACAGCACCGATGCGCCGATCAGTGAGTTCACCAGAAACAGGATGCGGGTGCCAGTCGAGTGGGGAGAGTAGCCTCCACCACCGACAATCGATAAGCTGTTGCCCGCAACGAGAAGGGCGGTGACGAAATCGGTAGTGCTCTCTCCACTCGAGGGGCGCACGGCAATTCCGAGCTCCGGCTGGATCACGAGTGCTGCCCCGGTCGTCAATCCCAGCGCCCAGAAACCGATCAGCAGGACGACGATTAGCGGGCCGGCAAGCGACAAAGCTGCGCCGTACCGCTTCCGGAATAGCTTGGCCGCGGCACGCAGTAACATCCACATCGCCCGATTCCAGTAGGGGGCGAGAAGCCCCGTCCCGGCCCGTGCGTAGAGTACGGTCAGAAAGATGTCGACTAGGAAGAGCAGCATCAAGGCTGCGCCGAGAATCTGTTCAAGCATCATTGGCGGCCTCTCGTCTTTCGATGGCCAGCGCAGTACGCAAAGCCGGCTTGCGCCTGTGGTCCAGCCTCATCCGAGCAATTCGCTTTTCCTCTTTAACAAAACGCACGTCTATCGCTTCGCGCGACAAACCACTTTTTGCGAGAAACGACAGATCGTTTTCTTCGACAGCGACCTCTGCTACGGCAGCGTCGCCGCCAACACGTCGACCTGCTCTATCGTCGGCGGCTCGGCGAGTAGCTCGTCGCCCCGCGCCTTCAACGCCGCCGCGACCTTGCCGGCAAGGTACACTTGCCGGCCCCCCTTCGTCCGGGAAAGCGTCGTAGATGCCGAAGATCGAGTGGCCTATTTGGATACAAAACCATGCGGTCGTTGCCGGTTCATCCCGGACCAGTGGCAAGCCGCTGCGAAGGAAGTTCGCGACATTCGCCTATTTTCCAGGCTTTGCTTCTAGTCGGATGAGCAATGTCACTCTCACGATATTCCCGCCGCCCGGCGATAGGTTGTTAGCCATCTCTTCATCTCTTCATCTCCTCTTCTAATCCAGTCCGCCGTGGTTTTGCTGGCATTTCCGAGCGAGCGACGGGCACGACTGCCTTGAACCTGGCCGCGGAGGCCGATCAGAGACCTCACTAGGGCCGATGGCATCACGCCTAAAGCATGGGAAGGCGGTGTGGCCGGCAGCCGAGCGGGAGCGCCGCGTTAATCCTGGCAAGCTCGGCTTCCGTCATGCGAAAACTACCAACGCGGTCGTTGATTCAAGCTAGTTCATATAGCCGCGTCATCACGAATGAGAACGCATTTATCGAGGAACGGGCTATGGGTTCGAAGCACCTATCCCGTCTGGCATGAACTTGAATAAGGTGAATTTCTTGTCAGTCCAAGCTGCATGAAACCATGGCGAGTCTTGGATATGTGACGCTGTAATATAGATGGCGCCGTCAGGTCCCTCGGAAAACGTGTCAGGCCAGCGCAAGCGGCTGTCATTGAGCAACAAGCGCACGGACCCATTCGACGTATTGACCACTTTCACTGCGTTGTCCGCGATAGGACTGAGATAAATCTCACCGCTCTTGCCGGTCCAAAGCCCGTCTGCCGGCTCGGTGGTGGCGACCGTCTCCGGGCGAACGTGTTTTGCCACCTCTGTGTCCTCGATGTCAGCAGTCATTATGCGATAGAGTGTTTTGCCTGTGAGAGCTTGCCAGAACAGCGTCTTCCCATCTTCAGACAGTGCTAGACTATCTGCATTGAAGATAGGCTGACGACCATCGAGCCTTCGCAACGTCTGGCCATCGGTCCTAACTGTCGCGTCAGGATCGAATTGTGTTGAAGGATCCTCGCTTAGCACCCGCCAATTTTGACCAGACTGGGTATCCAAGACCACCAAGCCGCCCGGCGAGCCAGAGTTGGTTAGGTAAGCAAAATGTCCATTAGGGGCGATGCGGATGTCGTTCAGATAACTAGCAGGACCAGCGGTCTGGATCCCTATGGGAAAGATGCGCTTCACTTTGTTGGTTTGAAGATCAATCTGCACGATCTTTGGACCGTCCTTGACTGTCTTCTCGGCATTCGGGGCTGCTGGATCCACCACCCACAACGATCCTCGGTGGTCTGCAAAGACGCTCTGCACGCAAACAAAGTGCTCAGAAGCACTAAGCTCCGAGATGCGTTCATTGCGCCACGAATTCCAGAGTTCGTCTGGATAGGGTCGGGTCGATCCATCAAGCAGAAGCTCCGCCACAGAAACCGGTGTATCCTCGCTCCAACGGGGGAAGTTCACGAAGATGCGACCGTCAGGAGCCACAGTGACTCCCGTCACTTGATGATCGAAAGTCGCAACAACCTGTAAACGCTTATCCTGCTGGCCAGTTAGAGGAGCCACCAGTCTCTCCACCTTGGCTTTGGCATCTTCGGAGAGGGATTGCGCAAAGGCTGGATTGATAAGTGTCAGCAAGGCTGTCGCAAAGGCGCTAGGAGCAAGTGCACGCATGTTGATGCCCTCTGTGATTTGAGCGCTTAAGGCATAGTCGTTCACTTCGTTCCCCCGGCACTGGCGAGTCGGCACTAAACGACGGCGACAGATATGTGCCCGGGGGCAGGAACGATGCAGTAGACGCCGACTTGCGGGCTCACGGGGCGCAGCTGCAAAGGCATGTGACATGAAAGCTCTGGTATGGCACGGCAAAGAAGACATTCGTTGTGACACGGTCACCGATCCGGAAATCGAGCATCCGAGGGATGCGATCATCAAGGTGACGAGCTGCGCGATCTGCGGCTCCGACTTGCACCTGTTCCACAACTTCATCCCAGCAATGTTGCCCGGAGACATCATGGGGCACGAGATGATGGGTGAAGTGGTCGAGGTCGGTGCGGAGAGCGGTGGAAGTTTAAACAAGGGCGACCGGATCGTGGTCCCTTTTACAATCATCTGCGGCGAATGCGATCAATGCAAACGTAGCAACTTCTCGGTCTGCGAGCGGACGAACCGTAACAAGAAGCTCGCCGATAAAGTCTTTGGTCATACGACAGCAGGCCTGTTCGGATACACACATCTAACAGGTGGTTATCCCGGCGGGCAGGCTGAGTACCTCCGCGTTCCTTTTGCTGATAAAACCCACATTAAAGTGCCCGACGGCCTGAGTGACGAGCAAGCCCTGTTTCTCGGAGACATTTTCCCGACTGGTTGGCAGGCAGCGATACAGTGTGACATCCAGCCGACCGATACGGTAGCGATTTGGGGGTGCGGACCTGTGGGGCAAATGGCTATACGCAGCGCGTTTTTGCTCGGCGCAAACCAGATCATCGCAATCGATCGGCTGCCGGAACGCCTCAGTATGGCAGAGGCTGGTGGTGCGATTCCGATCAACTTTGAGAAAGAGAGCGTTCTGGATCGGTTGAACGATTTAACCGACGGTAAGGGGCCCGAGAAATGCATCGACTGTATCGGGACCGAGTCACACGTATCCTTCGGTCAACCAGACACGATCTTGGACCGTGCGAAGCAGCTCCTGATGATGGAGAATGATCGGCCTCACGTCTTAAGAGAGATGATCTATGTATGCCGGCCGGGTGGAGTTCTCTCGATCCCAGGCGTTTACGGCGGTCTGGCAGACAAGGTCCCGATGGGGCAGTTAATGAACAAGGGGTTGAGTGTCCGCACCGGCCAGACCCACGTCAACCGCTGGACCGAAGAACTCCTGCACCACATACAGGAAGGGCATATCGACCCATCTTTCGTCATTACGCACACCGCAAATCTTGAGCAGGGTCCTGAGATGTACAAGCTGTTCCGCAACAAACAGGATAGCTGCGTCAAGGTCGTTCTCAAAACGTAAACAGGAGGCAACGATGATGTTTGGAAGAATGTTCGACATCGCGCGCGCGAAAGGCGACCCAAGAATCGTCCGCACCGGCCCAAGCTCATTAACAGCGTCCGACCGGATGGCGCGTAACCTCGGCTGGTTTAGCCTTGGCTTGGGCGCAATCGAACTGTTCGCCCCTAAACGCGTCACGCAAGCGCTTGGTATGGAGGGGGACGAGGGACTGATCCGGGCCTACGGACTTAGGGAGGTAGCTGCCGGTGTCCTATCCCTGTCCACCGATAAGGAGGTCGGCTTGTGGAGCCGAGTGGCAGGTGACGGCCTCGACATGGCAACACTGGTCGGCGCGATGCACTACCACAACCCCAAAAAGGGGAATGTGGCGCTTGCTATGCTGGTCGTCGGCGGAATAACTCTTCTCGACTTGGCGACAGCCCAGCAGGTCTCTGCGCGCCACACCTCCAACAAACGGAGGCCACGACTTTACGACAACAGAACAGGATACCCAAAAGGCTTGGGGGCATCAAGAGGCATCGCACGTCGAAAAAACGCCGCGGCCGGTCTTGGTTGAGAGCTTCAAAGCCTTTGGCGGTCAGATTGCCACGTCTGGTACGTGCAGATTGGTTTCATCTGGCCGTGCTCGTCGGAGGTGATTAACTCGCTCTGCACTGCGACGGCACCATGTCGTAACCGACAAACTAGACGCTTCGAGGGCAGCATTGGCCTGCCGCGTCTTGACCTACTGTGCCCAGCGTGAACTACAGAGGAGCGCGGCACGCGTTACTGCTTCGGACACGATGCGAACGACATGCGTCGGGCACACCGGTTTTCCAGTAGACAACAAGACGGGGTCCATGTCCATAAGACATACGCCGGCGGAAGCCCGCTCTCTAAAAGCGATCTCGAAGGTGCTTAGAAAAAGCGCACCGCGTCACCCATCGTGCTGGAACGCGGACAGGCGCGCCCAAAGTCTCTCCCAAGTGACGCCTTTATCTTTAGCGCGTGCCTCGATGAGCGCGTCCAGCGATTCAAGATGGTGCTTAGGAAGATGAACGAACGCAGCGTGATGCGGCGCTCCCCCCCCTCGCATCGAGCGAACCTCTGCGAGCACCGCTCGCAACCGCTCCGTTTCCTGACCCTGAGGGGCGAATGGTTTAGCCGCCCCATCGGCCATGGTTGTCTTCAATGCTTCGATTGCGTCAATAGCCCAGCCTAGACCCAAAGCTTCCCGGACTGCAGCCACATCCCTTGATTGCAAGCCCTTTAGACGAAGCGCGATTTTCTCTATGCTCAAAGGCGCATTACCTGCGGCAGCCAACACAATGTCGAGAACCCGTTCATCTATTGCCGAGCAGCTTGCTCCCAAGTTGTGGAAAAAGAACGCAATAGCGTCAGCTTGATTAAAAGGGCGAAGTACAAACGTGTCGCTTCTCGATCGTATCGCTGGATTGATTGTATCGGTACGTTCCGCGCAGATGATCCAAGTCAATTGCTCGTTGCGCTCCTCAAAGCTTTTCAAAAAAAGGTCGCTCAGCCCTACGTTGGAGCCAAAATTCGCAATGGAAATAGTTCTATGTTGAGCAACAAAGCTGTCGCGCATGCTCAACCATGCTTTTATCTTTTCGAGGTCATTCGCGCCATCTATTGATAGAAAATCTAGTGATGAGGTTCGCATGCCGGCGCAATGATCACATCGCTCTCCCAAGCAAGGGGCCCCTGCATTTCTGTCCGGCGATGAACATACGAGCGACATAGCATAGTATCTTGCAGCAGTGCGCTTCCCTATGCCCGCCGGTCCCAATAATATCAGAGGCTTCGAATGAGCATCTCGCGCAAATCGCTGTGAAACAAGGCTTCGCAGTTGAGGGAGACCAAATAATGCTTGCGGCCAGGAAGAGGCGAAGTCAGAACCCCGGTCGTTTGCCCGCGTCGGCGGAGATGCAGAAATATCTTCGCACAGGTGACTAGGCCAATTCGCATACTGGGAAGATCCGTCGCCGAGGGCATCGCTGATTGTATTGACGAGTAAGACCAGTGCGGCATTGTTGGGGTGTGCGGCAAAGGCATCCGCAGCTTTGGGCCAGAGTTCTGCCAGATTGCTCTTTCTGGCGCCGGCAGCGCGGCACGCGTCATAGCGGATCAATAGCTGTCGCGCCTTGAGGAGATGCGAGCGTGGCAACCGCGTAAACGAAAGAGATGAACTACTTTTGTCAAGAAATGAGCGAGCGGAAGAAAGCACAACGACGCCGAACGCTAACGCATCTGAGATATCGAAATTTGGGGCTGAATGACGGTTTACAGCGGCCGTAATTTCCGTCGTCGCTAGTCCACAAAGCCGGTTAAAAACTGGCACACCGTCCTCGTCCGCGGCGTGTAAGACGCTCAGGTATTGGATAGAGCGCTCAACTTTGCCGATCGTCGCTGCGCCAAACAGGGAAGATCGTAGTTGACGTGCAAGGTAACGCCGATTGCCCAGGCTCGATGCTGAGTGGATAGTCGTTTGCGATGCACCGTTCGGGGCGTCGGCATATAGGAGTACGGATTCATTGAAGGCTTGAACAAACTCGTCGAGCCCCAGTGCGCCCTCCTCTGAAAATCGTGCAAAATAGTTCTTTACGTCCGGTCGAGCAGAAAATGTGCCATTTGTGGCAAGTGGAGACTTGAAGTCGAGATATCTGAGAACGGCATCGACTGTCGAGGATGAGACGATCGGCTCGTCGATTACGAGACAATCGGGTGATACGACCTGCCAATCAGGATGTTTGAAGAGGCCGCTTTTCCACGAAGCGAAGATGACAGTGGGCTCACCAAGCGACTTTAACAAGCTAGCGAATGTCTTGCTTCTATACTTGCGAGGATCCTCCCAATTGTAAAACGGAACCGCGTGGTCGAAGAGAGGGCGAATGCTATTGGATTGGCCGCTCGTCTTTTCGCTAAGAAACCTTCCGCGACGTGCGAGGAGTTCTTTGACAAATGATAGGGTGTCTGGAGTGAGGATGCCAGTGCGATATCGATAGACAAGAGATCGGTTGAGCTCCGCCCCCTGCAATAAAAAGTCGACATCAAACATAGTGAGGTATCAGGCCGGAAATTGATCGTAGCCGCTCACTCGGCGACACTTTCCATTTGTGCCTAAGTTGCGTGAGTTCCTGAGAATAACGCTCCGAGTCGAGAGCGAAGTCTTGTCTCAGCGCCTCAAGCTCTTTTAGTCGCTTCTTATGAGTTTCTTGCCGAATTTTATGCTCGTTGAGCTCCCAGCCCTCGCGGAGCTTCTGCCAGATCTCGTTACTGATCAGCGACAGAAACGTCATATCAACATCCTGGTCCCGTTCGAGCGATCCAAATTGTAGCGCGGCATAAAACTTCAAGATGAAATGGGGCGCAAAAATTGGGCCACCTATCTCACGAACAGGAGAGCGAAGCGCCTTGAGCAGGGTCCGAGGTGGCTGACTATCATGATGTAAAGATGAGCAAGCATCCGCCACCGAATCCCAGTGGAAGTTGCATCGCTCTTCTGGTGTCGAAAATTCGGATCGAATCTCAAGCGAGGCGGTATTGTGTTTTGTCTCGAGCAGCCAGTAGCGAAGCCGTTCGCCGAACTGACTAGATTTGGCTGGACCGCGAAGATGCGCGACAATCCGTCCAAACACGCCTTCGCTATCGCGCTCAAGCACACTGAATGCAGCTTGAGCGGAATGACCGGCGTCATCGAACCGCAGAAGTTCTTGCACAAAGGCGCTGACAGAGGCAGAGGCCGTCCCCGTCTCTGCTCGTTGTTCATTAGGAGGAATATAGAGTAATGAAACATTAAACCATTCTGCATGCTGCTGCGCGAATGCAGATGCGCGGTTAATGATGTCGCGAGCGTGAGCAGCCTCTAGATACCCCGCATCAGAAGAAAATGTGTCTGATAGAGGAAACAGTCGAGGTATATCGTCGCTCTCGGAAGGGAGTTGGTCGAACTCGGGCAGGTTGATACGAGTCTCAGAGCGCACGTTCTCGACCAGATGTTCGAAGCGTGCAAACCTCAGGCGGATTTCCGTATCGGAATGTATGGCGTTCGTCGCGTCCCAGATAGATAGCAGCTCGCGCCACGGCTCGATCATTTTGTCTAGGGTGTCTATGCGCCAACGACACCGAAACGCGTCGAGTATTTCGTCCTTTCGGCGGTCATCGATCGCATCGACGATGGGATCCACATAAGAATCTATACGCAGAATTCTAAGGTATAAAGAAAGGGCAAGCGCCTGGACCCACGCCTCCTTTGATTGCCACGTTGCGACCCAGCTTTCTAATATTCGAGGCGGTAACCTGTCAGATAGCCGACATAGACATCTAAAGTAATCGATCAAGAACTGATCCGAATCAACGTCGAAGCGCTGCCGCACCAGTTCCTCGGTGAGCGTACCCGCGCCTTGATCGCGAAAGACGTCTAGCCGATTGAGCAGATCTCTGGGGTGCCCCTTCGCAACGGCAGCTATCAGGCGCAATGCTTCAGGTTCGGCGGAAATTCCAATTTCTTTTGCAGCGTTATGCAAAAAGCGGATCGCTTCGTTGAATGGTAACGGAAGCACTTCAATAGATTGCAATCGGGATTGAAGGGGCGCGGATATACTCCAAGGTTGCGTGGTCGCGAGAATAAAGGTGGTAGCTCTAGTCTCGATAAGCTTGAGAAGTGAATCCGAGTGATCGGTCCTTAGAGTGTGTGCCTCATCAAGAAAAACAATGCGATTAACGTTATCATGGAGATCTCGAAACTTCGAGCGAATATACTCGGCGATATCTAGCTTCGCGGGCAGATTCGGTACGTCGATCTCAAGGAAGTTTGTTTCCAGGGAGTTGCACTGCCCGCAATCTAAGCACGGAGACCCGTTCGACTGGAGGCGCTCGCAATTGAGTGCGCGCGCGTATATTCCTGCCAGTGTTGTTTTTCCCGCTCCATAGGCTCCGTGCAACAGGACGCTATATGGTATCTTGCGAATCGCGAGGCCAGATAGAATTTTGACCGCTTTCTCCTGTCCCCATAGATCTTCGAAGCGCTTCGGATGTAACACATCTGTAATGAATTCAGATCCAGACATGCGCCTGCTCGGTGCTGTAGTAGTGTAGGAGATGAAGGACTTTTGGGCCCTTAAACATTTGTGGGCCTGTTTGTTTTGGCGGGCTTCAACGCATATCGATAACCGTCAGGCCACCTTCGTTTGCTCGAAAATGGCATCTTGGGGTGTACACTGTACTCGTCCATCAGCTTTGAGAAGCGGAACTGAGATACGGTGTCGCCGGT
>NZ_JBIISY010000230.1:0-9196 GCF_044340795.1 Tardiphaga sp.
GCATTCGATCCACCCTCCCCAGTCGCTTCGCTCCGGGGAGGGAAAGAAACTATCCCGCCAACGCTTTTCGCGCGGCGTCCGCATCAAAGCCCTTCAGGCCGATGACGACGAGATGTTCGGGATGGCTCACATCGGGCCGCGCGAAAGCGAGATCGACGCGGGCGCCGACGGCCTGCACCACGATGGGCGCCGGCTTGTCAGCGATGCGGGCATGGCCCTTCACGCGCAACACGCCGTCAAGGCCGAGCGCATCGCTGACGCGGGCGCGCATGGTGTCGAGATCCGCCGCTGCAGTTGGCTTGATGACGATGCTGTCGAAATCGTCGTGATCGTGCTCTTCTTCCTCGCCGTGATGGCCGGCGCGCGCCGCCATGTCATCTTCGGCAGCCGCATTGAGGCCGATCAGCACTTTTGGCGCGAGATCGCCCTTGGAGCGGACGATGCCGACACCGGCGCGGAGCTCGGCTTTCAGCTTGGTCTCGATCTCGGCGAGCTGTTCGGCGCTGACGAGATCGCTCTTGGAGAGCACCACGAGATCGGCGCAGGCGAGCTGGTCCTCGAACACCTCTTCAATGGGATCGTCATGATCGATGCCTTCATCGGCGGCGCGTTGCTCGGCCAATGCATGTTCATCCAGCGTGATACGGCCTTCGGATAGCGCCAGCGCATCGACCACGGTGACGACGCCATCGACCGTTGCACGCGTCTTCACGGCCGGCCATGCAAAGGCCTTCAGTAGCGGCTGCGGCAAAGCCAGCCCGGAGGTTTCGATCACGATGGCGTCGAGCGGACGCTCGCGCGACAGCAGCTTTTCCATGGTCGGCACGAAATCATCGGCCACGGTGCAGCAGATGCAGCCATTGGTGAGCTCAACGATATCACCGGGCGCGCAGGCTTTGGCCGCGCATTCCTCGACAAGGCCGCCATCGAAACCGGCATCGCCGAATTCATTGACGATGACAGCGATGCGGCGGCCATCGGCCTGCGTCAGCAGCGAACGCAGCAGCGTGGTCTTGCCAGCGCCGAGAAAGCCGGTGAGGACGGTGACGGGGACGCGGGACATTCAGATCTCCTGAAAACGCTTGAGCCAAAGAGGAAGGCCGGCAGCGACGAAAGCGACATTGTTCACGGCGGCGGCAATGGTCTGGTTGAGCCGGCCCTGCGCATCACGAAACGCGCGGCCGATCGGTGTCTCCGGCACGAGGCCGAGACCGACTTCATTGGAGACGAAGACGATGGGATAGCGGGACACGTCGAGAAAACGCACCAGACGCTTCGCCTCGACCTCGGGATCACGCTCCGCCATCATCAGATTGGACAGCCACAGTGTGAGGCAATCGACGAGAATGACGCGGCCGATGGTGGATTCGCGCGTCAAGGTATCGACCAGCGCCAGCGGCTCCTCGATGGTGATCCAGGTCTCGCCCCGCTGCTTGCGATGCTGGGCGATCCGGGCCTGCATCTCGTCATCGCCGGCGGTCGCCGTGGCGAGATAGACTTTCGTGAGCGACATCTCGTCGATCAGCCGCTCGGCAAAGGCCGACTTGCCGGAGCGCGCGCCGCCGAGTACGAGCGTTGTGCCGAGCGAGGTCATTTCGGCGCCCTGCCATCTTCGGGCGACCAGCGCAGCGGCGGCACGCGCGCCACCATGCCCTTGCGCAGCACGTCGGCACGCTCGCGCCAGGGCACGAGCCCGTAATCGGATTTCTGATAGGACTGCACGAAGGACGCGACGGCATCCGCGCCGGTGTCGGTGATGAGATCACCGAACAAGAATGTATAGCCGTCCTGACTCGTCACCGCGACGGTGGTCGGCCGCTTGCAGACGCTGAGGCACTGCACCGGCCGCACCATGACCGACACATCGCGCTCATCGAGCGCTGCCGTCACCGCATCGAGCATCGCCGGGCCAACGACGGCACCATCGGCCGCCTTGCAATTCACGCAAACGCTCACCACCACCGGCGCTGAGGGCAGCGGGCGCGGCAGGTCGGTGACACAGGTGTCGTCAGGCAAGGTCGATGCGTCGCGATCCATCACGGGCTCAAATCAGGCGAGCTTTGTTGGGTCGCGCGGATGCCAGCATCCACTCGCTCCCGTCCGGTGCACCCCGCCCCGACGACGCCTCCAAAGCACAATTCGCGACGGCAGGTCTCCTGGCTCGCGAGTCGGCGCCCGTTGCCGCCTTCCCAGAACTCCCAGATCGGGAACTCCCAGTGGCCGAGGCGCGGGCTCATCGCTTACAGTTGCGGGGGCAGCGCCGGTATCGCACCGGCTTCCCTTTTCACCTTCCTCGCGGAAGGACCATCGCGGCGGACGCTATCTGCAGCCACAGCCCGGGTCAACCACGGCCGGAACTGCGCGGCCACTGTTGACCCGGAGGCCGCGGATGCGCGAGACAGACGGCCAAAGGAACCCGCATTTGACCTCGCATCGTCCCCTCTGGCAGCCGCCGGCCATCACGCCCCTCGATCCCGCCACCGAGGCGAGCCTCCGTGCGGTCATCGACGGCAAGGCCAAGCCACCGGGGTCGCTCGGACGAATCGAGGAACTTGCCATCCAGCTCGGCATGATCCGCCATCCCGGCGAGCCCCGCGGGGAGAAGGCGGTGCTGCTGGTGTTTGCCGGCGATCACGGGCTCGTGGCCGAGGGCGTGTCGCAATATCCGTCGGCCGTGACCGTCGCGATGGTGATGACCTATCTGGCCGGCCGCGCCAGCGCCAATGCCTTTGCCAAGGCCAATGGAATCGATGTCCGCGTCATCGACATCGGTGTCGCCGCGGAACTGCCGGTGCATCCTGGCCTGCGTGACGCGAAGGTGCGCATGGGCACCGCCAATGCAGCGCGCGAACCGGCGATGACGGCGACGCAAACTGCTGAAGCGCTGAACCACGGGATCCGCATTGCCATCGGCGAGATCAAGGCGGGTGCCGACATCATCGCGCTTGGCGAAATGGGGATCGGCAACACGGCGTCCTCCGCACTACTCGCGCATCGTCTCGCGCCCGCGTCGCTGGACGAATGCATCGGCGTTGGCGCCGGCCAGGACGACATCGGCATGAGTCGCAAACGCGCTGCGATCGCGATGGCCGCTGCGCGCAGCGATGCCAGCGCACCACTCGACGTGCTCGCCGAATTCGGCGGCCTTGAAATTGCCGGCATGGCCGGCGCGGTGCTTGGCGCCGCCTCGCAGCGGCGCCCGGTCATTGTCGATGGCTTCATCTCCAGCGTCGCCGCCCTGCTTGCAATCCGCTTGTGCCCGGAGGCGCGCGGCTATTGCGTCTTCGCGCATCGCTCGGCCGAGCGCGGACACGACATCGTGCTCAAGGCACTCGACGCCAGCCCGCTGCTGGATCTTGGCCTGCGGCTTGGCGAAGGCACCGGCGCCCTGCTCGCCGTGCCGCTGGTGCGCGCCGCCGCGCGCCTGCTCACCGATGTCGCCAGCCTCGACGACGTGCTGGCGGGTAAAATCTAGATGACGCCGGATCGGCATCTGCTCAATGCGATCCGCTTCCTGACGGTGGTGCCGACGCCGCATTCGGACAGCACGCCCGAGCCGGACTGGCTGGCGCGGGCGATGAAGTATTTTCCGCTGATCGGCGCTGCGATCGGCTTCGCCTCCGCGCTTGTATTTGTCGTCGCATGCCAGCTCTGGTCGCCGTTGATTGCCGCCATTCTCGCCGTCGCGACCAGCATCGCACTGACCAGTGCCTTGCATGAAGACGGTCTCGCCGACACGGTCGATGCGTTCGGTGGCGGCTGGACCGTCGAGCGGCGCCTCGCCATCATGAAGGACAGCCGTATCGGCACCTATGGCGCGCTGGCGCTGGGGCTCGGTTGCGCACTGCGTATCGCGGCGCTGGCGATGCTGCCGTCATGGGCCGGCGCGACTGCCTTGATCGCAGCACACGCTGCGGCACGTGCGATGCCGGCCTTTGTGATGAACCGTCTCGCTTACGCCGGCGACACCACAGCTATGAAAGTGAGCTACGCGGAAGCGCCTGTCCGGCGCGACGAGATCGTGTTTCTCCTCGTCGCTGCTGTACTTGCTACCGTGCCGCTCGCGTTCATCTCGTTCAAATCCGTTGCGCTCGGTGTGCTGCTTGGCGCGCTGCTCGGCACCCTGCTCGCACGGTCGGCCAAACGCCTGATCGGCGGTTACACCGGCGATGTGCTCGGCGCCATCGAGCAACTGTTCGAGATCGGATTTCTGCTCGGCGTTGCGGCCGTGCTCAGATAGGCCAGCGCAACGGCAATTGATACGGCTCGCCTTCGGCCGCCTCTGCACCGCGACCGATGCGTGCGATTGCCGTACTCATGCGGCCATGGCGGTTGAGGATATCATCCGCAAGTTTCACCATCAGCCTGTTCGGCGTCACATAAGGCGAACGGCGTCGGAGTTCATCGGCGATCTCTGCTTCATAGCCGGGATTGCGATCGCAGGCGATCGCATAGGCTGCCGCACTGGATCGGCTGATGCCGGCCCAGCAATGCACGAGCAGCGGCCGCTGATCAACCGCTGCTCGGCCGAAATCGAGGATAGCCTGCATCACATCCGCATCGGGCGCGATCAGATCCGGCGTCAACTCCACAATGTCGTGGAACGACAGCTGAACGTGCCGCGCGCGCACGAGCTCGCTCCATTCATGCTTCACCGCGCTCGGTGACAACAGGGTCAGCAGATCGAAAGATTCGAGCGAGGCTGCAAGCCCGGACAGTCCGCTTAGCGAACTAACATAGATCATATCGCGGGTGTCGTTTTCCGGACTCAACACGTCAGTCCAATCTTAAACAAGTTGCGGTAGGTAACTACTGAATTTTCTATTTTAGTTCATGTTTTCAATTTGGATACGGCACGATGTCCAGGGTTTTTTCCTCAGTTGCCGACCGACTGCCGCCATTTCTGCGGCTGCCGAGCGACAACCCGGAATTGATACAGGCGAAACTCGTCGCGTTCACGCGTCAAGTCCCGATGATGTATGTCATCGTGATCGTCAACGTGGCGGTTCTTGCCCTCAGCTTCCGCAATACTGCGCCAGCGATATTGGCACTTTACCTGCCTTCCGCACTGAGTGTGATCTGCGCGTTCCGCATCGTCGTCTGGTGGAGATCGCGGCATCGGGAATTCACGCTCGATGAAGCCCTCGACAAGTTGCGCAGCTCGATCATCTTCGCCGGGATTCTAGGCGTGGCGTTCTGCTGCTGGAGCATCAGCCTGATGGCCTATGCTGACGATCTCGGCAAGAGCCACATCGCTTTTTTCATGGCTGTGACATCCATCGGCTGTGGCTTCTGCCTGATGCATCTGCGACCGGCCGCACTGATCGTGATGAACTTCGTCGTCACCCCCTTCGCCATCTATTTCGGCTCCAGCGAGAACCCCATCTTCGTCGCCATCGCCTTCAACTTCGTCGTCGTCACTCTCGCCATCGTGATCATGCTGCTCGGCAACCACAAGGATTTCGAGCAGCGCGTCAGTTCCGAGAAGGCGCTGCGCATCAAGCAGGCCGAGCTGCAACTGCTCAGCGACCGGAACTACCAGAACTCCAATACCGACAGTCTCACCGGCCTGCCGAACCGCCGCTATTTCTTCGCCGAACTGGAACGCGCCATCACAGCCGCAAGCCTGAACGGTCGACGCCTGTCGCTCGGCATCATTGATCTCGACGGTTTCAGGCAGATCAATGACGTTCATGGTCACCGGATCGGCGATCGTCTGCTGGTCGAAGTCGCTGACCGTCTGCGGACACATCTTGACCCGCGCACGTTCTTCGGCCGGCTCGGTGGTGACGAATTCGTTCTTTTCAGCGACCAGCTCGAGAATGAACAGGCGATCAGCGAGGGCGAAAACAAGCTCAACGCGGTGTTCGAGGCGCCGTTCGAGATCGACAATGTGACCGTGCGCATCGGCTGCTCGCTGGGATATGCGCAATTCCCCGACGCTGCCAGGACGGCCGAAGACCTGTTCGAACGTGCCGACTACGCACTGCATTTCGGCAAGCAGAGCGGCCGTGGCAAGATCGTGCGGTTCAGCGCCGAACACGAGGCGACCATCCGCGAGGCCAGCCGGCTCGACCAGGCGCTGGTCAATGCCGATCTCGAAAGCGAGCTGTGGATCGCCTATCAGCCGATCGTCTGCGCCACCACCGGGCGCACCGTCAGCTTCGAGGCCCTGGCGCGCTGGCGCAATCCCGAGCTTGGCGATGTCCCGCCGATGACCTTCATCGTCGCGGCCGAACGGTCCGGCATGATCTCGCAGCTGACGCCACTGCTGCTCCGCAAGGCGCTCGAAGGTGCTGCGACCTGGTCCGACAATATCCGCATCTCGTTCAATCTCTCCGCGATCGATGTAGGCTCGACGCTGTCGATCCTCAAACTGATCGCCGTGATCCAGCAAAGCGGCGTCAAGCCGAGCAGGATCGATTTCGAGATCACCGAGACCGGCGTGATGCGCAACCTCGTCCAGGCATCGCAGGCCCTCAATGCCCTGCGCGCGCTCGGCACCCGCATCTCGCTGGACGATTTCGGCACCGGCTATTCGAGCCTGAGCTGCATCCACGAATTGCCGCTCGACAAGGTCAAGATCGATCGCAGCTTCATCAGCCGCATCGAGACCGATCCGGCCGCGCGCCTGATCCTCAGGACCATGATCGGCATGTGCGACGACCTCGGCCATGACTGTATCGTCGAGGGCGTGGAAAGCGCCGATCAGGCCACCTTCCTGCGCAAGCAGGGCTGCCGCTTCATGCAGGGTTACGCCTTTGCGCGGCCGATGCAGATTGGCGACGTCGCAGAGTATCTCGAACGATCCGGCGAGGCCGCGCGGATCGACGCCCTGTTGCATGGTTAGTCGTTCTGCCCGTCCAGCAGGCGCACCGCCTCATAGAGCGTGGCGGCGCCGACGGCGAGTTGCTCCGGTGACGTATATTCCTCCGGACAATGGCTCTTGCCGTCCTTGGACGGCACGAACAGCATCGCGCTCTTGCCGATATGCGACATGAAGGCGGCATCGTGGCCAGCCCCTGATGCGAGCGTGGTGGTGGAATAGCCGAGCTTGCCCGCCGCACGGCCGAGAATGTCGCGCAGATGATCGTCGCAGGGCGATGGCGGGTTCTGCGAAATGATGCCGAATCTGGTGCGATCGACCTTTGCACGCCCGGCGATCGCCTGTGTCTCGCTGTCCAGCATGGCGACGAAATCGGCGACGATCTCGGCCTTCTCGGCGCGGATATCGAGGATCATGCGCGCGCCCCCGGGCACCACATTGGAGGCATTGGGACTGATCTCGAGAATGCCGCAGGTGGCGACGAAATGCCCCTGCTTTCGCGCGGCATATTCATGGGCCTTGCGGGCCACCAGCAGCACGATCTCCGCCGCGGCCAGCGACGCATCGCGGCGATATTCCATCAGCGTCGAGCCGGCGTGATCGGCAGCGCCGGTGAGCACGATCTCCACGCGGGTGATGCCGGCGATGCCGGTGACGAGTGCGACGTCGAGCTTGTTGCTCTCCAGCACGATGCCCTGCTCGATATGGAGTTCGAGATAACCGGCGAACGTCGGCTTTTCCATCGTCGCGATTTTCTCGGGATCACCGCCGACACGCCTGATGGCGTCGGCCAGCGTTTCACCACTCGCATTCGTATAGGTCAGCATTTTTGCATCGAGCTCGCCGACCATGGCGCGGCTGCCGACGCAGGACAGGCCGTATTCGCTGGGCTCTTCGGCGAGGAAATCCACGATCTCGATGGGATGGCGTGATCTGTAGCCGGAGGCCTGCAGCGCGCGGACGGCTTCGAGCGCGGTGAGAATGCCGGAAATGCCATCGAAGCGGCCGCCGGATGGCACGGTGTCGGAATGCGAGCCCAGCATGATCGGCGGCAGCCCCTCCACGCTGCCTTCGAGACGCGCGATCACATTGGCGCCGGCATCCATCCGCACCGTCATGCCTGCGGCTTCATATTGCGTTTTCAACCAGGCGCGCCCGTCGAGAAAACGCTGCGAGAACGAGCGCCGCGTCCACGGCTTGTCGGGATCGGTGATCTCGGCGAGCGCCATGTGATCGTCCCAGAGACGGTCCTGATCGATGGGCGGCTTGGTGTCGGCAGGCTTGTTCAACGAAATCACTCGCGCGATGTGGGCTGGTCTTGCCAGCATAATTGGTGAACACTCTGCGCGCGATCAAGCAAGAAACGATCAGGGAGAACAGCGTGACGAAGAAAATCGCATGGGTGACCGGTGGCGGGACGGGGATCGGCAAGGCCGGCGCAGAATCGCTGCTGGCCGATGGCTGGACGGTGATCATTTCCGGACGTCGCGCCGAGGTACTCAACGACGTGGTCAAGGAACTCGGCGCCGGCGGCAAGCCGATTGAAGCGATGGCGCTCGATGTCAGCAACGCCGCCGATGCGAGGAAAGTCGCTGACGCCATTCTCGCCAAACACGGCCGCATCGACCTGCTCGTCAACAGCGCCGGCATCAATCTGCCGAAGCGCAGCTGGCAGGATGTCACCGAAGAAGGTTTTGACCAGATCGTCGACATCAATCTCAAGGGCTTGATGTATTGCATCCGCGCCGTGCTGCCGGCGATGCGCGCACAGAAGGATGGATGCATCATCAATGTGGCGTCGTGGGCAGGCCGCATCGTCTCCAAGATGACGGGACCGGCCTACACCTCCACCAAACATGCGGTGCTGGCACTGACGCATTCGTTCAACATGGATGAATGCGTCAACGGGCTGCGCGCCTGCTGCCTCTCGCCGGGCGAGGTGGCGACCGACATCATGAAGAACCGGCCGGTGCCGCCGAGTGCGGAGGTGATGGCGCGCATGCTGCAGCCGGAGGATCTCGGCAAGACGATCGCGTTCATCGCGGGCATGCCGCCGCATGTCTGCATGAACGAGGTGCTGATCAGCCCGACATGGAATCGGAGCTTGATCGGGTATTGAGCCTGTCTTGTCCCTCCCCCAAGCCGCGCAGCGGCGCAGTGGGGAGGGTGGTGAGAAGCGAGCGTTCAGCGAGCTTCGAGACGGGTGGGGTCTATCCCCACGTAAGGACGGAGTGTGGGGAAGCACCCCACCCCGGCCCTCCTCACTGCGCGTGGCTGCGCCACGCTTGAGGGAGGGAGCACATCTTCCGCGCGTCACTTCACTCAACATGTCAAACAGCCAGACCATCTCAGTCCCGCGACGCTTCCGCG
>NZ_JBIISY010000231.1:0-9171 GCF_044340795.1 Tardiphaga sp.
CTCCCTGAAGAAGTCGACGACAAAATCCGCCAGGCCCTTCCGCAGGCCGAGCACGATGGCTAGAATGACCAGCCCCAGCACCAGGCCGTGATGCTCGGTGTAGATATTGACGAAGTGTTCGAGCAGGCGCAGCAGGATGGCGCCGATGACCGGCCCGATGAAGAGCTGCGAACTGCCGAGCATGATCATGAAGATCGCCTCGCCTGACGTGGTCCAGAAGCCGAATTCCGGATAGGCCCCCGACACGAACAGCGCCAGCAGGATGCCGGCCACGCTCGCCATGGAGCCGGCAAGGACGAAGATGCCGAGCTTCATGCGGATGATATCCACGCCGAGATAATTGGCACGGTTCGGATTGTCGCGGATCAGGCGAAGCGTGTAGCCGAAGGGCGACTGCCAGACCTGCCGCATGATCAGGATGCAGATCACGAAAACGACGGCGCAGAACATATAGAGCGCAACGCTGTTGCTGAGATCGATGCCGAGGAATGGCGGACGCGGAATGCCGCCGCGGAGGCCCTGATCGCCGCCGGTCAGGCTCACCCATGTCAGGATGATCGAATGGATGAACATCTGGAAGGCCAGCGTGATGAAGGAGAAATAGATCTCCTTCAGCCGCACGCAGATGGCGCCGATCACGAGCGCCAGCACGGCAGTGCCAAAGACGGTGACCAGCATTGCCAGCGGGATCGAGACACGGCCGGTCTGCATCAGCAAACCGAACATGTAGGCGCCCGAGACGAAATAGGCCGCGTGGCCGAAGGAGACCTGACCGGTGAGGCCGACCAGCAGGTTCAGCGACATCGCCAGCAGGCCATAGGCCATCACATAGATCAGGAAGTCGCGCAGCGACGGCTTTGTGAAGATGAACGGGATCGCGACCAGCACGACGAGCGTGAAGACAGCGATGGCGGTATCGCGGAGGAAACCGGCTTTCATCATCGCGCCACCGCCCGGCCGAGCAGGCCGCTGGGTTTGACGATAAGAACGATGGCCATCATGCCGAACATGATGCCGTCGACGAACAGCGGGAAGCCGATCGCACCAAATGCACGCGTGAATCCGATCAGCAATGCGGCGATCAGGGCGCCGACGATCGAGCCCATGCCGCCGATCACGGTGACGATGAAGCTTTCGATCAGGATCGATAGCCCCATGCCGGGCGTCAGCGTGCGTGTCGGCGCGGCGAGCGCGCCGGCAATACCGGCCAGCACACTGCCGACACCGAACACGGCGGCATAGAGCAGCGTCGTGTTGATGCCGAGGGCGCCGACCATCTGGGGATTGATCGCCAGCGCGCGAATGATTTTGCCGATCCGCGTCTTCTCGATGGCGAGCCAGAGAATGGCGCCGATGGCGAGACTGGTGACGATCATGAAGACGTAATAAGCCGGCACAAAACCGCCGAGCAGCTCCAGCGGCGGCAGCGCGAACACTTCCGGCATGCCCATCATCTTGTATTCGGGGCCGGCGATGATCTTCACCAGATCGTCGAAGATCAGGATCACAGCGTAGCAGACCAGCAGCTGCATCAGGATGTCCTTGCCATACACCCTGCTGATGATGAACCGCTCGAAGATGATGCCGATCAGCCCGACGCCGGCCGCGCCTGCGAGGAAGGCGAGCAGGAAGCTGGACGTCGCCATATAGGTGGCATAGGCGATATAGGCGCCGGCCATGTAGAACGCGCCATGGGCGAAGTTGATGACGCCAAGCACGCCGAAGATCAGCGACAGGCCGGACGCGACCATGAACAACAGCATACCGATGATCAGTGCCGTCGAGACCTGCGTCACGGCGCAGGCAGATGACGATAGACAGGAAAATAGCGCTTCAAGATTCACGACGGCGATCCTTCGATGATCGGAGCTGGCCTGCTCCGGCCGCCGCGAACGGCGGGCCGGATGATTGGGTGAAATGAGCGGGCGTGCCGGACACGGACCGCGACGTCATGCTGCCATGACGCCGCAAGCTGGATCAGGCGAAGCCCTTCTCCTTCTTCCACTGCTTCTCGATCTCGAGGATCTTCGACCATTCGGTATCGACATAGTCGGTGACCCATGGTGCCTTGCTGACGGTTTTGCCCCAGGCCACCGGGTAGTTGATGATGGTGTGATCGCTCTCGCGCATGGTGATGCCACTGCCGCCGAAGGGCAGTTTCACCGTCATGCCGGCAATTTCCTTCGCCAATGCCGAACTGTCGGTGTTGCCATTGGTCCGGCGCACCGCCTCGATGATGAATTGCGACGCGGCATAGTTCTGCCAGGCCCAGTTGGTCGGCTCCTGCTGAGCGATCTTCACATATTCGTCGTTGAACGTGGCATTCTCCGGCGCTTCCGGGAAGAGCTTGTTGTAGCGATAGGCCGTGTTCAGACCTGCCGGCAGGTTCTTGATCGCAGCGAGGACCGGGGGATCACCGATGCCGCCGGCCGAGAAGAAGGCGGTGTTAGCGAACAGGCGATACAGATTGGACTGTTCGATGAAGGCCACGACATCGCCGCCCCACAGAGCCGAGTAAACGGCCTGCGGCTTGATCTGCATCAGCTTGGTGATGCTCTCGGTGTAATCGGGCGCGAACAGTTTTGGCCATAGCTGGTCGACGACTTCAATGGACGGCTCGAATACTTTGAAATATTGCAGGAACTCGGCGGTGTTGTCGCGGCCGTAAGCGTAGTCGGGCGAACAGGTCGCCCACTTCTTGAGCCCCTTCTCCTTGGCAATCTTCGCCGCGTAGCTGCCGCCGGCCACGGCGTCATGGATGCCCTGGCGCGCCGAGCGAAACACGTTCTTGCCGAACTGTTTTGGATCGGCCGTCAGCGACGAGGTCTCGCTGCAGGTGTGGATGCAGAGGATTCCGAGATCGCGCACGACCTCATGCACCGCGAAGCTGCCCGACGATGCTTCACCATCGATGATGATGTCGCAACCGTCATTGTTGATCAGGTCGCGCGTCACCTTGGCGGCTTCGTCGGGACGCCCCTTGGAATCGCGGTCCACCACTTCGAACTTGCGGCCATTGATGCCGCCGGCCTCATTGATCTGTTTGAAGGCGAGTTGCACCGCGTTGCGGCTGGACGTGCCGAGAATGGCGACGCGTCCGGACAGGATCGTGGGCAGGCCGATCTTGATCACCTTGGCCTGCGCACCGGCGATATGCGGCGTGCTGAATGCGGCCATGCCCGCCAGAGCGCCTGCGCCCTTGAGAACGCGCCGGCGTGAGATTCCGTTCGTCATTTTTGTCATTGAACCCTCCCTGAATGTTGCGTCCGGATTTTCCGGTACGAATTTTATTGTTTCCAGATCAGCGTCGTCTCGAAGTCACTGTCTCCTTGCATGTCATTCTGATCGATCAACGCGCTGCCGAAGATGGTGCAGCAGGAACATCGCGCTGTCCAACAGACTTTGCGAAAACCTCGCGTAAATTTGCCGCAACGAAATCGAGAATGCTGACGGCGGTGGGGACCACTTTGGTCATCGTCGCCACGCCATGTGTCTGATCGGAGAGATGGAGATGGGTGACGCGCACACCTTCCGCTTCCATGCGCATGGCGTAGGCACGCCCCTCCTCTTCCAGCGGATCGTGACCACAGGTGACCACGAGCGCGGGCGGCAATCCAGCGAGCGACGTCGCTTTCAACGGCGATGCACGCCAGTCCGCGCGATCGGCTTTGTTTGGCGTGTAGTGATCGCGGAAATGCACCATGGTGGCGCCGGAGATCACCATGCCCGGTAAATTCGGAATGTAGTCGGCAAGCTCGCGATCGATATCGACGACAGGATAGAGCAGCGTCTGCTGGATCGGCGCTGGAATGTCGCCATCTCGCCCGAATAGAGCAAGCACGGCAGCGAGATTACCGCCGGCACTGTCGCCGCCCACGGCCAGCTGCGCCGGATCGATGCGCAGGTTTTCGGCATCCGCGACCACTGCACGATAGGCCGCGACACAGTCATCGATGGCAGCAGGATACGGATGTTCGGGCGCGAGCCGGTAATCGACGGAGATCACGCAGCAGGCCACGCCATTGGCGAGATGGCAGCATAGACCGTCATGGGTTTCCAGGCTGCCAAGAATCCAGCCACCGCCATGGATAAAGACGAGACATGGCAACACCGCGTCAGCCACGACACCGCTCGGGCGGTAGACGCGCAGCGTGATCGCGCCGCCCGGCCCTTCAACGCTGATGTCGCGTCGCATCGAGACAGGCTGCGGCAAGAGCTGATGGGTCGTTCGTCGCGCGGCATGGGCTGCACGTGCATCCGCGACGGTCATGGCTTCGAACGGCTGCGCGCCGGCAGCGCGGCCGGCCGCAATGATCGCCTCGACGTCTGGATGTACGGCCTTCATCGCGTGTTCGCGACTCCTATGCTCAAGTCCTCTCGATCACTTCCATCCCGCGGCGCTCAGCTCAAAGCAAAACCACGGTAGCCACTCTGCGCCACGTCGTTGCAAATCGCAGTGTAACGCGCGAAACCGCCGGCATAGGGCATGAACACGCGTGGCTTGCCCGGCACATTGGCGCCGAGATACCAGGACGAGCTGGCCATCGGCAGCAACGTGGCATCCGCGGCCTCGTTGACATGCGCGACCCACTTCTCGGCGGAGTCTGTGTCGGCCTCGATGCGCTTCAATCCCTTGTCCCGCATCTGGCGGATGCAATCGGTGATCCAGTCCACATGCTGCTCGATCGCAATCGGCATGTTGCACAGCACCGACGGGCTGCCCGGTCCGGTGATGGTGAACAGGTTCGGGAATTTTGGCGATTGCAGGCCGAGATAGGTGCGCGGGCCGGCCGCCCATTCGTCTTTCAGCTTTGCGCCGTGGCTGCCGCTGATGTTGAGGTTGACCAGCGGTCCGGTCAGCGCATCGAAGCCGGTGGCGAAGACGATGATGTCGAGCTCGTATTCCTGCCTGGTGGTGCGGATGCCCTTCGGCGTGACCTCGACGATCGGCTCGGCCTTGATATCCACCAGCAGAACATTGTCGCGGTTGAAGGTCTCGAAATAGCCGCTGTCGATGGGCGGGCGCTTGGTGGCAAAGCCGTGATCGCGCGGCGTCAGCATCTCTGCGATCTCCGGGTTCTTCACCACGGTCTTGATCTTGTCGCGCAAGAAATCCGACGCGGTGAGATTGGCATCGGCATTCTGCAGAACATCCGAGAACGACGCCCTGAAACGCAGGCCACCGCGCTCCCACGCCTTCTCATAGATCTCCTGCCGCTCGGCGTCAGAGACGGACAATGCCGACTGCGTCGAGATGGAGAACGGATGGCCGTTGGTGCCGGCGCGCGCCAGCTTCCAGATGTCGTCGTAATTCTCGCGGGTGTGCTTGACCTCTTCCGCCGTCACGGGGCCGTTGCGTGCCGGGATGCTGTAATTGGCCGTGCGCTGGAACACCGTCAGATGCTGCGACTGTTCAGCGATGACGGGCGCGGCCTGGATGCCGGTCGAGCCCGTGCCGATCTGGCCAACGCGCTTGCCGGTCAAGTCGACGCCTTCATGGGGCCACAGGCCGGTGTGGTACCACTTGCCCTCGAAAGTCTCGAGGCCCTTCATCTGGGGCACATTGGCCGTGGAAAGGCAGCCGACGGCCGTGATCAGGAACGGCGCTGACAGCGACTGGCCGTCCTTCGTGCGCACAGTCCAGGTATTGGTGGCGTCGTCGAACGCGGCCGAGGTGACTTCCGTGTTCAGGCGGATGTCGCGCTTGAGGTCGAGCTTGTCGGCGACGAAGTTGAGATATTTCCGGATTTCCGGATGTTCCGGATAGCGCTCGCTCCAGCTCCATTCCTGCTCGATCTCCTTGTTGAAGGAGTAGCAATAGTAATAGCTCTCGGAATCGCAGCGGGCGCCCGGATATCGGTTCCAGTACCAGGTGCCGCCGACGCCGTCGGCCTTTTCCAGGATCACGGCATTGAGGCCGAGATCGTCGCGCAATTTGTGCAGCTGATAGAGGCCGGAAAAGCCTGCACCGATGATGATCGCGTCAAACTGGCGCGATGCGCCATTCACCGCAGGCGCGGTGCTCTCCTTGATGGCCAACGGACATCTCCCGTGTCGTGTTCTGTGGGGCGGCATGGCGCCGCGCTCGCTTGAATCGAAGGCTAGAGATTTGCCGGAGGGCTTTCCATACTCTATCGTTCAAACCTGATGTGAATTTTCGTCACAAGAGAAAAACGTGAACCGCTACACCGAGATGCTGGTTTTCGTGCGGGCTGCGGAAGATGGCAGCTTCTCCGCGGCAGCTCGCAACCTCGCCATCACGCCATCGGCGGTCAGCAAGCTGGTGGCAAGGCTGGAAGAGCGCGTGGGGGCGCTGCTGTTCCGGCGAGCGCACCGCAACATCGTGATGACGCCGGAGGGCGAGGTGTTTTATCAGGCCGCCCTCGCCGCCATCGAGGCCGTCGAGGCTGCGGACGCCACGGTGTTCAGCGGCATGCTCGGCCGCGAGACGCTGCGCATCCGCTCGATGCCGATCTTCGGCCAGACGGTGCTGGCGCAGAAACTCCCGGATTTCTGCCGCGCGCATCCTGACCTGCAGGTCGAGCTGCAGCTGCGGATCGATCCGGGCCCCCTGCTCGATGAAGGCACCGACGTGACCATCCATGTCGGCCATCTCAGCGACTCTTCGTTGGTCGCGACGCGCTTCACCTCGACGCGCTGGATCATCTGCGCGTCACCGAGCTATCTCGCCGAACACGGCGCCCCGTCGCATCCGCGCGAGCTGTCGCAACATGCCTGCCTGAACTTTCATTCGTCGATCGCAGCGAGCACCTGGACCGTCCGTGGCGAAGATGGCCAGTCGGTGCCGCTGTCCGTGAAGAGCCGCATCCGTTCGAACCAGGCCTCGGTGCTCATCCAGTTCGCCCGCGCCGGCCTCGGCATCGTGCGGCTGATCGAAACCCAAATCGCCGACGACCTCGCTCAAGGCCGGCTGGTCGAACTGTTTCCGCAGCATCAATGTCCGGAGGAACACCCGATCTATGCCGTCTATCAAAGCCGCCGCCTTCTCAGCAACCGCGTGCGCGTGTTCCTGGATTTTTTGAAGGCTACCTTCCCCGATCCGCCGCCTTGGCAATACTGGCGGCACTTGTAGATCAGCGCGGCTTTTCGTTCAGTTGATAGGTCAGATGCGCCTTCACGGTCGGCCATTCGCCGGGAAGGATGCTGTAGACCACCGTATCGCGCAGCGTGCCGTTGGGCGCGATCTGGTGATTGCGCAGGATGCCGTCCTGCTTGGCGCCGAGGCGTTCGATGGCGCGGCGGGACTGGTGATTGAAGAAATGGGTGCGAAACTCGACGGCGATGCAATCCAGCGTCTCGAAGGCATGGCCGAGCAGCATCAGCTTGCATTCCGTATTGAGTGCAGTGCGCTGAACCCATTTGCCATACCATGTGGAGCCGATCTCGACCCGACGGTTGGTGGCGTCCACGTTCATATAGGTGGTCATCCCGGCGATCTTGCCGGTGGCGTCCTTCACGGTGAAGGGCAGCATCGCGCCGGACTTCTGCAGCGTCAGTCGTCGCTCGATCTCGGTCGGCATCTGCTCCGGACCGGGAATGGCGGTGTACCAGATTTTCGACAGGTCGCCGTCTTGCGCCGCCGCGATCAGCCCGTCGCGGTGCTCGCTGCGCAGTGGTTCGAGCGTCGCATGCGTGCCGCTCAGCGTGACGGGTTCAAGCCATGGCATCGAAGAGTTCCTCGCGAGGTGCTGCCGACGCACATGGGTCGCCGGTCACCGCCTAGTATCGTGAATCGTTCCACGGCTTCAACACCAGCTCGGGCTGTCCTTCCGCTTTGGTTGTGCAGCGATGTAGGGAGATGGCGGAAAGGGTGGGATTCGAACCCACGGTACCCTTGCAGGCACGGCGGTTTTCAAGACCGCTGCCTTAAACCACTCGGCCACCTTTCCGTTGGTCACAGCGCTTAGCAAAGGGGGGGCGTCAGGGGAAGCGAAATGCGGGCGCCGATGGGCCCGACCACTATTTCCTCCGGTAGCCACATCGTGTCCCTGCCAATTTTCTTTGCGTTCCTGTCGGAACGGCATCCGCTCCGACGTCTTCAATGGGAACGTCAGTAATGGAATATCGGAGAGCGAGAAATGAGAAAGCTAGTCGTCGGCGCCTTTGTCAGCCTCGATGGAATCATGCAGGCGCCCGGCGGACCTGAGGAAGATCCGATCGGCGGCTTCAAATTCGGCGGCTGGGCAACATCCTATTTCGATGAAGCCATGGGCACCGCCGTGAGCGAGATGTTCAGCGCCCCGTTCGACCTCCTGCTCGGCCGCAAGACCTATGACATCTTTGCGGCCCACTGGCCCTATGCACCCGCGGACGATCCGATCGGCCCGCTGTTCGATCGCATCAACAAATACGTCGCAACGCGCAATCAGGGTTTCAAGGCGACCTGGCAGAACAGCCATCTGCTCGGCCCCGATGCGATCGCGTCCGTACGCCGATTGAAGGATGAGGACGGGCCGAATCTGCTGACCCAGGGCTCGACCGAATTCCTCAAGGCGCTGTTCGAGCACGGGCTGGTAGACGAGCTCTATGTCTCGATCTTCCCCGTGGTGCTCGGACGCGGCAAGCGGCTGTTCGGGGACGCTTCCATGCCAACGGCCTTGAAGCTGTTGTCGTCGCGAAGCAGCACCACCGGCGTCACCTGCAATCGCTACGCGCCCGACGGAGAGGTCGTCACCGGTTCGTTCGAATTCGCGCAGCCCACCGAGGCCGAACTCGAGCGGCGCAGGAACCTGACCTGACGCGCCTAGCGCGCTGGTGCCGTCTGCAGCGGCGCGCCGCCGACTGAAATGGCCCCTGCTGGCCGATCCGCCGGCGGGCGCTTGCGCGCTGCCGTCGGTGCCGGCCGCGGAGCCGCGGCCACCGGCGCGGCGGTCCCGGGCGCTGCGGAAGGGGCCGCCGCGGCGGCAGGCGCGGGTGGCGTCCGCCCCTGGATCTGGTCGATCTTCGTGGTCAGGCTCGTGACCAGCATGGTCAGTCCCTGAATCTGATCGGACAGGCGCTTCAGTTCGGCCTGCTGCGCATTCAACAGATTGGTGGCGCCCTGAATGGAATCGCCGGTCTGCTGCTGGAAAGCGGTGAAATCAGCCGCACTGACGGTTGGCTCGGAAGCGCTGGCGAGCACGTCCGAGCTTGAAGCGCTGCCCGAGGCAG
>NZ_JBIISY010000232.1:0-9121 GCF_044340795.1 Tardiphaga sp.
ACTAGATGTGGTAGGTCCGCAGCGGCGGGATGCCGTTGAAGGCGACCGCCGAATAGGTCGAGGTATACGCTCCGGTGCCTTCGATCAGCAGCTTGTCGCCGATCTCCAGCGTGACGGGCAGCGGATACGGTGCCTTCTCATACAGCACGTCGGCCGAATCGCAGGTCGGGCCGGCGAGCACGCAAGGTGCCATCTCCGCGCCGTCATGGCGGGTGCGGATCGCGTAGCGGATCGACTCGTCCATCGTTTCGGCGAGGCCGCCGAACTTGCCGATGTCGAGATAGACCCAGCGATTGTCGTCCTCGTCGCTCTTCTTCGAGATGAGCACGACCTCGGTCTCGATGATCCCTGCATTGCCGACCATGCCGCGACCCGGCTCGATGATGGTCTCCGGAATCGCGTTGCCGAAGTGCTTGCGCAGCGCACGGAAGATCGATCGTCCGTATTGCAGCACGGGCGGCACGTCCTTCAGATACTTGGTCGGGAAGCCGCCACCCATATTGACGAGGGTGAGGTTGATCCCACGCTCGGCGCAGTCACGGAACACCGACGAGGCCATCGCCAGCGCGCGGTCCCACGCCTTCACCTTGCGCTGCTGCGAGCCGACATGGAACGAGATGCCGACCGGCTCGAGGCCGAGGCGCTTGGCGAGATCGAGCACGTCGACAGCCATTTCCGGATCGCAGCCGAACTTGCGCGACAGCGGCCATTCCGCGCCGGCGCAATCATAGAGGATGCGGCAGAACACTTTTGCGCCCGGTGCGACGCGGGCCACCTTCTCGACTTCCGGCGCGCAGTCCACGGCGAACATGCGGATGCCCAGCGCGAAGGCGCGCGCGATGTCGCGCTCCTTCTTGATGGTGTTGCCATAGGAGATGCGGTCCGGCGTGGCACCGGCGGCGAGCGCCATCTCGATTTCCGCCACGGTGGCGCAATCGAAGCATGAGCCCATCGAGGCCAGCAGCGAGAGCACTTCCGGCGCCGGATTGGCCTTCACGGCGTAGAACACGCGCGAGTCAGGGAGCGCCTTGGCGAAGGTCTGGAAATTGTCGCGCACGACATCGAGGTCGACGACCAGACACGGCTCGGTGTCGAGGCCTTTGTTGCGGCGGGCGCGCAGGAATTCCTGGATACGTTCGGTCATAGCACTCTCCCAACGCCCTTCGCGAAAAGGGGCGCAAAAGCAAATATGCGTATGATCGAAGCTCTTCGGCGACGTCACGCGATGGAGGCGGACGAGCCAAAATGCTCAGATCAAACTGTGCTGCCGTGGATTGGTTGGGAGATTTCCCGCCCGCACACCTGGCAATGAAGGACAAGCCTTTTCAGTAGCCCGCGCCGGCGTTGGACTGCCGGTAGAGACCAAAAAAGCCCGATCCGTCGTTGCTTTAAGTCGCGTCCCCCGTTGAGAGCGGGGTGCGCCGGTTCGCCTCCGGCTGCCAGTCACGGTTGCAAAGAGCAAAGTCGCCTTCATCAAGGCATCCCTGGAGAGAGATGCTGGCCTCCCGCAATATCTCCAGAGGAGATTTTCGAGCGACCCTCGGCTTCTTCGCCCCTTGGCGGCTGTCCGGCCTCTTGTCCGGATACCTACCGACTGACACACGACCACAGGCACGTGCGAAATTGGGCAAGACCGCACATAAGTTCTTTGGACCCCCATCGCAACAACTTTTTTGGGCTCGGGGGCAATTTTTGCGACGCCAGGCCGAGGCGTTGCAAACGGGACGCAGTGCATGCCGCGAAGATGAACAAGTATTAACGGCCGACGCGTGTTTGCCTCTAGCCGGCTAGCGGTTTGCGACGATTCCTTGGCGGAGGTGTGAAGTATCAAAATGAGCGGTGCGGAGGATCGTCGCGGGCTCGGATTTGTAGGATGGGCAAAGGAGCGTAGCGACGTGCCCACCATCAAGTGCGTGGCGCGAGAAGGTGGGCACGCTCCGCTTTGCCCACCCTACAGAAGGGCGTAGTTCAGCCCCGGCGCGTGAACGGCTCGACGCGGGCGGCGGTGCGCATGAAGGCGGCCATGACGGCGACGCCGCAGAGGAACAGCACGACCTGCAGCACATGCTCGCCGAGGGTGTCGAGGCCGAACAGGATCGACAGCGCCCAGCCACCCGCGAAAGCTGCGCCGAAAACTTCTGCGCCAATCAGGATCGCCGCCGAAATGACGGTGATGACGCTGGGCCAGTTGATGCGGCGGGATCCGGTGGAAGTGGTCATGGTCGATAAGGTCCTGTTTCGGCCCGCAATCTAGCGAAAAAGCCAGCTGCGGCAAGCGGTAAGGGCTCAAAAAAGCCCCATGCGTGGTATAGATTCCCGTGTCGTTTGGGCCGCAAAGCAGGATTTATGATGTCGGACACGCAGGTTTCGCCGGTTGCGTCGAAAGGTCTCGATAACCCCCTTCTGAAACCGTGGCAGACCCCGTTCGAGACCCCGCCCTTCGACGAGATCAAGCCGGAACATTTCATGCCGGCTTTCGAGCAGGCGTTTGCCGACCACGCCGGCGAGATCGCCGCCATCGTCAATGATGTCTCGGCTCCGGATTTTGCGAATACGATCACGGCGCTGGAGCGCTCCGGCAAGCTGCTCTCGAAGGTGGCGGCGGTGTTCTATGACCTCGTCTCCGCGCATTCCAATCCGGCGATTCTGGAGATCGACAAGGACGTGTCGCTGCGGATGGCGCGGCACTGGAATCCGATCATGATGAATGCCGTGCTGTTCGGCCGCATCGCGGCGCTGCGCGACAACGCGGCCAGCCTGCATCTGAAGCCCGAACAGGCGCGCCTGCTGGAGCGCACCTATACCCGCTTCCACCGCGCCGGCGCCGGGCTGGACGAGACCGCCAAGGCGCGGATGGCCGAAATCAATGAACGCCTCGCCCATCTCGGCACCACCTTCAGCCATCACCTGCTCGGCGACGAGCAGGAATGGTCCATGGAGCTTGGCGACGACGATCTCGATGGCTTGAGCGACAGCTTCGTCGCCTCGGCGAGGGCGGCCGCAGAAGAACGCGGCAAGCCCGGCAAGGCGATCGTCACCACGTCGCGCTCGTCCATGGAGCCGTTCCTGCAGAGCTCGACGCGACGCGACCTGCGCGAGAAGGCCTACAAGGCCTTCATCCAGCGCGGCAATAATGGCAATGCCAATGACAACAACACGACCATCGTCGAAATCCTGAAGCTGCGCGAGGAAAGCGCCAAACTCCTGGGCTATCCGACCTTCGCCGCCTATCGCCTGGAAGATTCCATGGCCAAGACGCCGGAGGCCGTGCGCAACCTTCTGGAGCGCGTCTGGAAGCCGGCGCGGGCCCGCGCGCTTGCCGATCGCGACGCGCTGCAGGAACTGATCGCGGAGGAGGGCGGCAATTTCAAGCTCGCCGCCTGGGACTGGCGCCATTACGCCGAGAAGCTGCGCCAGCGCCGCGCCAATTTCGACGATGCGGCGATCAAGCCCTATCTCACCCTCGACAACATGATCGCCGCGCAGTTCGATGTGGCGACAAAGCTGTTCGGCATCACCTTCCATGAGCGCAAGGATGTGCCGGTGTGGCATCCCGATGTGCGCGTCTGGGAGGTCAAGGACGCCAAGGGCGAGCACAAGGCGCTGTTCTATGGCGATTACTTCGCGCGCTCATCGAAGCGCTCGGGTGCCTGGATGACGTCGCTGCGCGACCAGCAGAAGCTCGACGGCGATACCGCGCCGCTGGTGCTGAACATCTGCAATTTTGCCAAGGGCACCAATGGCCAGCCGTCATTGCTGTCGCCGGACGATGCGCGCACGCTGTTCCATGAATTCGGTCATGGCCTGCATGGCATGCTGTCCAACGTGACCTATCCGTCGCTGTCGGGTACCTCGGTCTTCACCGATTTCGTCGAACTGCCATCGCAGCTGTACGAACACTGGCAGGAGCGGCCCGAGGTGCTGCAGCAATTCGCAAAGCACTATCAGACCGGCGAGGCGCTGCCGGATGATCTCCTGAAGCGCTTCATCGCCGCGCGAAAGTTCAACCAGGGCTTTGCCACGGTGGAGTTCGTTTCGTCAGCGCTGATCGATCTCGAATTCCACACCCAGCCGGCATCGGCCTCCGCCGATGTCGCGGCCTTCGAGAAGAAGGAGCTGGAGAAGATCGGCATGCCCGAAGAGATCGCGCTGCGTCACCGGCCCACGCAGTTCGGCCACATCTTTTCCGGTGATCACTACGCATCGGGCTATTACAGCTATATGTGGTCGGAAGTGATGGATGCCGATGCCTTCGGCGCTTTCGAGGAAGCGGGCGATATTTTTGATGCAGCGACCGCCAAGCGGCTGCATGACGATATCTATTCGTCGGGTGGCTCGGTTGATCCGGAAGCCGCTTATGTGGCGTTTCGTGGACGGGCGCCGGAGGCAGATGCGCTGCTACGGCGGCGCGGATTGCTCGACGCTGCTTGAGCTTGTCATCCCGGCGAATGCCGGGATCCATACCCTCCGACGACATGATGAAGCGATGCAGCTGACCACACGGATCAACACGATGACGGTGCCTATGGATCCCGGCGTTCGCCGGGATGACAGGAGCGTTCGGCGCGCTATCCTTGGCCTCTTCGCACTCCTCCTCGCCTTCGTCTCCGGCATCGCCAGTGCTGCCGCGCATCCTCATGTCTTCGTCGCGGCCCGCAGCGAGCTGCTCTACGCGCCGGATGGCACCATCACGGGCGTGCGCCATGCCTGGACGTTTGACGACATGTTCTCGACCTATGCTCTGCAGGGGCTCGCGACCAAGACGCCCGGCGTCTACACCCGCGAGGATCTGGCGCCGCTGGCGCAGACCAATGTGGAGTCGTTGCAGGAATACAAATTCTTCACCTTCGCCAAGGCGAATGGCAAGAAAGAGCACTTCAACGAGCCCATCGACTATTATCTTGAAAAGACTGACGCCGGCCTCACGCTGCACTTCACGCTGCCGTTCAAGGCGCCGGTGAAAACCAAACAGCTGGCGCTCGAAGTGTTCGACCCCTCCTACTTCATCGATTTCAGCCTGGAGAAGACGGATCCGATCAAGCTGGTCGGCGCGCCGGCTTCCTGCACGATGGGAATTCAGCGCCCGTCCGATGGCGGTGCGGCCAAGGCGCAGACCATGAATGAAGACACCTTCATGAATGGCGAGAACAGCAATTTCGGCGCGATGTTCGCCAACAAGGTGACGGTGGACTGCCCATGAGCAAATCGCGAGCGGTCGCCGGGGCGGCGCTTCTGGCGCTGGCTTGCGTCGTCATTGCCGATGCGTCCGTGCATGCGGCTTTCGCCCAGAATCCCTTCGGCGCTCCGAAAGGCGTGCCGGACTCCCAGGTCGGCGGCATCATCGGCTGGCTGCTGACAAAGCAGTCCGAATTCTACCGCGCGATGTCGACGACGATCCGCGCCGCCAAGTCCGATGGCAGCGCGGTGTGGACGCTGCTCGGCATCTCCTTCCTGTACGGCATCTTCCATGCTGCTGGCCCCGGTCATGGCAAGGCGGTGATCTCGTCCTATCTGGTCGCCAATGAAGAGACCGCGAGGCGCGGCATCGCGTTGTCTTTCGTCTCGGCCTTCATGCAGGCGCTGGTGGCGGTGCTGATCGTCGGCATCGGCGCATGGTTGCTCAATGTCACCGCTCGCACCATGTGCAGCACCGAGCGTGTCATCGAGATCGCCAGCTACGGCCTGATCGCGGCCTTTGGTGCGCGGCTGGTCTGGGTCAAGGGGCGGAGCTTCTTCCGGGCATTGCGGCCTTCGCTCAAGACCGGTGGCCCCCAGCTGGCGATGGCGCATGCCTCCGCGCATGCGCACAGCCATTCCCACGACCACGGGCATGATCACCATCATCATGAGCACGGCCATGCGCATGCCCATACGGCGCATGCGGAGGCCCACGCCCATGCGCATCATCACCATGCCCATGACGATCACTGCGATCATTGCGGCCACTCGCACGGGCCGACGCCTGACCAGCTCGCCGGTCCCGGCGGCTGGTGGCGCGGCCTGTCGGCGGTGCTGACGGTCGGCATCCGTCCATGTTCGGGCGCGATCCTCGTGCTGGTCTTTGCGCTGGCGCAGGGCCTGTTCTGGGCCGGCATTGCTGCCACCTTCGTGATGGGGCTCGGCACCGCGATCACGGTGGCGACGATCGCCGTCATCGCCGTCTCCGCCAAGGGCCTGGCCGCGCGCCTCGCCGGCAGCCGTGACGGCCGCGGCGCGCTGGTGATGCGCGGGATCGAGCTTGGCGCTGCGGGGATCGTGCTGGTGTTCGGCGTGGGCCTGCTGCTCGGCTATCTCGGCACCGAGCCGGTCAGGTGTTTCTAGAGCATGATTCCGAAAAGTGGGAACCGGTTTTCGGGACAGATCATGCTCGTTAAGAGAGTCTCATTGACAACCCTGGTCCGAAGCGCGAAGCCAACCGCACCATGACAGACGCCATTGCCCTCGCAGAAGCGCCGCCCGCCGTCACCGCTCAGCCGGAACGCGTCGGCGTGCTGCTCGTCAATCTCGGCACGCCCGACACCGCCGATGCCAGGGGCGTTCGCGTCTATCTCAAGGAATTCCTGTCCGACGCCCGCGTGATCGAGAATCAAGGGCTGTTCTGGAAGCTGGTGCTGAACGGCATCATCCTGAACACGCGCCCGCGCAAGAAGGCGAAGGACTATCTCAAGATCTGGAATACGGAGAATAACGAGTCTCCGCTGAAGACGATTACGCGCGCGCAATCCGAGAAGCTTGCTGCAGCGCTCGGCAGTCACAGCCATCTCGTGGTGGATTGGGCCATGCGCTACGGCAATCCGTCGATGCGCGATCGCATCACGGCGCTCACCAAACAGGGCTGCGACCGGATTCTCGTGGTGCCGCTCTATCCGCAATATTCGGCAGCCACATCGGCGACAGTCTGCGATCAGGCGTTCCGCGTGCTGGCCGACATGCGAGCGCAGCCGACACTGCGGGTGACGCCGCCTTATTATGTCGATGCGGCCTATATCGATGCGCTCGCCATCTCCATCGAGAAACATCTGGCGACGCTGGATTTCACGCCTGAGATGATCGTGGCCTCGTTCCACGGCATGCCGCAGAAATACATCGACAAGGGCGATCCCTATCAGGCGCAATGCGTCGCGACCACCGAAGCGCTGCGCAAGCGGCTCGGGCCGGGGGCGCCGAAGCTGCTGCTCACCTTCCAGTCGCGCTTCGGCTTCGACGAGTGGCTGCAGCCCTATACGGACAAGACCATCGAGCAACTCGGGAAGGATGGCATGAAGCGTCTTGCCGTTGTCATGCCGGGCTTTTCCGCGGACTGTCTGGAAACCCTCGAAGAAATCGCGCAGGAGAACTGTGAGATCTTCCTACACAACGGTGGCGAGAAGTTTTCGGCAATTCCCTGTCTCAATGACAGCGACGAGGGCATGGACGTGATCCGGCAACTCGTGCTGCGCGAGCTGCAGGGCTGGATCTAGCGCACAAGCCCCGCGGCGCGCGGTGTCGCGGCCCATGCTCTCGCGACACTCTCGCTTTTCCCCGCGTCGAACCTTAAAATCCCCGCGAACGACAAAACAGCGCGGCGTATTGCGTCGCGCGTCCATTTTGCCGAAGGGGGTCCTATGTCCGGTTTCGATATTTTCGCCATTGCCATTGTACTGCTGATCATTTTCACGCTGTTCGCCGGCGTGAAGACAGTGCCGCAAGGCTTCGACTGGACCATCGAGCGCTTCGGCAAGTTCACCCGCACGCTGTCTCCCGGCCTCAATCTCATCATTCCCTATTTCGATCGTGTCGGCCGCAAGGTGAACATGATGGAGCAGGTGATCGACATTCCCGAACAGGAGGTCATCACCAAGGACAACGCCACCGTCGGTGTCGACGGGGTTGCGTTCTATCAGGTGTTCGATGCCGCCAAGGCGAGCTACGAGGTGTCGAACCTGCAGCAGGCCATCGTGGTGCTGACCATGACCAATATCCGTTCGGTGATGGGCTCGATGGATCTCGATCAGGTGCTGTCGCATCGCGACGAGATCAATGAACGCCTTCTGCGCGTGGTCGATGCCGCCGTCGCGCCCTGGGGCATCAAGGTCAACCGCATCGAGATCAAGGACATCGCGCCGCCGGCCGATCTGGTCGAGGCCATGGGCCGGCAGATGAAGGCCGAGCGCGTCAAACGTGCCGACATCCTGCAGGCGGAAGGCCAGCGCCAGTCGGAAATCCTGCGCGCCGAGGGTGCAAAACAGTCGCAGATCCTGCAGGCCGAAGGCCGTCGCGAAGCCGCGTTCCGCGATGCCGAGGCGCGTGAGCGTTCTGCGGAAGCGGAAGCCAAGGCCACGCAGATGGTGTCGGAAGCCATCGGCCGCGGCGACGTGGCGGCGCTGAACTACTTCATCGCCGACAAGTATATCAAGGCGTTCGGCCAGCTCGCGGAATCGCCGAACCAGAAGGTGATCATGCTGCCGCTGGAAGCCACGTCCATGCTCAGCTCGCTGGCTGGCATTGGCGAGATCGCCAAGGCGACCTTCGGTGAGAATGCGACGGCCTCGCAGGCCGCGCGCCGCACCGGCTCGGTGCCGCCGACCGCGCCGCCGCGCGCCTGAGGATCACGCCATGGCAGAGATGTTCGTCACGCTCGGCACCTGGAACTGGCTCATCTTCGGCGTGCTGTTGATGGCGCTGGAGCTGCTGGCGCCGGGCATCTTCCTGTTCTGGCTCGGCCTCGCCGCCTTTCTGGTCGGCATGCTGTCCTTCATCGTCACGCCGGGCTGGCAGTTGCAGATGCTGCTGTTTGCCGTGTTCGCTGCCGCTGCGGTGCCGATCTGGCGCCGCGTCGCCCAGCAGAAGCCCGGCGCCAATCCAAATCCGTTTCTCAACAAGCGCACCGACGCGATGATCGGCCGCGTCTGCACGCTGGACCGCCCGATCGTGGATGGGGCCGGGATTGTGCGGATCGACGACACGGTGTGGCGCGTCAGCGGGCCGGATGTCCCGGCAGGAACGCGCGTGAAGATCACGCAGGCGGACGGTGCGAGCCTGACGGTGGATGTAGCGTAAGGTCGTAGGATGGGTTGAGCGCAGCGATACCCATCACTGCGGGTGCATGTGGTGATGGGTATCGCTGCGCTCAACCCATCCT
>NZ_JBIISY010000233.1:0-9112 GCF_044340795.1 Tardiphaga sp.
AAGAAATACGGCGCCAAGACCGCGGCCGCGATCGAAGCATTCCGCAAGAAATGCGCGAAGATGATCTCGCCGCTCGAATATTACGAAGGCGTCGGCGCGCATGACAACGAGAACCCGTGGGCGTGGATCAATGCCGAGGAATTGCTCGACAGGGAAGTCAGCGATCCCACCGCCAAACGCTTCTTCAAGGCCATGGCGCGCTCGGATATCGCCACCGAAGCGCACAACACCAATGGCCTCAATGCGCTGAAGAATTTTGTGATGGATATCGAGGGCTATATCGGCCTGTATTCGATCCAGAACGGCAATGAGCAACTGATCTCCTGCCTGCGTTCGGAAGTCGCTGCCGATATCGCGCTCAATCACCGCGTCCTCAAGGTCGGCAAGACCGAGGAAGGGCGCTATCGCCTCGACATGATGAACGGCAAGGGGCCGGAGACGCGCGACTTCGATCTGGTGGTGATGTGCCTGCCGCATTCCTGGCTCGCCACCATGCGTTGGGGCGGCGAGGACCTGCGCAGCTCGATGGTCAAGCACGTCGCTTATTTCGATCGTCCCGCGCATTACCTGCGCGTGTCGCTGCTGTTCGATACGCCGTTCTGGGGCGAGCAGATCCCCGGCGCCTGGTTCATGTCGGAAGCCTTTGGTGGCTGCTGCGTCTATAACGAGGGCGCGCGCCACGATGTCGGCAAGCACGGTGTGCTGAACTGGCTGATCGCCGGCTCCGATGCGCTGGCCTTCGCCAATCTCTCCGACGACGAACTGATCGATGCCGCCATCAAGTCGCTGCCGGCCTCGTTCGGCAATGCGCGTGCGCATCTCGTCGAAGGCAAGATCCATCGTTGGCTGTCTTCGGTGAATTCGATCCCCGGCGGCATGCCGGTGCGCGACGTGATGACCAATCACCGGCCGGAGCCGAAGGGGCATCCGGGCATCGTCGTGGTCGGCGACTATCTGTTCGACTCCACGCTGAACGGCCTGCTCGACTCCTCGGACGCCGCCACCGACATCATCGTCACCGAGATGATGAAGCTGCGTCGCGCGCGCGGCGTGAACGGCGTCGTTGCCTCCGACAAGATCGACAACGACTATTTCAAGAACTATCGCAACGTCGGGCCTTACAGCGAAGTCTGGAGCCAGTTCACCGATCCCGACTATCTGACAAAACTCATCAAGATCGTCTGGGGCCGCGCCAAGGGCTACAAGCTGCTGGTGGCCGGTTCGGCATCGGGCGAACTGGTCGGCGCGTTGCGCGCCAAGGGTATCGATGCCTGGGGCGTCGAGAATAACAAGGCGATCCACGCCAAAACGCCGAAGGCGCTGCAGAAGTACAACAAGCTCGGCTCCATCACCGATCTGCCGTTCAAGGACGAGCAGTTCGATTTCGTGTTCGAGACCAGCCTGTGTCACGTCGCCGACAAGCAGGTGACGGCCGCCATCGGCGAACTCAACCGCGTGATCAAGACCGGCCTGATCTTCGGCTCGGTGACTTCGGACATGGCGCCGGCGGTGATCGATCGCTACGACCTGCTGCGCGGGGTCAAGAAGCTCGGCACCTGGTGGGAATGGTCGGAACTGTTCTTCGGCAACGGCTTCGATCTCTCCATGCACCGCCGCGATTGCACCGAGGCCGTGTGGGAAGCGACCCTCGCAGCCGGGAAGGGACCCGGCCACTGGTATGCCGACGCGGACAGCCTGCGCTATTCCTTCTTCGACAAGGTCGAGGCGGAGGACGAGGACTGATCGTCGGGCGGCACCTCAAGTGTCATCCCCGCGAAAGCGGGGATCCAGTAAACGACATCGCTACGGCTCCATCACGACCGTCAGTGTGTACCGGGCCACCCGGTCAAGCCGGGCGGCGACAACTTCCGTGGTGAGTGACATCAGCGCTGTTTTGCGGAACCAATCCTGATCGCATAGACTTCATGCCGTGGCGCTAATAAGCCACGGCATGATTCTTTCGGCCCGGGCTTTCCGGGTCTCCAGCAACGGTCCGGTTCATGGCGTCGAAGCCTCCTGAGAATCCCCCCTCCGACGACGCCAAGGCGACCGATCCGCTCGACGGCAAGTTCGCGCTGCCCGTGGGGGCTGCCGCCGCATCGGTGCCGAGCACCAAGCCGCCGGCGCCGGAAAAGCTCGTTGCCGACAAGAACGCCAAGGCGAAATCGTCCGACGAGGATGATGACGAAGACGATGACGATGATGACGACGACGACGAGGAACTCGTCGTTTTCACCGCGCGCGAAGCCGCCGGCGCTTTCGGCACCATCTATGCCTTCACACGACCGTTCCTTGCCAATCGTCGCAAGATGCTCGGCTTTGTCGGCTTCGGCGTGCTCATCGAGACGTTGTTCAACGTCATCATGCCGCTCAGCCTCAAATTCCTCATCGACGATGCGCTCGGCGAGGAAGATTTTGACGCGCTGATCAAGATCCTGTCGGTGCTGGCCGTGGCCGGCATCATCACCTCCATAGTGGCGATCTGGTATGAGCGCTGGGATGCGCGGCTGGCCGCTTCGATCATCGCCAGTGCGCGCGAAAAACTGTTCGGACATGTGCAGGAACTGCCATCGGCCTATTTCGCCCGCACCAAGCGCGGCGAGATCCTGTCGCGCTTCTCGATCGACATGTCGGCCTATGAGAACTGCATTAAGAGCTTTGCCAACAGCGCCTTGCTGCCGTTCCTGGAACTGATCGCCGGCATCCTGCTGATGATCTATTTGAATTGGCAGCTCGCCATGGTCGCGCTGCTGATCTTCCCGATCACCCTGATCGGCCCGCGCATTCTCACGCCCAAGGCGGTGCAGGCCAATTACGAGCAGAAGCAGAGCGAAGCCTCGATCCTCGGCACCATCCAGGAAAACATCGCGGCGCAGGCCGTGGTGAAGGCGTTCAATCTGCAGCGCCGCACCCTGGGCTGGTTCCGCCTGCGCAATGACGACACCCGCAAGCGCATCGCCGCAGCGACCTTCCTCTCCACCATGGTGGAGCGTTCGGTCACCGTCTCGGTGCTGTTGCTGCATCTCGTGGTGCTGGCCATCGGTGCCTATCTCGCCACCAAGGGCCAGATCACCGTCGGCACCTTCGTCACCTTCGAGAGCGCGTTCTGGGAGGTGTCCTACAACATCGCTCATGTCATGCATTTCATCCCGGTCTCGATCCAGACCGCGGCTGCCGTGCGCCACATGAACGAGATGCTGGATGAGCCGACCCGCGGTGCCGACAAGCCCAATGCGCCGGAACTGCCGCGGGTCGAGCACGACATCACCTTCGATCGCGTGACGTTCCAGTACGAGAACAGCCGCGCGCCGGTGCTGGACAATCTCAGCCTCAGGCTCGATGTCGGCAAGAAGATCGCCATCGTCGGCCCGTCCGGTTCGGGCAAGAGCACGCTGCTCAATCTGATCCTGCGGCTCTATATGCCCGACGAGGGCAAGGTCACCATCGACGGCGTCGATATCCGCAAGGTGACGCGCGAGTCGCTGCGCAGTCATATGGCGGTCGTGTTCCAGGAGAACATGCTGTTCAACATGTCGATCCGCGAAAACATCCGGCTCGGCAAGGAAGGCGCCTCCGACGAGGAGGTGGTGGAGGCGGCGAAAAAGGCCGAGATCCATCGCTACATCATGAGCCTGCCGGACAAATACGACACCCAGGTCGGCGAGCGCGGCGACACGCTGTCCGGCGGCCAGCGCCAGCGCATCGCGATTGCGCGCGCCATCGTCCGCAATCCGTCGGTGCTGTTGCTCGACGAGGCGACATCGGCGCTCGACCAGACGACGGAAGCGGCGCTGAACACGACGTTGTTCAAGCTCGCCGAAGGCCGCACGATGATTTCATCGACGCATCGGCTGACGTCGGTCGTCGATATGGACGAGATCATCGTCATCAACGCGGGCAGGGTGATCGAGCGCGGCTCGCATGCGGAGCTGCTCGCGCTCGGTGGCACCTATCGCGAGCTGTGGGACAACCAGGGACGCCACACCGCCGACAAGGATGACGACGAGGACGACGAGGACGACGAAGACGAGGACGACGAGGATGAAGACGACGAGGAGTAGTCGTCGTCTTGTTCTGGCGTGACTTCTCTGATTGTCGTCGCCCGGCTTGACCGCGCGATCCAGTGAACGCCGACCGCAGTTATAAAGACGCGTCGACGTCGTTGACTGGATCCCCGCTTTCGCGGGGATGACAGAATGAGCGGGATCATCGCTCGCTGCGCAACAATCCCGACGCCAATTCGCGAAATGCGTCCACGGCCTTCGGCAGCGCGGCCGCAGGATCCTTCGCCGCCGCCACCCACAGCGCTGCATTCAGAGCGGCGCCGTTGATCAGCATTGCGGCGGCTTCCGCATCCACGGATTTCACCACGCCATCATCGACCAGCTTCTGAATGGCCTGGGTGGTCGTGCGCAGGCATGCCGTCTGGTTCGGCCATTGCGAGGGATCGCCGAGCACGGCCGGCCCGTCCAGCAGCATGATGCGCTGGATCTCAGGCTCGAGCGCCATTTCGATATAAGCGACGCCCTCGGTCATGAAGCCAAGCCACGGCGTCTCCGCCTGGCTGGATGCCACGCGCATCCGCGCCAGCATTTCCGCGTCGATCTGGTCGATCACCGCCTGCAGCAGGCCCTTTTTGTCGCCGAAATTATGATAGAGCGCGCCGCGCGTCAGCCCGGCCTCGGCGGTGAGATCGTCCATGGAGGCCGCCGCATATCCTTTGCTGGCAAAAGCCTTGCGCGCGGCCTGGATCAGTTTCCCCCGCGTTTCTTCCACCATCTGCGCGCGCTTGCCGGTCGACACCGTCATTCTCCAAAAATAGCATACATCGCGTATGTCAATATTGACATACGCCCCGTATGTCCCCAGTTAGTCACATACGGCGCGTATATCAACCAGCGCGGCGATTTGAAACCGGAGAGACATCATGGCTAAACGCGACGCAATCTTCCCTGCCGGCCGGCAGGACCTTTACGAGATCAACAGCTACTCGGCTGCCATCCGCTCAGGAGACCTTCTGTTCGTCTCCGGCCAGGTCGGTAGTCGCGAGGACGGCTCGCCAGAGCCCGATTTCGCCAAGCAGGTGCAACTAGCGTTCGACAACCTCGCCAATGTCCTGAAGGCCGCAGGAGCGTCGTTTGATGACATCGTGGATGTCACCAGCTTCCACACTGATCCGAAGGTCCAGTTCGAGACGGTCAATGTCGTCCGCGCCAGGATATTCCCGGAGAAGCCCTATCCGAACTGGACCGCCGTGGGCGTCAACTGGCTTGCGGGCTTCGATTTCGAGATCAAGGTGATCGCCCGCCTGCCTTAACGACTCGGTAATGGCCTGAACAGCGATTCTCCCGATTCTGACCGCGCGATGACGCGGGAATCGGGAGGAGGGGGCGGAATCGCTCGTTTCGAGGTCCAAAAATCTCATCAGACCTCCATCCAGGTGTCATCAAACTGCAGTTTTCGACTCCGCCCAGAGAGCGGTGGATGACCCTGAATCTCCGCGGATTCAGGGTGATTTTCGGGGGCTCCGCATGCTAGAAAATGCTGTGCCACAAGCGTATTTTGCACGCGGATAGGTGTTGACTTGCCTAACCCCTGCGGATACAACCCGGCCACTCAACGACAGGCGGTGAGCTTCGCCAGTGTCGGTACGGATCACCCGGATGGCTTTGCCTGACGGGCACCAACCTCGACCAAGACGCTCAAACGCTGCCGTTTAAATCTAGGCAATGCCAAACGACGTTTGATTTTACGGAGAAATCCGGGGAATCGAATTCAGTGCATGACCAAGGTAAAGACTGAGGGCGACAGCCTGATGTCGCCATCGTGGTCCTCTGCGGCGTTAGCGCTATCCATTCAGCGATGAATGGTTGGCGTTATTTCGTTTTGCGCGAAGAAATTCGTGCGGTTCGAGACCGATGGAGCAGGGAGCTCCGAACAATTTTTGCGAAGCCATGAGGTTTCGCGCGAATAAAGGGTGAAGGCTGACATGCCGACGATCAACCAGCTGATCGCAAATCCGCGGGTCATTCAGAAGGCGCGCAAGAAGGTGCCGGCTCTGCAGCAGTCGCCGCAGAAGCGTGGTGTTTGCACGCGCGTCTACACCACGACCCCGAAGAAGCCGAACTCGGCGCTTCGTAAGGTCGCCAAGGTGCGTCTGACCAATGGCTTCGAAGTCATCGGTTACATCCCGGGCGAAGGTCATAACCTGCAAGAGCACTCCGTGGTCATGATCCGCGGCGGCCGCGTCAAGGATTTGCCCGGCGTTCGTTACCACATCCTCCGCGGCGTGCTGGATACCCAGGGCGTCAAGAACCGTAAGCAGCGTCGTTCGAAGTACGGCGCGAAGCGTCCGAAGTAAGCCGGAGCCTGATCGATGTCTCGTCGCCATTCTGCTGAAAAGCGCGTTGTGAACCCGGATCCGAAGTTCGGGAACATCATCGTCACCAAGTTCATGAATTCGATCATGTATGACGGCAAGAAGTCTGCCGCTGAACAGATCGTCTACGGTGCCTTCGATATCATCGAGGCCAAGACCAAGCAGGGCCCGCTGACCGTGTTCGAGCAGGCGCTCGAAAACGTCATGCCGACCATCGAGGTCCGTTCGCGCCGCGTTGGTGGTGCAACGTACCAGGTGCCGGTTGAAGTGCGCAGCGTGCGTCGCCAGGCTCTCGGTATTCGCTGGCTGATCACTGCCGCCCGCGCCCGCAACGAGAAGACCATGACCGAGCGTCTCTCGGCTGAACTGCTCGATGCGTCGAACAGCCGTGGCAACGCCGTGAAGAAGCGCGAAGACGTGCACAAGATGGCCGAAGCCAACCGCGCATTCTCGCATTATCGCTGGTAACGGCGAAACTCCGGAATTTAAGGAACATCCCATGCCTCGCGTACATGCCATTGAGGACTACCGTAACTTCGGTATCATGGCGCATATCGATGCCGGTAAGACGACAACGACCGAGCGCATCCTTTTCTATACCGGCAAGAGCCATAAGATCGGCGAAGTGCACGAAGGTGCCGCGACGATGGATTGGATGACGCAGGAGCAGGAGCGTGGCATCACGATCACCTCCGCTGCCACCACGGCATTCTGGAATGGCAAGCGCCTGAACATCATCGACACCCCCGGCCACGTCGACTTCACCATCGAAGTCGAGCGCTCGCTGCGCGTGCTCGACGGCGCCGTGTGCGTTCTCGACTCCAACCAGGGCGTCGAGCCGCAGACCGAGACCGTCTGGCGTCAGGGCGACAAGTACAAGGTTCCGCGGATCGTTTTCGCGAACAAGATGGATAAGACCGGCGCTGACTTCTACAAGTGCCTGCAGGACATCATCGATCGTCTCGGTGCGAAGCCGGTTGCGATTCAGCTGCCGATCGGCGCTGAGAACAACTTCAAGGGCCTCGTCGACCTCGTCACCATGAAGGGCATCATCTGGAACGATGAATCCCTCGGTGCGAAGTATGACATCGTCGATATTCCGGAAGACATGGTCGAGAAGGCCAAGGAGTATCGCGAGAAGATGCTCGAAGCCGCCGTCGAACTCGACGACGACGCGATGGCCGCTTACCTCGACGGCAACGAGCCGGACGAAGCGACGCTCAAGCGTCTGCTCCGCAAGGCCGTGCTGACTGGCGCGTTCTATCCGGTGCTCTGCGGCTCGGCCTTCAAGAACAAGGGCGTGCAGCCGCTGCTCGACGCCGTTGTCGACTATCTGCCGTCGCCGGTCGACGTTCCTGCCATCAAGGGCACGGACGAAGAGGGCAACGAGATCGTCCGCAAGGCCGACGACAAGGAGCCGCTGGCTCTGCTCGCATTCAAGATCATGGACGACCCGTTCGTCGGTACCATCACCTTCTGCCGCATCTATTCGGGCGTGCTGATGAGCGGTACCGGCGTCGTGAACTCGACCCGTGAGAAGAAAGAACGTATCGGCCGCATGCTGCTGATGCATGCGAACAACCGCGAAGACATCAAGGAAGCCTATGCCGGCGACATCGTCGCTCTGGCTGGCCTCAAGGAAGCCCGCACCGGTGACACGCTTTGCGATCCGGACCAGCAGGTCATCCTCGAGCGCATGGAATTCCCGGAGCCGGTGATCGAAATCGCCATCGAGCCGAAGTCGAAGGCCGACCAGGAAAAGCTGGGCGTGGCTCTCGCGAAGCTCGCTGCGGAAGATCCGTCGTTCCGCGTGTCGACCGACCACGAGTCCGGCCAGACCATCCTGAAGGGCATGGGCGAACTCCATCTCGACATCAAGGTCGACATCCTGAAGCGCACCTATAAGGTCGATGCGAACATCGGCGCTCCGCAGGTGGCGTTCCGTGAGAAGATCACGAAGCGCGCTGAAGTCGACTACACCCACAAGAAGCAGACCGGTGGTACCGGCCAGTTCGCCCGGGTCAAGTTCGTGGTCGAGCCGGGCGAGCCGGGTTCGGGCTTCGTGTTCGAGTCGAAGATCGTCGGTGGTGCGGTTCCGAAGGAATACATCCCGGGCGTTGAAAAGGGCCTGAACAGCGTCATGACCTCGGGCGTCGTCGCCGGCTTCCCGGTCGTCGACGTTCATGTCCAGCTGGTGGACGGCGCTTACCACGACGTCGACTCGTCGGCTCTGGCGTTCGAAATCGCCTCGCGTGCGGCTCTCCGTGACGCTCTGCAGAAGGGCAAGTCCGTTCTGCTCGAGCCGATCATGAAGGTCGAGTGCGTGACGCCGGAAGACTACACCGGTTCGGTCATCGGCGACTTGAACTCCCGCCGTGGCCAGATCCAGGGCCAGGACATGCGCGGTAATGCCAACGTCATCAACGCGATGGTGCCGCTCATGAACATGTTCGGTTACGTGAACACGCTGCGCTCGATGAGCCAGGGTCGTGCAACGTTCTCGATGTCATTCGATCACTACGCTGAAGCGCCGGCAAACGTGTCGGCCGAAGTCCAGAAGAAGTTTGCCTGATCGTCGTAAGCGCAAGCTGACGACCCAGAGGAGAGAATCATGGCCAAAGCAAAATTTGAACGTAACAAACCGCACTGCAATATCGGCACGATCGGTCACGTCGACCACGGCAAGACGTCGCTGACCGCCGCGATCACGAAGGTGCTGGCTGAGTCCGGCGG
>NZ_JBIISY010000234.1:0-9056 GCF_044340795.1 Tardiphaga sp.
GGGCTTTATATAGTGGCGTTTGTGGGCGTTTCATGCCCTGAATGGAACGCCGGTGCAATGTGTCAATTTCACCAGCGTTCCGATAGAGTTAAGCCGCGTTGTGCTTGCGGGTCGCGGCCTCGACGACGGCTTCCGGCGTGATGCCGAACAGCTTGTACAGCTCCTTCGCCGGCGCGCTGGAGCCGAAGTGCTTCATCCCGATGAAGATACCGTCGTGGCCGATCACCGAATCCCAGCCGAAGCGCACGGCGGCTTCGACAGCGATCTTGACCGGCGCGTCGCCGATGATCGCCTTCTGCTTCTCTTCCGGCTGCTCCAGCAGCAGTTCGAGCGACGGCACGGAGACCACGCGCGTCGCGATGCCTTTCTCGTCCAGCGTCTTCTGCGCGGCAACGGCGATCTCGACTTCCGAACCCGAGGCGAAGATCGAGACGGCGGCCTTGCCGTTAGCTGCGACCAGCTCGTAGCCGCCATTGGCGCAGAGATTGTCGTCGTGATGCGTGGTGCGCACCGGCGTCAGGTTCTGGCGCGAGAGTGCCAGCATGGTCGGACCGTTGGTCTTCTCCATCGCGAGCTGCCAGCACTCGGCGGTCTCGACGGTGTCCGCCGGACGCAGCACGCGCATGTTCGGCATCGCGCGCATGGCGGCCAGATGCTCCACCGGCTGGTGGGTCGGGCCGTCTTCGCCAAGACCGATCGAGTCATGGGTCATGATGTAGATGACCGGGATCTGCGCCAGCGCCGAGATGCGCATCGCCGGGCGTGCATAGTCGGTGAAGCACATGAAGGTCGCGCCGGCGGGGATGAAGCCGCCATGCAGCGCGATGCCGTTCATGGCCGCGGCCATGCCCATTTCGCGGATGCCGTAATGGACGTAACGCCCCTTGTAGTCGCCGGGCTTGATCTCGACCGCCTGCTTGGTGCGGGTATTGTTGGACGGCGTGAGGTCGGCGGAGCCGATCACCATTTCCGGCACCACCTGCACCAGCGCTTCGAGCGCAAGCTCGCTGGCCTTGCGGGTCGCTACGGTCTGCGGCTCGTCCACCAGCTTTTTCTTCAGCTGACGGATCGCGTCTTCCATCGCAACGGGACGCTTGTGATCGTTGCGGCGGATGAATTCGTCGCGTGCGGTTGCCGGCTGCGCCTCCAGACGCTTCTGCCAATCGGCATGCGCGGCCGCGCCTTTCTTGCCAACATCGCGCCAGGCATTGAGCACATCATCCGGAACTTCGAACGGGCCGTAATCCCAGCCGAGCGCCTTCTTGGTGGCTGCGATTTCCTCGACGCCGAGCGGTTCGCCATGCGCCTTGGACGTGCCGGCCTTCTTCGGCGAGCCGAAACCGATGGTGGTCTTGCAGGCGATCAGCGACGGACGATCCGACGACTGCGCCTCCTTGATTGCCTTGGCGATCGCGACCGGATCATGGCCGTCGATCTGCACCGCGTTCCAGCCATGGGCCTTGAAGCGCGCGACCTGATCGACGCTGTCGGCAAGGGTCAGCGGGCCGTCGATGGAGATGCCGTTGTCGTCATAGAGGAAGATCAGCTTCGACAGCTTGAGATGGCCGGCCATGGCCAGCGCTTCGTGGCTGACGCCTTCCATCAGGTCGCCGTCCGAGCACAGCACGTAAGTGTAGTGATCGACGAGATCGCCATATTCTGCGGCCAGCATGCGCTCGGCGAGCGCGAAGCCGACGGACGTCGCAACACCCTGTCCGAGCGGACCGGTGGTGGTCTCGACGCCCGAGGTGTGGAAATTCTCGGGATGGCCCGGCGTCGCCGAATGCAGCTGGCGGAAATTCTTCAGCTGGTCGAGCGTCATCTCCTTGTTGCCCGTGAGGTACAGCAGGGCATAGAGCAGCATCGAGCCATGGCCGGCGGAGAGGATGAAGCGGTCGCGATCCGGCCACTTCGGATCGGCGGCATCGAATTTCAGGAACTGGGTGAACAGCACGGTCGCCACATCGGCGGCGCCCATCGGCAGGCCGGGATGGCCGGAATTTGCCTTCTGCACGGCATCCATGGCCAGGGCGCGAATTGCATTGGCCATTTTCGAGTGATCAACCTGCGCCATCGTGTGTTCCGTCTGACTTGAAGGGAGTGAACCGGCTGCAACCGCTGGGCGTGCGGCTCTGCAGCATTTGCGGCATCGCATTGGAGAACGGGTGGATAGCACCTCGGTTCCTGGGAGTCCAAGCCGTCCCCGGAAGTCCAGCCCTGTCCGCAGGATAACCCCGGTTTTTGACCGCTTTACGGTGCATAGGTTTTGAGCCGGCGTTGCGTCTGGCGCGCCGTCCGCCTAAATTTCGAGCCTTAAAACCTTGCCGTGACGTGCTTTTTGGCGTCGTGCCCCGTCATCAGGTTCCACCAGTCAGGTCTTTATTCGCCGGTATGATCGAACGTCCCGCCCATCTGTCTGCGTCCGATCCCGCCCAAGGCGGGGCGCAGGAGATCGACTCCGCGACGCGCCGGCTGATGACCGCGCTGGACGCGCTCGAAAGTGCGGTCGAGCGTCGGCGCGAGGCTGATCGCGACGAGGACGAGCTTGCGGCGCGGATCCAGGCGCTCGGCGCCGACCGTTCGCGTCTGGCCGACGAGCTCGATGGCTCGCTGGTGAAGACACGCAGGCTCGAACGCACCAATCGCGAAATCGCGGGTACGCTGGATGTGGCCATTGGCACCATCCGCACCGTGCTGGCGGAGCAAGGCCGTGAGTGAGCGCGACATGACCCATGTGAACGTCACCATCAATGGCCGCCAGTATCGCATGGCGTGCGAGGAGGGGCAGGAGACCCGCCTGCTGCGTCTCGCCGAGAGCCTCGAATCGCGCGTCACCGGTCTGCGCGGCAAATTCGGCGAGATCGGTGATGCCCGTCTCACCGTGATGGCGGCGCTGATGGTGGCCGATGAACTCGTGGATGCCAATGCGCAGATCCGCGCGCTGCAGGAAGAGCTGATGGCCCTGCGCGACGTCCGCGTCGTCGCCGCCGACCGCGCCCGGGCGACCCAGACCGCTGTCGCTGCCGCACTCAACGCGGCCGCCGAACGGATCGAGAAGACCACGCAGGTCCTCAACCGCACCATCGGCGGCGGCGTGGCGATCGGTTGAAGGCTGCTGCAGCCACTGGCGCATCCGCTTCATAAGCCCTACATTGCACCTCGCGAGGCTGCGTCGCGCGTCAGGAGCCATATATCCCCGGGGCCTTATCGATCCTTTAGGGAACTGTCCCTGGCCAGGTCCGTGGACCTGGACACACGGTGCCCACCTACTTTCGTAGGTGCTCCGGGATCGCGTGCTTCAACGGCCAACGTGGCTTCGCACTTTTCTTTTTTTGGGCTGGAGCGAGAGATGACAATGAAAGTCTCATTGCCCGAAGAGCTCAGCGCCTTCGTCGAGGCGCAAGTCGCCGACGGCCATTATGCGAGTTCGGACGAGGTGTTTCGCGACGCGTTGCGGCTGATGAAGGATCGGCACGAGAGCCTCGAATGGCTACGGCAAGCCTATCGCGAGGGGATCGAGAGTGGGTTCGATGATGAGCCACTCGATTTCAAGACCATCAAGGCAGAAGGGCGCGTGCGCCTCGAAAAATTGAAGCGCCTCGAAGAAGCCAAGAGATGAGCGATGCAGCTGCGCACTTCGCGATATGTGCGCGGCGATCTCGATGCGATCTGGATTTCCATTGCCAGGAATAGTGTGTCCGCTGCAGATGCGTGGCTCGACAAGATCGAAGCCCGCTTCGCGCAACTCGCTGAATTTCCAAATTCGGGTCCGGCCCATCCGGAGATTGTCCCTGATGTGCGGGCGCTGGTGGTCGAACGTTGGGTGATCATTTATCGCGTCACGGCGGATTTCGTGCATATCGTCCGTGTCGTCGATAGCGCCCGCGATCTGGCGCACTTGGACCTCCCCAAGGATTAGCGTTAGGGTTGGGCAATGATGCTGCCCACCCCCAACAAGACCGAACTCCGCATTGCCGCTCTCGCCCGCCGTGCCGCCTTGGCCGCGGCCTATCGCGATGCCGCTGCACGCGCGTTGGCTTCCCACGCCTTTCCGCTACCCATCACCCCCGGCACCATCGTCGCCGGCTATTCCCCGATCCGCAGCGAAATTGATCCCGTGCCGCTGATGCAGTCGCTTGCCACCGAAGGCGCGCGTCTCGCGCTGCCCGTGATCATCGCGCGCGACGAGCCGCTGATGTTCCGCGTCTGGGATGCGGCAAGTGCTCTCGTTGGCGGTTCGCTCGGCATTCTCGAACCGCCGCCGGAAGCGCCGCAATTGATGCCGGATATCCTGCTGGTGCCGCTCGCCGCCTTCGATCGCGCCGGCCATCGGATCGGCTATGGCGCCGGGCATTACGACCGCACCTTCGCGCAGCTGCGCGCGATCAAACCTTTCACCGCCATCGGCCTGGCTTTCGATACCCAGGAGATCGAATCCATCCCGATGCAATCGCACGACGTCGCGCTCGATTATATGCTAACCGAGACGCGTGTGATCGACTTCCGGAGCAAATAGATTGCGTATTCTCTTCATCGGCGACGTCGTCGGCAAAACCGGCCGCGTGGTGATCCTCGACAAGCTTCCCGGCCTCATCAAGGACTGGAAACTCGATCTCGTCGTGATCAATGGCGAGAATGCCGCCGGCGGTTTCGGCATCACCGAGTCTATCTACAATGATCTCATCGATGCCGGCGCCGATGCGGTGACGCTCGGCAATCACGCGTGGAATCAGAAGGAAGCGCTGGTCTTCATCGAGCGCGCGCCGCGCCTGATCCGCCCGCTGAATTTCCCGCGCCACACGCCCGGCCGCGGTGCCGCGCTGGTCGACGCCAAGAGCGGCGCGCGTGCGCTGGTGATCAATGCCATGGGCCGCATCTTCATGGAGCCGCTGAACGATCCCTTCGCCGGCATCAACAAGGAGATCGAGGCCTGCCCGCTGGTGGACGCGGCCGACGCCATCGTCGTCGACTTCCATTGCGAGGCGACCAGCGAGAAACAGGGCATGGGCCACTTCTGCGATGGCCGCGTCAGCCTCGTGGTGGGCACCCACACGCATATCCCGACTGCCGATCACCAGATCCTGCCCGGCGGCACGGCTTACATGACCGACGCCGGCATGACCGGCGACTATGATTCCGTGATCGGCATGCAGAAGGAAGAACCGGTCCGCCGCTTCGTCACCGGTATTCCCTCCGGCCGTTTCGAACCGGCCTTCGGCCCTGCGACGCTGTCAGGCGTCGCGGTGGAGACCGATGACAAAACGGGCCTCGCCACGAAGATCGCTCCGGTGCGCATTGGCGGAAGGCTGTCGCAGACGGTACCGGATTTCTGGTGAGTCCGTAGCCCGGATGGAGCGAAGCGCAATCCGGGACTCGGAGTTCAAGACATCGCACGTCCCCGGGGTTCGCTACGCTCCACCCGGGCCACCCAATGGTGCCTGATCAATACTTCTCCGGCACATACATCTCCGGCGGCACCGGCTTGCGGAAATAGTCGGGATTGCGCACGCGCGGCGGCAGGATGACTTCTTCCTGCGGCACCTCGCCATACGGGATCTGCTCGAGCAGATGCGAGATGCAGTTCAGGCGCGCCTTCTTCTTGTCGACGGCTTGCACCACGTGCCACGGGGCTTCCGGAATATGCGTGTGCTCCAGCATCGCTTCCTTGGCCTTGGTATACTGCTCCCAGCGCGCGCGCGACTGCACGTCCATCGGCGACAGCTTCCACTGCTTCAGCGGATCGGCGATGCGCATCGAGAAACGCAGGTGCTGCGCCTCGTCGGTGATCGAGAACCAGTATTTGATCAGGATGATGCCCGAGCGCACCAGCATCCGTTCGAATTCCGGCACGGTGCGGAAGAACTCTTCCACCTCGGCCTCGGTGCAGAAGCCCATCACGCGCTCGACGCCGGCGCGGTTGTACCAGGAGCGGTCGAACAGCACGATTTCGCCGCCGGCCGGCAGATGCGAGACATAGCGCTGGAAATACCACTGCGTGCGCTCGCGCTCGTTCGGCGCGGGCAGGGCGGCGACGCGGCAGACGCGCGGATTGAGGCGCTGGGTGATGCGCTTGATCACGCCGCCCTTGCCGGCGCTGTCGCGGCCTTCGAAGATCACCACGACCTTCAGCTTTTCGTGCTGCACCCAGCTCTGCAGCTTCACCAGTTCGCCCTGCAGGCGGAACAGCTCCTTGAAATAGGTGCGGCGATCGACCGATGAGGTCAGCGGTTCGCCGGCGACCTCATCGGCCATCTGGTCGAGGCGGTCCTCGTCGAGTTCGAGTTCCATTTCCTCGTCATAGCTGTCGAGCATCTCCTCGCGGACGCGGTCATGCATGGCCTTTGCATTGTCGGGGGAGAGTTCGTTCATGGTCGCCTCGGGAAATCGATGGATGATCAATGTCAGTCCGGTGGGTTGAACCAATATCGAATGTCATTGGTATGACATCGGTTCCCGGAGGGCCCGTAGGGCGGATTAGCGCAGCGTAATCCGCCGGCCGAGTTCATGGTGGAGACTCCGCGGCGGATGACGGCTTCGCCTGATCCGCCCTACGGCCGGACGCTACAGCTTGTACGCCGTCCGGAACCCGCCCCAGTGCCGGCCCTGCACGCGCACCGGCACGTCGATCTCGCGCATCATCACCGTCTGGCCGTTGCCCATGTCGCGGGCATAGCTCTGGATCAGATAGGCGCGGGTGTTGCGCCCCGCCGCGAGCCCGGCGGGATCGTTGAAGATGCGGCGGTTGCGGCTGTTGGCGGTGTTCCAGGCCACATCGCCGGGCCGCTGCGGTTTCGAATAGATGCCGTTATGCACGGGCAGATAGCCGTTGCGGTCGATCATCGCGCAGAATGCCAGGCGAGAGTCTTTGGCAAGAAACGCGTCCTGGAATTCCGGCAGCGCGCGATCCGCCCAGGGCAGGATCTTCGTGCGATATTGCACGGGATTGCTGCCGGCGATCTCCTCATAGGCCTCGTCGAACATTGCATCGAGCGTGATCGCGCCCGATGCGATGCCATCGGCAAAGATCTTGTTGAGCGCCGCGCCGGCATCGAGCGCACGCGTCACGAATTCCGTGTTCTCGTCATGGATCGCCCATCGCCGATCTTCGAGGCGGCTGATGAAATGTGCGTCCGGCGCCACGAAGCGCGCCTGCGCGCCGCCTTTGTCATGGGCGTCGATGCGCAGCCGGCACGGACCGACATCGCCGAGCTCTGCCGTCAGCACCTCGTGCAGCGACAGCCGCGCGGCATCCGGCCCGCCGATCAGCACGCCGTCCATGGCGATCTCATAGACCGGCGCGCGCAGCCGGCCGCCGCGCGTGTCGATCGCGATCTGGAGATGGCAGGGCAGGCGCTCGCGCTTGCGCTGCTCGTCGCTGTCCGCATCCTGCTTCAGCAGCACCGCACAGCGTGATTTCAGCTTCGACGCAAACAGCGTCACGGCGGCACCGGCCTGCGCGACCTCCGCGCCATGCGCGGTCGCTGCTTTCGCGGCCGCCTCGATCTCATGCGCGCTGTCGCCCACCGCCACGATGAATTGCGAGGCAGAGGCTGCGTTGCTCGACATCTCGCTGGTGGTCGCATTCTGCTCGGCCACCGCGCCATTCACATGAACAAACACCGGGCGGATCGCCTCGATCGCCATCGAGATGCGGTGCACCGCCTCGACAGAGCTGGCGGCGTCGCGTTGAAGCGCATCGATCTTGGTCCTGATTTCCTCGGTTGCGCCCTGGGTCTGCACGGCCAGCGCCTTCACTTCGGTGGCGACAACGGCAAAGCCGCGGCCGGCCGCACCGGCGCGCGCCGCCTCGATGGTCGCATTCAGTGCCAGCATGGTCGTCTGCCGTGCGATCTGCGCGATCAGCTCCAGCACCTGGCCGATGGCGGCGGAGGAATCCCGCAGCCGGTCCACATTCATGCTGGCTTCCTGCGCGGCTGCGCCCGCTTCATCGGCCAGCTTGCTGGCGTCGCGCACCTGCGCGCCGATCGCCTGCGCCGAATGGGTGAACTTGTCGGCGGCATGGGCGAAGGTCGTGGCAGTGGCCTGCGCGGTGCTGCTGCGATCCGTCAGCGCGTCGGTGCGGGACCGGATCGCCGCAAGCGTCGCTGCCGTCGATTCGGCGCCGCCGGCTACCGAGCCGGCTGCCTTTTCCAGCTGTCGCACGAGCCCGCCCAGTTCGAGTTCGAGCAACTCCAGGATGTCGCGGGCAGGGTCCGGGTCCGGCAGCCCCGGAATAGCGGAAATGGCTGTGTTTTCGGACACGATAGCCGGCTCGGCCGCCGCAGCCGGCCGCTTGCGAAACAGTCGAATCGCCATGCTCCCCCGCTTTTATGCAATTTATGCGAGTATCGTTGCACCTATCGGTGAAACGATCGTTAAGCGGTTGCCAGCGCGGCGATCCGATCCTGCCCAATCTGCTGCATATCTTTGATTTTGCGGGATTCGCGGCCTATAACCCCGCGCCACAGCCCATCATTTGACGTCGGACGATCGAGAGAGACCGCATGGCCGGACATTCCCAATTCAAGAACATCATGCACCGCAAGGGCCGTCAGGATGCCCAGAAGTCCAAGTTGTTCTCAAAGCTGGCGCGCGAAATCACAGTGGCGGCGAAGCTCGGAACGCCCGATCCGGCCATGAATGCGCGGCTGCGCTCCGCCGTGATCGCGGCCCGTCAGGAAAACATGCCGCGCGATAATATCGAGCGCGCCATCAAGAAGGCGGTCGGCACCGAAGGCGAGAACTATGACGAGATCCGTTACGAGGGCTACGGTCCGGGCGGCGTCGCCGTCATCGTCCAGGCGCTGACCGACAACCGCAACCGCGCCGCGTCGGACATTCGCTCCTTCTTCACCAAGTCCGGTGGCAACATGGGTGAAACCGGCTCGGTGTCCTTCATGTTCGACCATGTCGGCGTGATCGAATACGACGCCGACAAGGCCTCCGCCGACGACATGCTTGAAGCCGCCATCGAGGCAGGCGCAGACGACGTGGTGTCGAGCGAGAACGGCCACGAAATCTATTCGTCGCAGGATGGTTTCCACGAAGTCGCCAAG
>NZ_JBIISY010000235.1:0-9032 GCF_044340795.1 Tardiphaga sp.
GAGAAATATGCATACGCGACCTGAATAAGGAGTCGGAACATATCGCCGCAAGGCAGTGATCGCGGTGGACTTAAGTCGGTCTCTGCTTTTCAGTACCGGGTCCGTTGCAACAGAGTCTTCGCTTTTGCCGGCCAAGATCAGGTTGACGCGCTCACGGAGGCGGTAGCCGAAATATTGCAAGCGGGCGCCGAATGATGGGAGCTGTGCAATCTCCCGCAGGAGCGTAGCGACGCTGCCGACAGCGCAGAAGTAAAGCCGACGCGGCAATTCACTGTGTGTGGTCGGATGAAGAGGGGCAAAGAGCGCCGTCAGCGGAAGCTCGGCTCCATATTCAACCAGAATCTTCGCCAGTTCGAAAGCGGTCGCGGCACCAGAGCAGTAACCGGCGATGATGTACGGACCGGTGGGGCGGTATTCGATGATCTGACGAGCGAAATATTCGGCGATGTCCTCGACGCGGTCCATCGGCTCGGTCTGTCCATCAAATCCGGATGGTTGGAGTGCGTAAAACGGCTGATCATCGCCCAGATATTTCGATAGGGCCGAGAACGAGAACGGAGCTCCTGTATGCCCAGGTACGGCGAAGATAGGCGTGCGTGTGCCGCGAGGCTGCAGCGGAACGATGGCAGGCTGCTGTTGGGCCGCTGCAGTGGCCATCGTTAGAAACGCGATGATCTCGCGCTTGCGGTCCTGCAACTGGCCTCGTAGCTCAGCGGTGAGTGCTTGTGCCGGCGCGTTGCACCGTAGCCGGTCGCGATCGACCGAAATGTTGATGTCCTTAGCGGCAAGGCCTGCGAGGAAATCCCGGATCTGCAGCGGTTCGCCCACATAGGGCCGTCCGATCATTTCCTTCATAAGATCCTCGTCTTCCGTACCGCACCAAGCGTGATTGACGGCATCGCCAGCGCTTCAATTCCGGGCCGCCACAGTCCCGATGTATCCAGGTTTGGGCACGAAGCTACGGAAAGCCCAATCCTTGCCGTCCCATGCAACGAACTGCCCCAAGCCGCACCCCAAGGCTTTGGCGACAGCCTCCAGCCGGGTCCAGCGCAGCAGGAAGCCTCCCGACCGGTCTTGGAGATCTAGGGCGGCATAGGATTCATATTCAGAAGGTAAAAAGCAGAGCGATGCGATCTCGTCGGCTTCCGGAACAGGGAGAACAGCCTCGACATCCACCCCCAGCTCCCGGCCGGTCGAGACGGCGATCGCTGCAACATCTTCGGATCGAGAAACGCTGAAGTGCAAATTGCGACAGGGCATGCGGTGCGACAGGCGGGGTTTACCCAGCCGTTCGTATTCCAACTCGATGTCAGAGGGAGAGATGTCCAGTTTGGAGGCAAGGACCCGACGCAGTTGCCCGCGGGTTGCGACAAAGCGGCAGCGGTCTCGCTCCAGTCGGATTTCCTGTGCCCGTCGGCGTTCGTCTGCGTCGAGGCAAGCGCCTATCTCGCGGATGGCTTCCTGCTCCAGATCGAGCCTGAAAGTCAGTAACTCCCAACCATCGTTCGAGAAGACCGGCATCATGATCCGAGATCTCAATTCAGCGCTTTGCGATTGCTGACTGGATTGTAGTCCCTCAAGAGTCCGGCTCAATGATCCATCGTGGTTACCCAGTTTTTGCCGGTTCTGCCGCATCGAAATCGATGACGTTGCCATTGCAGAAACAGAGAAGGTCCGGCGCTGCAGTTGCAGTAGTTGTCCGGACGATTCTCCTGAAGTTGCCCTGCATAGGGTCGACCGTTTCACCGATCGTTTCGGGGGGCAGGCGACGGTGGGCTGGACGTGCCGCCAGTGACGTCCAGCAGGCCGGAGGCCTCGCGTTGTCTTCCAGCACGGGTCGCCGCTCTGAGCGTGTTCCATAGCTGTCCGCCGTCATTGCGAACGTCGAACTTGTCATGTTCGTCGACCGGATAGTTGCCGCTGTCCTGCGGCGCCACGAGCCGCCATACCATCCATCCAGCGCAGTCGTGACGCGCGGTGAGCGTGTTTAGCCACATCGTGTAAGCTGCGTTCTGGTCGGGGTTGGAACGCGCGTAGCCGAACTCCTCCAGTAGTACAGGCTTTTCGGCCGTTGATGCGAGCCCGCAGAACTCGGAGATCGTATCGTTGAACTGCTGGACAGTCAGATTGTAGTAGAGCGGGTAGCCATGCCATGTCCCGAAATCGAGTGTTGGGATCGTAAGGTCGGATAGCTTCTCTGAGACGTTAGCGTAGCCGGACCCGACAAGATGGTTGGAATCGAGAGATTTCACGTAGGCCGACATTTCCGCAGTCCAAGCCAGCCGCAGGGACTCCGGATTGGCGTTGCCCTCATTCATCAACTCCCAGGCCATGATGGTGGGGTCGTCGCGGTAGGCCGATCCGGTGAGTGAGTTGACCCGCTGGATGACGTAGGCAATCCAGTTTTGATAATCCCGCTTCGTGCGCGGGTCGCGAAAGAAGAAACCGGACTTGTCCGAACTTCCGTACCAGGCCCTCATCTGCTGGGCACCGCCCGTATAGTCCCAGAAATCAAGGAAGGCGATGATGAGCCTGAGATGTCGCTTGCCGCATTCGGCGATCAGGAAGTCGACCTTCTGCATTCCATCGGGGCCATCGTTGATGGCCATCGTGTTCTTTTGCGGATCCCAGTACAGAAGGTAGGTACCGGCGACACCGAGATCGGAAGCATCAGCGCGCGCTCGCCAATTCCAGATCGTAGCAGCGCTTCCATCGAGCGAGCCGATGACCGGCTGAAGAATAATACGAATGACATTGGCGCCCAAGGCTACTGAATCATCGAGGACGCGGATGACCTCGTTCTGCGATCCGAAGGTCAGATAGTGGTTGTTGACCCCAGTCACGTAGAACGGCTTGTCGTCGACGGTAAAACCGTTCACGGATGCCCGGACAAAGGCAGATGCCGCTCCGCTAGCACCGGTTGCCGGCAGCATGGATACCGCCAGCAGCGCTGACGCCAATGCTCCCTGTAGTCCGAACCGGCGCAACAAGCCCGCCCGGCTGTTCTGCGACTGGCGATTGACCATGGCGTCTAGATGAATTGATAGCAGATCGAACGCAACGGCCCCTAGGAGGTAGCGCCTTCCCTCCACGCAATGATTCGGTCGAAATCAAATTTACCTATTGATCCCGAAGTACTACTTCTCACCATGTTCGCATCTTCTTACGGCACGTCATCAGAGTGTCCTAAATCGCTGTGAGAAAAAGCGAATTCGCTAACTCAACGAGAGGGTGCATACTGTCGAAGCGCGGGAAGACGTCGATGAGCCTTTGCAAATGCCACATTTGCCGGCGGCATTATGTTGCTCCGGAAGCAAATCGACGATCGGTATTCTGGAGAAGCCCTCGATATTTTTTCCGACAAAGTGCATCGGTCAGCGACAGTGCATTTGCGGAGATACCTCTATGCAAGCATTTCTCGATGAAAGCGGAATCATCATTCGACTGGTAGTTACGTCCCAGTTGTCATTCGACGCCGCCACATGCGTGGACAATCACGCGCTCGAACACCCTATTTGCGGCCAGTTCTCGCCATACTCGACCAATAGCCACGCGTCTTGCGACGGGCCGGGGGCTCGACAGATGCCGCAGCAGTATTCCCGTACTCGACCTGAGGTCGTGGCGAGTTTGCAGCGGCAGGCCCAACAAGAAGGGAAGCGGGAATGGCACTATCAACACCAGCAGGGTATTCGAATGCGAACCTCGTCTATCATGAAGGGTTCGACGGTACGGCTCTGAACTCCACATGGAATAAGTACATCACCAGCAAGGCGGCCAACGGCTACCCCTGGAATTCATACAACGGTGGCAGCGGGCCGGGCGGCCAGTTCGAGGCCGAGTTCGATATGCCTGGCCAGGTAGCGGTGCATGACGGTGTGCTCGATATTACGTCGAGCAAGACGCCGATCGTCGGCATGAACCAGGGCACCGTGATGACCCATCCGATTACGTCGGGCGTGGTCAGCAGCTACGGCAAGTTCGAGTTCAACGGTGGCCTCCTGCAGGTCAGCATGAAACAGCCGGCGGGTAACGGCGCTTGGCCCGGCATCTGGCTGATGCCTGGCTCGGGTTCGCCCGGGGGCGACAATTTCGAAATCGATATTCAGGAAGGCGGCTATACCGGAAAGGGCCCGGCTAACCAGGCATTCCAGTGGCACTTGCACACACCAGGCGGCGACGTCGGCGGCGTCATCGATACCGGTATGGATCTCACAGCCGATTTCCACACCTACGCGATCGATTGGAAACCAGGCCAATCGATTACCTGGTATCTCGACGGGAAGCAGATGGCGCAGGTCACGAGCGCGCAACTGCCGATTCCAAACCAGCCGATGGAGCTAATACTCGATAGTCAGTGGGCGAATTCGAAGGCAGCAGGTTGGCATTCCACGGTCGACAGTTCGACCCCGCAGACCAGCCACATGCTGGTTGATGGCGTCCAGCTATACCAGAACGCCAGCAATCAGTCGGTCAAGGGCGGCAATGTCACGGCAGGCTCGATCCCAACCACCCCTGGCAACCCTGTTGCTCCGACACAGCCAGTCAATGTTGCACCTTCGGTTTCTAGCGTCACCGCGCAACCGGGTACCGGCGTGGAGCATGTCGGAGACAAGATCGCGCTGACGGTGGCTTTCAACGAGGCGGTCACGGTCAACGGCAAGCCGACGCTGACCCTCAATGACGGATCCGTCGCGAACTACGTCAGCGGCTCGGGCACCAACAAGCTGTTGTTCTCGACCACGGTGGCGGCCACCGACAAGAGCGTTGGCACGCTCGGGGTCACTTCGCTCAACCTGGCGAACGGTGCCACCATCAAGGACTCCGGCGGCCTCGCGGCCAATCTGTCCGGAGCGGTGAAAAACTTCACCGGTTTGTCGGTCGATACCTCGCCGGCAGTTACGCCGCCGGTCGCGAAGCCTCCGGTTACCACACCTCCGGTCACGACGCCTCCGGCGACTTCCGGTCCGACCAAGCCGGTCGTCACGATCGCCGACAACACGCTTTCGGTGAGTCCTGGTGGCAAGATCGATCTCGGAATCGACGTCTCGATCACCGACAAGAACGACGTCTTGTCGGTCAACATCAAGGGGCTGCCGCGATACGAGGCGATCGTTGACGGTCTCGGCCACACCCATCGCGGTAGGAACATCACGTTGAACGCGGCCGAGGTCGAGAGCGGACTGACCCTGAAGTCCTACTACAAGGGGACAGATTCGCCGTCGGCTACGCTGTCCGTGACCGCGACGGCCAAGGATCCCGTCACCGGCACGTCGGCAACGTCGGCCGCGAAGACCATCGCGGTGCTGGATCCTCCGGTCTCTGGTGGCACCAATCCGTCGCAGGGCAACGGGGGCGGCGGCTGGGCGAGCCACGACCACGACCATGGACACCGCCAATCCTTTGCTCTGCTGAGCCAGGCAATGGCCGGGGGTCTCCAGGGGCGGGCCGACCAGGGTGCGATTGCTTCCTCGGCGAGCTCGAACGCATCGGGTTGGCTGAACGAGTCGATCCTGACGCGTCCGCACCACTAGTAGCCCACGACGACTGCCTTCCCGGACACCGGCGCCCCGCTTTGCAAGGGGATCCGGTGTTCGGGAAACGTCCACCCGCGTAGCTGCGGTTCAGCTTTTCGCGCAATGAGGACCGTTGGTCCCCCTCTGATTGTAAGGGATTCCATTGGAATGGCGATGCTGAACGAGGATGTTACGCCGCAGGATGCCGGGCTACTCGCCCTGTGGCTGTTTCTTCGCCTCCACCACGTGGAGGTGGAGATTGACGAAATCCAGAAGCGTTGCGGCACTGACACTGTCGGCGTCCGCGACATGCTTCGGTGCTCCGACGCCTTCGGCGTTGCGACACGTTCGCGAATGGCCGACTGGAAGTGGCTGTCCGCCATCGAGACGCCCGCGATCGTGACGTTGCGCGGCGGTGGTTTCCTGCTCGTCGGAAAGATTGATGGGGACGACGCTCTGGTGCTGTATCCGATGGCGCTACGGCCCGAGCGAATGACACGCGCGAAGCTTGAGGAAATCTGGAGCGGCGGCGTGATCTCAGCAGGGCGGCCCGGGTTCGGCGAGCGTCTTCGTCTCGCGCTTAGCGAAGCCCGTGTCGTGGTGCCATACCGGATTGCTGATCTTTGGCCGGCCATTGCCAACCGGATACGATCCGTGTCCGCAACAACAGCCAGTTGGCGCGGGATGATCGCCCGTCAGCGCGGCAGCGCCGCGCCAGTTGTCGGCGCGGTGGCGCCGGCGGCGGCTCCTACTGCATCCCGTCCCGCGGGGGGCGATGAGGCCGGGATGCGCGCGCTGGTGACGCTGCTGCGCTGCCACGGTGTGCCGGCCGAACCGGCCCAGATACGCCACCAACTCGGCACCGGGCAGGTCGGGGTCGCCGACATGCTTCGCTGCGCCAAGACCTTCGGGCTCAAGGCGCGCGTGCATAAGACCAACTGGGCGCGGCTTGCGATCACCCCGCTGCCAGGCATTGCGGTGCTGCGCGACGGCGGCTTCCTGATCCTCGGCCAGGTGGCCGATGACAAGATCCTCGTCCAGCGGCCGACCATCGCGCAGCCGCTGACGATGACCCAGGCCGAACTCGAGGCGGTCTGGGACGGTGATCTCGTGCTGATGGCGCGACGCGCGGCGCTCAGTGACCTGTCGCGGCGGTTCGACATCTCATGGTTTGTTGGGGCCATTCACAAGTACCGGCGTCTGCTCGGCGAGGTGTTGCTCGCCTCGTTTTTCCTGCAGATTTTTGCGCTGGTCTCGCCGCTGTTCTTCCAGGTCGTGATCGACAAGGTGCTGGTGCACCAGAGCATGAGCACGCTCGACGTTCTTATCATTGGCTTGATTGTGCTGACCCTGTTCGAGGCTGTCCTCGGCACGCTCAGGACCTATGTGTTCTCGCATACAACAAACCGCATCGACGTCGAGCTCGGGGCGCGGTTATTCCGCCATCTGATGGCGCTGCCGATCGCATATTTCCAGGCGCGACGGGTCGGAGACTCAGTGGCGCGCGTGCGCGAACTCGAGAATATCCGTAACTTCCTGACCGGCTCGGCGCTGACGCTCGGCATCGACTTGCTGTTCATGTTCGTCTTCCTTGCGGTGATGTTCTACTATTCTCCGACGTTGACGTTCGTGGTCATGGGGTCGCTGCCGCTCTACATTGCGATCTCGGCGATCGCCGCGCCGATGTTCCGGAAACGGCTCGATGAGAAGTTTGCTCGCGGTGCTGCCAACCAGGCCTTCCTGGTGGAGAGCGTGACCGGGGTCGAGACGCTGAAGGCGATGGCCGTCGAACCACAGATGCAGCGCAAATGGGAAGAACAGCTTGCTGGCTACGTCGCCGCGAGCTTTCGGGTGCTCAGCCTGAACAATGTCGCCAGCGAGGCGGTGCAGACCATCAACAAGCTCGTCACTGCCGCGACGCTGTACTTCGGCGCGCGACTCGTGATCGGCGGGGATCTGAGTGTCGGCGAACTGGTGGCCTTCAACATGCTGGCTGGACGGGTGAGCGCTCCGGTGCTGCGTCTCGCCCAGATGTGGCAGGATTTCCACCAGGCTCGGCTGTCGGTCGACAGGCTCGGCGACATCCTCAACACGTTGCCGGAGCCTGGTTTTCACCCCGGCCGCGCTGCTTTGCCGGCTATCCGTGGGCATGTGACCTTCGAGCATGTGAACTTTCGCTACCGTGCCGACGGTCCCCAGGTTCTGCACGACGTGTCGTTCACCGTGGAGCCAGGTCAGGTCATCGGCGTGGTCGGCTCGTCCGGTTCCGGAAAGAGCACGATCGCCAAATTGCTCCAACGCCTCTACGTGCCCGAAAGCGGCCGTGTGCTGGTTGACGGCGTCGACCTCGCGATGGTCGACCTTTCATGGCTGCGTCGTCAGACAGGCGTGGTGCTGCAGGAAAACGTGCTTTTCAACAGCACTATCCGCGAGAACATCACGCTCGCCGAGCCGACCTTGCCAATGGAGAAGGTGATTGCTTCAGCAAAGCTCGCCGGAGCCCACGACTTCATTCTCGAACTTCCCGAGGGCTACGACACCGTGGTTGGTGAGCGCGGCGCCAGCCTGTCCGGTGGACAGCGCCAGCGCATCGCCATCGCCCGCGCCCTGATCTCGGATCCGCGCATCCTGATTTTCGACGAAGCCACCAGTGCGCTCGACTACGAGAGCGAAAGGGCGATCCAGCGGAACATGGCGCTGATTGCAGAGGGGCGAACCGTGTTCGTCGTCGCGCATCGGCTTTCCACCGTGCGCAACGCCGACCGTATCATCACCATCGAGCGCGGCCGTATCGTCGAAGACGGAGCGCATGACGAGCTGATCCAGAATAATGGCCGCTACGCGAAGCTGCATTACCTACAAGCAGGCATCCATGACGTCCGCTAGTCAGCGAATTGTGCCCTTTCGCAGGGCTGAACTACAGCGCCGCGAGCACGAGATTGCCTTCCTGCCCGCTGCTCTTGAGATCACCGAACGACCGGCATCTCCCGCTGGCCGGGCGATCGCAGGCAGTATCATCGCGGTATTCGTGATCGCATTGTTCTGGGCGTCGTTCGGCAGCGTCGACATCGTGGCCGTCGCCCCTGGCAAGATCGTGCCGGGCGGTCGTACCAAGTTGGTCCAGCCATTCGAGACCGGCGTGGTGCGCGCCATTCACATCCGCGACGGGCAGGTCGTGAAGGCCGGCGAAGTCCTGATCGAGCTCGACCCGACGATGCTCGGTGCCGACGTGGAGCGCGAGCGCGGCGACCTCATGGCTGCCGGGCTCGAGGTGGCGCGGCTGCGCGCCGCCCTTTCGGAAAATCCGCTTGACAGCTTCCGGCCACCGAATGGTGCTTCGGCCAACCAGATTGAGATGCAGCGCCAGTTCCTGATCAGCCAGCGAGCCGAGCTGGATTCGAAACTCGCCGAGATCGGGCGCCAGCAGTCCCAGAAGGAGGCCGAGCGGACCACGACCAGGGCAACCGTGGCCAAGATACAGGCGACGATTCCGGTGCTGGAGGAGAAGGTCGAGATCCA
>NZ_JBIISY010000236.1:0-8994 GCF_044340795.1 Tardiphaga sp.
CGGATTCTTAGATCGCAATTAGCAAATGGCCGCTCTTGGCGCAAAGCGGACGCCGATCTGTTGCAGCTGATTTGGTATCCGAGATGAGGGTATGACTAATTTTGTATCGATGCGTTGACAAGCTCGGCGGCGCATCCTAGCCTGTTCGCACAGAAGCAAGATTGAAGACTGTCTGTAAGATGGTCATCTTGCACGTCGGTACTTTGCTTTGACCTCCTTACAGATCAAAATTCTGGGGAGGAAAACAAGTGCAATCAACAACATTGAGGCTACGCGGCATCGACGACATCCTGTCGTTCGTCGATTCACGCACGGGCATCAACGGCCGCGCCGGCGTTATATGGTGGCTCGCGCTTGGCGGACTTTTTCTCGACGCTTTCGCCAATTCAGCCTTGAGTGCAGGGCTTGGGCCGATGACGCGCAATCTTCAGCTCACCGCCGGGCAGGTTGCGCTGCTGACGTCCTTTGCGTCCTGGGTCGCCATCGCTTTCAATCCGATCGGCGGATGGATGGCCGATCGCTGGGGACGTGTGGTGCCTCTGGTGACTGCGAAGGTGCTGGCGATCATCGGCGCTGCGCTTGTGATCTTTGCGTCGAATTTCGAAACCATCATTGTCGGTCGCTTTTTTGTCGGCGCCGCCTACGGCATCGATTTCGCGATTGCCATGGCTGTGCTCGCGGAATTCACGCCGTCGCGCTTCAAGAGCCGGCTCAATACCTGGCAGGGCATGTGGTACACCGCCGTGTGTACGAACCTGCTGCTGGCGCTGCTGTTCTTCTCATGGGACGTGGGTGACGCGATCTGGCGTTACTCGGTTGCCGCCACTGCGGTCTTCGCCATCGCGATCCTGATCCTGCAATATTCGTTGCTGGTGGAAAGCCCGATCTGGCTTGCGCGCAAGGAGCGCCTGGACGAGGCGGCCGTCGCAATGACACGCATTTACGGTCAGAACTTCGTTGCGGCTCCGCTCGAAGACCGTATCCCGGTCCTCAATCAGGCACGCCGCGGCGTCGCCAATGTGCTTTTGATCTTTCGCGGCGTCTATCTGCCGCGCACCATCCTTGCGGCCACCGTTCAGATTGGACAATCTATCCAGTATTTCGCTGTCGGCTGGTACCTGCCGCTGATCAGCGCTGCGCTGTTCGGCAAGGACTTCGTCTATGCAACATTGGGTGCATTGATGTTCAACGTGTTCGGCATTTTCGGCGGCTTCTTGTCTCCGACGATTGGACGCGTGTTCGGCCTACGCATCGCGTCGGCTGTGGGCTTTGCTGCGGTGTTCGTGATGCTGCTGATCCTCGGTCTGTTCAGCGACAAGATGCCGGTCTGGCTGGCGGCGATCGTGCCGTCGCTGTTCATCCTGTTCCACTCCGGTGGTCCTGGCGCCAACGGCAAGAGCCTCTCGTCGCTGTCGTTCCGTAGCGAGCTTCGTGCGGGCGCCAATGGTGTGATCGGCGCCATGGGATCGATCGGTGCGGCGCTCGGCCTGCTCGTCTTCCCGCTGTTCCGCGAATGGTATGGCCTCAACCACACCTTCCTGATCCTGTCCGCCGTTCCGTTGATCGCGAGCATTATCTGCTTCTCGATCAAGTGGGATCCGACCCGGACCGCGATCAATCCGGACAACGAGGCCGGTGCGCCGCAATTCGCGGATGACAAGCCTTACACCAACGCTGTGCTGCAGCCGTCGAAGTCGTGATGGCAAATCAGCTCAAAGACGTGATCCTGGCGATCGACGAGGGAACGTCCGGCACCCGTGCCGCGACGGTCTCCGCCGATGGTGAGGTGTCCTGCCTCGAATATCTGCCGTTGGAGGTCGATACTCCGCGGCCGGGCGTTGTGGAGCAGGACGCGAACGCTATCCTCGAGAAAACTGTGGCGGCCTGTCGTGCGACCATCGCGCAGGCATCGCAGTCCGGCTTGCGGATCGTCGCCATGGCAATTGCAACACAGCGGGCCACCGCTGTTTTGTGGGACAAGGACACCGGGCGGGCACTCGTGCCCGCCATGGTCTGGCAGGACACCCGTTACGTCGGTGAGTTGAACAAACTCGCGCCCGTCTGGGATACGATCCTTGCAACACAGGTCGGACGGGCAGGTGGTGTGCGCTCGCCCTATCTCTGGGCGGCACGGCACATCCGGGAAACGCCGGAGATCGCGAAAGCATTCGCTGAGAAGCGCTTGGGTTTCGGGACGGTCGATACCTGGTTGCTGTGGCATCTGACGCGGGATCGCATCTATGTAACCACGCCGACCAATGCGACATCGGCCGGCGCCTACGTTCTTGCCGAGCATCGCTATCAACGCGATTGGCTCAATGCGCTCGCATTTCCGCAGGCGTTAGTGCCGGAGCTGCGATCGGATGCGGATGATCTCGGGCGGACGAATTCCGATCTGCTCGGGATCGATGTTCCGATTCTGGCGAGCATGGGCGACCAGCACGCCGGCGCCATCGGTCTCGGTTGCCTTGATCGGGGTCAGGCCATGTGCATCCACGGCACCGGCAGTTTTGTGGATCTGATCATCGGGCCGGAGCAGCCGGTCAAGGCCGGTTTGTTTGCCGGCACCACAACCATGGTGGCGCGACGCCGGAAAAATCAGTCGCAATTCGCCGTCGAGACATTCGCTGCCACGACCGGCTCTGCGCTGGATTGGGTCTGCGAGAAGCTGCGCTGGTTCGACAATGCGACGGAGATCAGTCGCTTTGCAGCCGAGGTCCAGTCGTCTGGCGGCGTCACCTTCATTCCGGCGCTGACCGGATTGCGGACGCCCGACATGCAACCAAATGCGCGTGCCTCGCTGACCGGCATTTCGATGGCCTCGACCCGACCGGAAGTGGCCTATGCCATTCTTGAAGGGATCGCGCATTCCGTCGCTAGCTGTCTCGAATCCGATCGCGACGTGTCGGGTGTCGATATTGCCGAGCTGATTGTCGGCGGCGGCCTCTCGGCGAGCGATCCGCTGCTGCAGATGCAGGCCGATCTGATCGGCGTCCCCATCCGCCGCAAGCCGAACACCGCGCGGGCCACGTTGCGCGGGGCAGCCTATCTCGCCGGGTCGTCCGGTCTGTTCTGGGACGACATCCCGCGCAGCACGGCCTTCGCTGCCGAAGAACAGGTCTTCGAGCCGAAGATGCGGGCAGCGATGCGCGATGAACGTCGCGCGCTCTGGCATGCGCGCATCACATCCGAACTTGAACACGCCAACGTGTTTGGGGCGCATTAGACGGAATACGAGATGATGAACTTTCTTCCTTCACTGAAACCCAGTCGCGATCGTGCGGATATGATCGGCACGGCGCCTCTCGGCTTCGTCCGCAGCGAGCATCTGGCAAAACTGGAGAGCGATCAGTTCGATATTCTCATCATCGGTGGCGGCGTCACGGGCGCTTACGCCGCGCTCGATGCGAGTTTGCGCGGCTTTCGCGTCGCGCTCGTCGAGAAGGATGATTTCGCATCGGGGACGTCGTCGAAGTCGTCGAAGATGGTTCATGGCGGCCTGCGCTATATCGAGCAGGGTAATATCGGTCTGGTCCGCCACTCTCTGCTGGAACGTCAGCGGCTGCGCCGCAATGCGCGCCATCTGGTGCAAAGGCTGCCGTTCCTGTTTCCGATCCTGGAAAAAGACGGCGTCTTCGACAAGGGCATGGCGAAAGCCTTCGAAACCCTGCTCTGGACCTACGATCTCGCCGGTGGCTGGCGCGAAGGCATTTTGCATCAACGCCTCAGCAAGGCTGAGGTGCTGTCGCATTGCCCGACTTTCAAAGACGACGATCTGATCGGCGGCTTGATGTATTTCGACGCCCGTGTCGATGATGCGCGGCTGACCTTGAACCTGGTCCGGACGGCCGCCTATCACGGCGCGGCGATTGCCAATCATACCAAGGCTGTGGAGATCACCCGCAATAATCACGGCAAGGTTACGGGCGCCGTGGTTCAGGCCGGTGAGCGCGAGATCATCGTCCGGGCTACCTCAGTCGTCATGGCGACCGGCGTCTGGTTGCGCGACTGGAGCGGCATCAAGAAGGGCGAGGAGCGCAAGCTGGATATACGTCCGGCGAAGGGCGTGCATGTCGCGATTCCCTGGCTGAAGATTCGCAATGACTGCACGGTCACGATCCCCGTTCCTGGCCGCAGCCGCCGTGCGACGATCACGCGCTGGGGCAATGTTTCTTACCTCGGCACGACCGACGAGGATTATCAGGGCGACCTCGATGACGTGCATTGCACGCGCGAGGAGCTTGATTTCCTGCTGGAGGGCGCCCGCTCGGCACTGAAGACAGATCTCCGTCCCGAGGATGCCGTCGGCAGCATCGCCGGGTGTCGGCCGCTCGTGGCGCCGCCGGGCGGCAAGACGCTTGAAGTCAAGCGCAACCACAAGATCGATATCGCAGATGATGGGCTGATCACCATTGTCGGAGGCAAGCTGACAACATCGCGGCATATGGCGGAGCAAACCGTCGATGCCGCGCAAAAGGTGATCGGCAAGAGCGGCAGGTGCCAGACCAAGAAGGCCTATTTGCTCGGTGCCGCCGGTTACGACGCCCAGGCGATCACCGCGACAGGCGGTACGCAGGCGCATCTCGGCGAGCGTTACGGCACCGAAGCGCGCTTTGTCAGTGATATCCTGCAAGCCGATCCGGCCTCCGCGGCGCCGATCGTCGAAGGGCTGCCGCATAGCGAGGCTGAAGTCATCTATGCCGTCCGTCATGAAATGGCGGGCAACGTCGATGATGTGCTATCGCGGCGCATGCGCGCCCGCATGAATGCACGCGATGCGTCGGCGCGCGCCGCCATGCGCGTCGGGCAGATATTGCAGTCCGAACTCGGGCTGTCCGAACAGATCATCGCGCAACAGGTGGCGGACTACACCGCCAGCGTTGCGCGCGAGAAATTTATTCTTCTAGGAGCGTAAGAAATGCTGAGCAAAGATGCCATTCGTCGTGGCTACAATCGTGGTCGATATGTTGTGGGAGCACACACGCCTCCGGCCTATGTCGCGCGCGTCAAGGAGACGTCGTCGACGCCGGGCCTGCAGCGCGATCCGGTCGCTGTGGGCGCCGATATCATCGCAGCGCTGCGTGGGGTTGCCGACAATGTGATCACAGAGACGCCCGATGTGGTGGCCTGGACCCGCGACTGGTGGGCGGGATCGATGATGACGGACACGGCGGGCAAGCCGGCGACGCCAAATGCGGTTGTCGTTCGTGTGTCGTCGGTCGAACAGGTGCAAGGCGTGATGCGCATTGCCAATGCCGCGACGATCCCCGTGACCGTGTCGGCAGGGCGCAGCAACGTGACTGGCGCCGCCCTGCCGGTTCGTGGCGGTATCGTGCTCGATCTCTGCGATCTCAATAAGCTCGTGGGCTTCGATGAACAGAGCCAGATCGTCGAAGTCGAAGCCGGCATGTTCGGCGACGTCTTCGAGGCGACGATCCAGCGTGACTACAAAATGACCATGGGGCATTGGCCTTCGTCATTCGGTATCAGCACTGTGGGCGGCTGGGTTGCCTGCCGTGGCGCCGGGCAGTTGTCGACGCGCTATGGCAAGATCGAGGACATGGTGTTCGGCATGGATGTCGTGCTGGCCGATGGCCGCTTGATCACCGTTGGAGGCTATTCGCGCGCGGCGGTCGGGCCGGATCTGCTGCAACTGTTCATCGGTTCGGAAGGTACGCTGGGCGTCGTCGTAAAGATCCGCTTCAAGCTGCACCAGCTGCCTGACTATGGTCGCGCCATCGCTTACAGCTTTAAGAGTTTTGCGGTCGGTCTGGAGGCCTGCCGCCAGATCATGCAGCGCGGCGCCAATCCGGCTGCGCTACGGCTCTATGACGAGCTCGAAAGCGGCGTGCAGTTCGGAATGCCCAAGAGCAATGTCCTCCTGGTGGCGGACGAGGGGCCGCAAGAGCTGGTTGATGCCGTGATGGCGATCAGCGAGAAGGGCTGCGCGGAACTCGGCGACAGGCTGGAAAGCGATGCGATCCTGGAGCGCTGGCTGGATACCCGCTATCTCACCGGCAAGAGTGCGGAAGGTTTTACGCCGAGCCCGGGCTTTGTGGCTGACACGCTGGAGATGATCGGGCCATGGCGCGATCTCCCGGCGATCTATGATGAAGTGGTGCAGGCCATCAATGCCGTCCCCGGCACTTTGGCGGGGTCCGCCCATCAGTCGCATGCTTATGTCGATGGTGCCTGTCTCTATTTCTCGCTGCGCGGCGAAGTCGAGGTCGAGAACCGTCAGAAATGGTATCGGCAGGCGTGGGATGCAGCGAATGCTGTTATCATCAAATACAATGCGACACTGAGCCATCATCATGGCGTCGGATTGCTGCGTGCGCCATATATGGCGGACTCTTTGGGCGCGTCATTTCCAGTGCTTGAGACGATCAAGGCCGCGCTCGATCCGAAGAATATTCTAAATCCGGGTAAGCTCGGATTGAGTGACAAAGTCGGCGCATAACTTTAGATTGAGGTCATGGACAAATCCTTGGCCTTGCGCCTAACACGGCACCCTGTGATCGCTACGCTCTATGGCCCCGAGCTCGTCGAGGAATTCCTCGGCGGCGAGGCGGGAATAGCGATCGTTGCGAATTTCGAGTTGCGCAAACTCGGTGCCGTCGTCAAGTCGCTCGTCGATGCCAACAAATATCCAGTTGTGAACATCGACAGCTGCGATGGCCTCTCTCAGGACAAAGGTGGTGTCGACTATCTCGTCGAGATCGGCGCCAAAGGCGTCGTCTCGACGAGGGTCGCAACCATCCAACGTGCAAAAAAGTCGGGGCTGGTCGCCATCCAGAAGGTATTCGTTACAGACCGCTCGAATTTCCCGCGGAGCGTCGCTGCGCTGGGACAGAGCGAGCCCAATCTGGTGCAATTGATGCCGGCGCCGATGCTGTCTTATGTGCCGGCCCAGCATCGCAAAGCGATGCCGCCAATCATCGCGTCAGGATTCGTATGCGATCGCAGTCACGTACTGGATGCGATCAAGAACGGGGCTGTTGCAGTATCCACTAGCGATCAGGGCCTTTGGCGATTGAGCGGAAAGTCCCTTCGGGCTTAGATAAAGAGTGAAATGTCGCCTTGGCGCTTTCCCACGCGCAATACTTTGATAAAGCCGCTTATGGGGCAAAGCGGTTATCAATGTCGCGCTTCTTGGGCCTAGCCCTCAGGGCACAATACTGGTACACACAATGATGTTTCGGGCGGACTTCGGCCTTGATTCTATTGAGTTTTTTGCCGCGGCCGGGCAATCCCCCCCTCTCCGCCAGTCTTCCCAAGCCATTCAAAATGCTCAGCTCCGGCCCTTCGTGTTTGCGGAAACCGGGATCGACGCCTTCGGGAGTTTAACTGGAAGCCGGAAATGCGTTCAAACCGCGAGCGCTTCCTTCTCCCTTTCAACGGCGAAAGCCTGGAGGATCGCGAAGCGCGCGAGTTCGATCGAGACCGCGCCTTCGGCTGCTTCGATCAGCAGATGCGTTGCGGTGCGCCACGCGTCGGTCTTGTATTCGCAATTGGGAAGCCGGGCGATATAGGCGCCGGCGTCGCGGAGCGTCTCGATCCAATCGCCGTTCGGGATCTGAATTGGGTCGGAAAAACGATCGGACCAGGCCATCACATTACAATCTTGCACATTCTCAACCTTCGAGAACGGCGAATGGGGCGAGAGGTTCCGCTGGCCGGGTGAGGCCCTGGATAAATCCCGCTAGTCCGGGAAAGACCGGCAATAGGTCTCGAAGGCGCGCGCGACCGCGGAGAGCGGGCGCTCCTTGTGACGCAGGAGCGTGAAGGCGCGGAGGTCCAGGGTGAATGGCAATGCTTGCAAGTCGCCATTGCGCAGCCATGGCGTCACGACCGCCTCGGACAAGGCCGTTGCGGCGCTGCTGGTGCGCACCGCGGACAGCACGGCTTCATTGGATGGCAGGGTCATGACGACATCGAGCCGGGCGGGATCGATGTCGTGCGCGCGCAGCGCCGCTTCGAAGGCCGAGCGCGTGCCGGAGCCGGGCTCGCGCATCACCCAGGACAGGGACAGGAGGTCATCGGCGCTGGCGCGGGCATGATCCTGTGCGGCCGAGATCACGATCATGAGGCGGTCGGACGCCACCTGCCGCGTCGCCAGCGCCGGCTCACGGATGGTGCCTTCGATGAAGCCGAGCTCCGCGGCGCCGGATATCACGGCCTCGGTGACGGTGGTCGTGTTGCCGAGCTGAAGCTTGATCTCGATGCCGGGATATTGCGCGTGAAAGCGCATCAGGCGGGGCGGCAGCCAGTAATTTGCAATGGTCTGGCTGGCCTGCAATTCGATCACGCCGCGCTCGATTCCGGCGAGTTCGTCGAGCAGGTGTTCGATGCCGCGCGCGCGGGCCAGCATGTCGCGGGCTCCCGGCAGGAAGCGCCGGCCCGCCGATGTCAGCTCGATGCCGCGGCCGACGCGATGAAACAGCGCGACGCCATGCATGGTCTCCAGCGCCTTGATCGCCGAGCTGACTGCCGAGGACGACAGGTTCAGCGCACTCGCAGCCCGCGTCAGGTGCTGACGTTCCGCCACGGCGACAAAGGCTGCGAGTTGATCCAAGGTCATAGTCTTCCTGAAAAATCGAACAGATTAACCAATTTTATGCGATAGATTGGGATTAACAGGAAGAATATTCTTCTCTCAAGCACGTTGAGGGAAGCATGTCCTCCATAAGACGCATTGTCGATCTTGGCCCCGGTCTGGCCCTTGCCGCCCTTGTCACGCTCGTGGCGTGGGGTGTCGAGCGTCTCGAGGTCCATCTGCTCGGCAATCCTTTCGTCGATGCGCTGGTGGTTGCGATCCTGCTCGGTACGACGCTGCATACCGGCTTCGGCCTTCATCCCAGGGCGCGCGCAGGCGTGCATTTCGCCTCGAAGAGCCTGCTGGAACTGGCCATCGTGCTGCTCGGCGCCTCCATCAGCTTTCGCACCATCGAACAGGCGGGTGGGCGGATGATCGCGGTCGTCGCGCTCGTGGTG
>NZ_JBIISY010000237.1:0-8949 GCF_044340795.1 Tardiphaga sp.
GCCGTCTTCACCTATATCGCGCCGATCCTGACACGGCTCGCTGGCTTTTCCGACGCCGCAGTCTCACCGATCCTGCTGGTCTTCGGTGGCGGTCTGGTGATCGGCAATCTGGTCGGCGGCCGCCTCGCGGATCGCTGGCTGCTTCCCACGGTGCTCGGCAGCTTGCTGGCATTGACCGTGGTGCTCGCGCTGATGAGTCTCGCCACCCACAATCAGATCGCCATCGTCGTGTTCGTCGCCTTGCTGGGCGCTGTCGGCTTTGCCACCGTGCCGCCGTTACAGATGTGGGTGCTGGAAAAGGCCCATGGTGCCGGCCAGAGTCTGGCGTCGAGCTTCAACATCGCCGCCTTCAATCTCGGCAACGCGATCGGGGCCTGGCTCGGCGGCGCGGTGATCGACCATGGCGGGCTCGCCGCGGTGCCGTGGGTCGCTGCCCTGGTGCCCCTGGCAGCGCTGGGTGTGGCGCTCACCGCAATCCGCTTCGATCGTGTGAGGGCGTCAGTTCCAGCTGCGGCCGAATAGGGGCGATTCGGCAGGATTTGCCGCATCCGCAAGCCAAATATCGTTCACTTTCGCCATGGCCGGGCTTGTCCCGGCCATCTGCGTCTGTTTGAAGGAGTCATGTGCCCGGTGCTGCGCCGGGCGTGACGAAAGACGAGATTCCCATGAGATTGCCGCGCGAGATCGGACCCATTCATTTTGTCGGCATCGGCGGCATCGGCATGAGCGGCATCGCCGAAGTGTTGTGCAATCTCGGCTATACCGTGCAGGGCTCGGACGCATCGGAAAACGCCAACGTCAACCGTCTGCGCGAGAAGGGCATCACGATCCATGTCGGCCACAAGGCCGAGAACGTGTCCGGCGCCGACGTGCTCGTGGTCTCCACCGCCATCAAGCGCGACAATCCTGAATTAATGGCCGCGCGCGCGCAGCGTATCCCGGTCGTCCGCCGTGCCGAGATGCTGGCAGAGCTGATGCGCCTGAAGAGCTGCGTCGCCATCGCTGGCACCCATGGCAAGACCACGACCACGTCGATGGTCGCGGCTTTGCTCGATGCAGGCGAACTCGATCCCACCGTCATCAATGGCGGCATCATCAATGCCTATGGTACCAATGCGCGTCTCGGTGGCGGCGAGTGGATGGTGGTCGAGGCCGATGAGAGCGACGGCACCTTCCTGAAGCTTCCCACCGATGTCGCCATCGTGACCAATGTCGATCCCGAACATCTCGATCACTTCAAGACCTTCGACAATGTGCAGGATGCATTCCGCAATTTCGTCGAGAACGTGCCGTTCTACGGTTTCGCCGTGATGTGCATCGATCATCCCGTCGTGCAGACCATCGTCGGCAAGATCGAGGACCGTCGCATCATCACTTACGGGCAGAATCCGCAGGCCGATGCGCGTCTGGTCGATCTGAAGCCTGCCAATGGCGGCTCGAGCTTCAAGGTTGCCTTCCGCGATCGCAAGGCCGGTACCACGCATGAGATCGACAATCTGCTGCTGCCGATGCCCGGCCGTCATAATGCGCTCAATGCCACGGCTGCTATCGCCGTTGCGCATGAACTCGGCATTTCGGATGCCCAGATCCGCAAGGCGATCTCGTCCTTCGGCGGAGTGAAGCGACGCTTCACCAAGACCGGTGAATGGAAGGGCGTCACCATCATCGACGACTACGGTCACCATCCCGTGGAGATCGCCGCCGTATTGCGCGCCGCGCGCGAAAGCACGACAGGCAAGGTGATCGCGGTGGTGCAGCCGCATCGCTATACGCGCCTGCAGTCGCTGTTCGAGGAATTCTGCACCTGCTTCAACGATGCCGACAGCGTGATCGTCGCGGAAGTCTATGCCGCCGGCGAAGCGCCGATCCCCGGCATCGACCGCGACAATTTTGTGCTGGGCCTGCGCGCCCATGGCCATCGCGAAGTTACGCCACTATCGGAATCGGCGGCGTTGGCCGGTCTCGTTGCGGGGGTGGCGAAGAGCGGTGATACGGTGGTCTGCCTTGGGGCCGGGAACATCACACAATGGGCCTATGCGCTGCCGGGTGAACTGAAGGCGCTCGGATAACAAAGTGAGCGGCTTTCCCGACATCACTCTCGATCTCAAATCCGCGATGCCCGAGCTACGCGGGCGTCTGCTGGCTAATGAGAGTCTCGCGCCGCTGACATGGTTTCGCGTCGGCGGTCCCGCGCAGGTGCTGTTCACGCCGGCGGACGAGGACGACCTCGCATACTTCCTGTCGAAGCTGTCATCCGATGTACCGGTATATGTCGTCGGTGTCGGCTCCAATCTGATCGTGCGCGATGGCGGTATCGAAGGCGTTGTCATTCGTCTCAGCCCGCGTGGCTTCGGTCAGGTCACGACCGACGGCGACACGCTGACCGCCGGCACCGCGGCTCTCGACAAGCGCGTGGCAGAAACGGCTGCTGCCGCCAATATCGGCGGTCTCGAATTCTACTTCGGGATTCCTGGCTCGATCGGCGGCGCGCTGCGCATGAATGCGGGCGCCAATGGTGGGGAGACCAAGGATCTGCTGATCGAAGCCATCGGCATTAGTCGCGATGGCAAGAAACATGTCTTCGACAATGCCGGCATGCAGTTCGTCTACCGCAATTCCGGCGTCGATCCGTCGATCATCTTCACGTCGGCAAAATTCCGCGGCCCGATCACCGACCCGGCCACGATCCGATCCCGCATGAACGAGGTGCAGCAGCACCGCGAGACGGCGCAGCCGATCCGCGAAAAGACCGGTGGCTCGACATTCAAGAACCCACCCGGCCATTCCGCATGGAAACTGGTGGATGCGGCCGGCTGCCGCGGCCTGCGCGTCGGCGGTGCGCAGGTGTCGGAGATGCACTGCAATTTCCTGATCAACACCGGCGATGCCACGGCCCATGATATCGAGACGCTGGGCGACACCGTGCGTGCACGCGTGCTGGCGCAGTCCGGCATCGATCTTCACTGGGAGATCAAGCGGATTGGTGTCGCGCTTTAATTTGTGGGCTTCGGCGGCAGGGCAGCGCCCGGTCCAAGCTCCGGCAGCGTGACCAGATTTTGCAACGGTGCCTTCGAGACGCGGAACGCGCCATCATAGGGCCGCTCCTGGAGTGCGATCAGGCCGAGGGCCACGATGGCGGCGCTGCCAAACACCGTCAGCGCCGTCAGCATCGCGCGTGGCCGGTCCATATGCACCAATGCAAGACCGACTTGCGTGAGCAGCCCGAGGATCAGTACGGAGACCCATTTCAGATCATTGGTTTGGTCGGCGGCGATGCTGAGACGTTCGCTGCGCGCGGTGCCGGCGCGGATCGTTGCGCTGAGCAACGCGACTTGAACAGGAGTTCCGGAATCGCGCCCGACGCTGAGGTCGCTGACCTCGCGCAAGACGTCGTCAAAAGCCACCGCGGTTCGCGGCGAGGGCTCGTCGCGCATCATCGCCGGCCATTCATCATTCAGCACCGAATTGATATAGACCTTCAGCGCGGTGCGGATGTCCGTCATGTCGGACACGGAAGCGACACTCAGTGCATAGACATTGCGGATTTCGCTCGCCTCGGCCTGCATGGCGCGCACCGCGTGCCGGCCGCGCTCGCCGACATCGGCGGCGAGAAAGCCTGTCAGCAGGCCGAACAGGATGGCGACCGAGGAAAAGAACGGCGCTACGATGCCGTTCAGCTTCTGGGTCTGTTTGCGCAGCGGCGAGCCGAAGCAGAGAAACACCAGGAACAGTGCCGCGCCGTAATACAGCACGCACAATGTTGCGAAGATGCCGAAAGTATTCAGGTCGAGCCAGGCTCTGGTCATTGCGCGTCTCGTCCGTTGATTTCGATCGCGCAGTGGCGTGATCTCTGCTGCGCCTTCGCGCATTGACGTCGTACAAGGCATTATATGACTCGTGTGCCCTCGTACCATTGCCTTGCCGCTATGGTTACGATGCGGTGATTCGCATGGAGATCCGACGATGACTGCCTCGATCGCCCCAAACCTGATCACCATCGTGTTCGGGGGGCTGAACAAGGAGCGGCTGGTATCTGTCGCCTCGGCACAGGCTCTTCATTCGGCGCTGCCGGAAGCCGGTCTGTGGTTCTGGGACGCCGACGATAGGGTCTATGAGACGTCAGGCGCAGCGCTGCTCGGCCACGAGCGCCCGTTCGAAAATCCCTTCAAGGCTGACGGCAAGCCGCTCGGATCGCTGGAGCAGGCGCTCGACACGGCCAAATCCGACGGCCGCGTGCTGGTGCTCGGGATGCACGGTGGTGCGGCCGAGAATGGGGAAGTGCAGGCGATGTGCGAGATTCGCGGGGTGGCTTTCACTGGTTCCGGTTCGGCTTCGTCCAATCTTGCATTCGACAAGGTGGCAGCAAAGCGTTTCGCGGCGATCTGGGGCGTGCCGATCGCTGCCGGCATCGCGTTGTCGGAGATGGAGGCGGCGCTTGACCAATATGGCAAGCTGATCGCGAAGCCGGCGCGCGACGGCTCCAGCTACGGCTTGATGTTCGTGAATGCGAAGCAGGATCTGGTCGCCGTGCGCAACGCTGCGAAGGTCGAGGACTACGTGATCGAACCGTTCGTGGCCGGCATCGAGGCGACCTGCGCGGTGCTGGAACAGGCCGATGGCGCGGTGATCGCGTTGCCGCCCATCGAGATCGTCCCGGCGGGCGGTGGCTTTGACTACGAAGCGAAATATCTTGCGAAGTCGACCCAGGAAATCTGCCCCGGCCGCTTCACGCCTGAGGTCACGGCGGAGTTGCAGGATTTTGCTGTTCGCGCCCACAGGGCGATGTCCTGCACCGGTTATTCGCGCTCGGACTTCATCGTGTCGGCCAATGGCCTGGTCTATCTCGAAACCAACACGCTGCCGGGGCTCACCAAGGCGTCTCTCTACCCCAAGGCGCTGAACGCCCAGGGCATCACTTTCGTGGATTTCCTGAACGGGCAGATTGAGCTGGGCGTAGCCCGGATGGAGCGGAGCGCCATCCGGGGACCAGCGGTCTGAAGCACGTCTGAATCCCTGATTGCGCTCCGCTCCATCCGGGCTACAGGCTTCGACTGCGACCGAACGTCGCCGCCGCAACGCGGCCATGGTTCCTTAACACCCGGCTGCAACACTCCCGCTAAAGTCTTCAGAATCCGGGGCAAAATGCTCCCTGAATCCATCCCCTTTACGTTTTGTTTACCAGGACCGCCGAAGGTTAACGCTGGCGGCGCATGTTGCGCTTGGCTGCCGAGGCGTGAGCTGTGCGGAGTTTCCGTAACGACGCGTATCGATGGAAATGAGTGTTTCTTCAGGCACTTATCCATTCCGGTTTGACCGAGACGTCATCTGCGTCATCGCCAGTGATTTGACCCGCGCGAATGCGGGCACAACCTGTGACGAGCTCGTGGAATGGATGGTGGAGGACGCCTCTCTCGGTCGGTCGGATCGCTCAGGCCCCAAGCTGACCTCAAGATGGCGGCCCGTGGGGCAGGCATTCTGCTGCGTGAGCGGCTGGAGCCGCTCGAGCGGTCCGTCCGGGCGTTGAAGAACCGCAAGGCGCCCGCGCGCGAGCCGAGCACCAACAAGCTCGTCATTTTCATCGAGCGCCATGTCCCGCGCCGCGTCGGCATCGCTGCTACGCTCCTGATCCTGGCCGGCAGCGTCGGCTTCGGCGTGGTCAAGGGCGAGCATGTCGATGAGGTCATCGCGGCCTTCCAGGACACCCGCAACGCCGCGGCCAATGCCGCCGGCTTCCGCATTTCCTCGGTCATCCTCAATGGCCGCAAGCAGTTGACCCAGGACGAGATCCTGGCGATCGGCGGCATCAATGGCCGCTCGTCGCTGCTGTTCGTCGACGCCGCCGCCGTGCGCGACAAGCTCAAGGCCAATCCGTGGATCGCCGACGCCAATGTGCTGAAGCTGTATCCGGACCGCCTGCAGATCGACGTCACCGAACGCACCGCTTTTGCGCTCTGGCAGGAAGACGGCAAGCTCGCCGTCATCGCTGATGATGGCGCCGTGCTCGAAAACTACGTGCCGAGCCGCTTCGTCAAGCTGCCGCTGGTGGTGGGCAAGGGCGCCGATGCTGCTGCGAAGGATTTCATCGCGCTGCTGGACCGCTATCCGCAGGTCCGCGCCGTCACCAAGGCCGCGATCTATGTGGGCGAGCGTCGCTGGAATTTGCGTTTGAATGACAATCTCGATGTCCGTCTGCCCGAGAACAATGTCGGCAATGCGCTGGCGATGCTGAGCAAGCTCGACCGCGAGGACCGCCTGTTCTCGCGCGACATCGTTGCCATCGACATGCGCCTCCCGGATCGCCTGACCGTGCGGCTCTCGGAAGACGCCGCCAAGGCCCGCGAAGAGCAGTTCAAGGCGCAGGACAAGGCCAAGAAGAAAGCAGGCGCAGCATGAGCGGGCTGGATCGCAACCAGGCGCCGAAGACGCGCCAGATGGCGGCCAACCGCACGGCGCTGGTGGCGTCGCTTGACGTCGGCACCAGCAAGATCGCGTGCATGATTGCGCGCCTGCGCCCCTGTGCGCCGAACGAGGCGCTGCGTGGCCGCACCCATGCCGTCGAGCTGATCGGTTACAGCCAGATCCAGTCGCGCGGCGTGAAATCAGGCGCCGTGGTCGACATGGGCGAAGCGGAGCAGTCGGTGCGTCAGGCCGTCGGGCTCGCCGAGCGGATGGCCAAGGTGCGCGTCGAATCCGTTTTGCTGTCGGTCTCGGCCGGCCGCCTGCAGGGCCAGCTGATCGAAGCCTCTGCTGATATCAAGGGCGGCGCAGTGAGCGCGTCCGATATGGCCCGCGTCACTTCGACCGGCATGCGCCATGCGACGCCGCCGGGCCGCACCGTGCTGCACGCGCTGCCGGTGAGCTATTCGCTCGATGGCGTGAAAGGCATTCGCGATCCCAAGGGCATGGTCGCGTCGCAGTTCGGCGTCGACATGAATGTCATCACCGCGGATGCGACCGTCGCGCGCAATCTGATGCTGGTCGTCGAGCGCTGTCACCTCAATGTCGAAGCCATGGCGGCCGCGCCTTATGTCGCAGGACTCTCCGTGCTCACCGATGATGAGACCGATCTCGGTGCTGCTGTCGTCGAGATGGGGGCAGGGACCACGACGATCGCGACCTACTCGGGTGGTCGCATCGTTCACGCCTCCGGATTTGCGGTAGGCGGGCAACACATCACCATGGATCTCGCGCGCGGACTCGGTTGCTGCATTGCGGATGCCGAGCGAATCAAGACGTTATATGGCACCGTGCTGACAGGTGGCTCCGACGCGCGTGAAATGATGAACGTGCCGACGGCTGGCGATAATGATCGTGATTATCCGCAGGCCGTGTCACGCGCCACGATTGCAAACATTGTGCGCCAGCGTGCCGAGGAGATTTTCGAAATGATCCGGGATCGGCTTGCGGATTCGCCTTTCGCCGCAGAACCGCGCGCACGCGTGGTGCTGTCGGGCGGCGCATCGCAGCTCACCGGCCTCGTCGAACTCGGCTCGCAGATTCTCGGTCGCTCCGTTCGCGTCGCTCGCCCCCTTGGTTTCGGTCGTCTGCCGAACGAGGCCAAGAGCGCATCCTTTGCAGTGCCCTCGGGTCTGCTCGTCTATCCGCAATTCGCTCACCTCGAACATGTCGAGCCGCGCTTCACGCGTCAGCTCAAGACAGGCACCGATGGCGGCGGATACTTCGGAAAGGTCGGTCGATGGCTACGCGAGGGCTTCTGATGAGATTTTTCCAGACACTGCACATTCCGTCACCGTCACCGACGCCGCAGGCTTCAGGCCACCGGCACGACCACACAATTCGCGCTTAATACGAGAGGCAACCTCATGACCATCAATCTCAACGTTCCTGATATCAGCGAGCTGAAGCCCCGTATTACCGTGTTCGGTGTCGGCGGCGCCGGCGGCAACGCCGTCAACAACATGATCACCGCCGGCCTGCAGGGTGTCGACTTCGTCGTCGCCAACACCGACGCGCAGGCGCTGACGATGTCGAAGGCGCAGCGCATCGTGCAGATGGGCACCCAGGTCACCCAGGGTCTCGGCGCAGGCTCCCAGCCGGATGTCGGCGCTGCCGCGGCCCAGGAAGTCATCGACGAACTCCGTGATCACCTCACGGGCGCCAACATGGTGTTCGTCACCGCCGGCATGGGCGGCGGCACCGGCACCGGCGCTGCTCCGGTCATCGCCAAGACTGCGCGCGACATGGGCATCCTCACCGTCGGCGTGATCACCAAGCCGTTCCACTTCGAAGGTCAGCGCCGCATGCGCACCGCCGAAGCGGGCATCAACGAGCTGCACAAGGTGGTCGACACCCTCCTGATCATCCCGAACCAGAATCTGTTCCGGGTTGCCAACGAGAAGACCACCTTCGCCGACGCCTTCGCGATGGCCGACCAGGTGCTCTATTCGGGCGTCGCCTGCATCACCGACCTGATGGTCAAGGAAGGCCTCATCAATCTCGACTTCGCCGACGTCCGCGCGGTGATGAAGGAGATGGGCAAGGCGATGATGGGCACCGGCGAAGCCACCGGTGAGAAGCGCGCGCTGACCGCCGCGGAAGCCGCCATCGCCAATCCGCTGATCGACGATTCGTCGATGAAGGGTGCGAAGGGCCTCCTGATCTCGATCACCGGCGGCAAGGACCTGACCCTGTTCGAAGTCGACGAAGCCGCGACCCGCATCCGCGAGGAAGTGGACTCGGACGCCAACATCATCGTCGGCGCCACCTTCGACGAAAGCCTCGACGGCGTGATCCGTGTGTCGGTGGTCGCCACGGGCATCGAGCAGGCCCAACTGGCCCGCACCGCGCCGGGCCCGGTTGGTACGCCAGCCCCGGCCGTCGGCCAGCCCGCTCAGCCGGACACCCGTCTCGCTGACCTGACCGCCCGCCTGCGTGCCGACAACCAGCGCATCGCCGCAGCGGCCGCCGCCAAGGCCGGCGCCCCGGTTC
>NZ_JBIISY010000026.1:0-40860 GCF_044340795.1 Tardiphaga sp.
GGTGGCTGGGGCCGCGGCGGTGGTCGTGGCTGGGGGCGCGGTGGTGGTTTCTATCGTGGTCGCGGTTACGGTCGTGGCTATGGCTTCTACGGCGGTCCGCGCTTCGTGGCGCCGGGCTGCTATTTCAGCCGCCGCTGGGGCCGGGTTGTTTGCCCGTATTGATCGGCAATTGTCGCCTTTCACGGTGACGACAGCATCGAGGCGCTCCGGAAAACCGGGGCGCCTCTTTGTTTGAGGGGTGTTCATTTTGCATGGGACTGCTGCATTTTGAACGGGACGCGCATCGCGGCGCTGGACCGTCTTGCCTTTTTCGCGCGCTGCACCAATCTCGAATGGGCCAGCCGGCGTCGCGTCGGCATCCACGTCCTCCTGCCGCGGGATTTCCATGAGCATTCTGTTCTCCCCCACTAAGTTGCGCGATCTTGCCTTGCCCAATCGCATCGTGATCGCGCCCATGTGTCAGTATTCGGCGGAAGACGGCCGGGCCACCGACTGGCACATGATCCATCTCGGCAATATGGCGCTGTCCGGTGCCGGCATGCTGGTGATCGAAGCGACTGCGGTAGAAGCCATCGGCCGCATCACGCCCGGCGATCTCGGCCTCTATGACGATGCGACCGAAGCCGCGTTGAAACCGGTCCTGGCCGCGATCCGCAAACATTCGAAGATCGCCGTCGCGATGCAGATCGCTCATGCCGGCCGCAAGTCCTCGAGCCATGCGCCGTGGGATGGCGGCCAGCAGGTGCCGCTCGACAAGGGCGGCTGGGTTGCGGAAGCGCCGTCGGCGATCCCGACCAAGCCTGGCGAGCTGCCGCCGAAGGCGATCGATGCCGCCGGGCTCGTGCGCATCCGCGATGCCTTCGTGGCTACAGCCCGGCGCGCCGATCGCCTGGGTATCGATGCGATCGAGATCCATGCGGCGCATGGTTACCTGCTGCACGAGTTCCTGTCGCCGATCTCCAACCGGCGCACCGACAGCTATGGCGGTTCGCTGGAAAACCGGATGCGCTTCCCGCTCGAAGTCTTCGATGCGGTGCGCGCGGCGTTTCCGGCGCACAAACCGGTGGGCGTGCGCGTCTCGGCGTCGGACTGGATCAAGGGCGGCTGGGATATCGAGCAGACCATCGTCTTCGCGCAGGAACTCAAGAAGCGCGGTGTGGACTGGATGGATGTGTCGTCCGGAGGCGTCTCGCCACAGCAGAAGATCACGCTCGGGCCGGGCTATCAGGTGCCATTCGCCGAAGCGGTGAAGCAGGCGACCGGATTGCCGACCATGGCCGTTGGCCTGATCACCGAGACGCAGCAGGCCGAGGATATCCTGCAAGCGGGGAAAGCGGACTTCATCGCGGTCGCGCGCGGCATTCTCTACAATCCGCGCTGGCCGTGGCATGCGGCGGCCGAGCTTGGCGGTCAGGTTCAGGCGCCGCCGCAATATTGGCGATCGCAGCCTTCGACGCAGAAAGCGCTGTTCGGCGACATCACGTTCGGCGCACGCTGAGAAGGCCGTCGGAGTTAGTCAGCTATCAATAGCCGTCGTCCCGCTGTGCCGGACAGCGGCTATTTTAGTGATCACGTAAAAGTTCCCGTGAATCGCGTCCGCCACGCGAATGGCAGCCCTGCGGCGAAGTTGTGTTTACACGCCATGGCTGTGCTCCTACACCCCCGAAAATTCTGCGCCATAAAATAATCGCGGCATCCGGCGCTGCCCGTTTTCGAGAGGAGCCCTGCCATGGGCCGCCATCTTCTATGGCTGTTGCTGATCCCATTCGTCGGACTGCTCTGGGTCCCGTTCTACAATTTTCATGACCCGGTGCTGTTCGGCTTCCCCTTCTTCTACTGGTATCAGCTCGCCTGGGTGCCGGTGACCGCCTTCCTGACCTGGCTTGCTTACCGGACGTATCCCAATGAAGACTGATCTCGACGTCCCGGCGCTTGCCGTCTTTCTGTTTTTCTTCGCCCTCGTCACTGTGATGGGTTTCGTCGCCTCGCACTGGAAGCGTCCGAAGACGCTCGCGAGCCTCGACGAATGGGGCCTCGGCGGCCGCCAGTTCGGCACCTGGATCACCTGGTTCCTGGTCGGCGGCGATTTCTATACGGCCTATACGGTCATCGCCGTGCCGGCGCTTGTTTACTCGGTCGGCGCCTACGGCTTCTTCGCGCTGCCCTACACGATCCTCGTCTATCCCTTCGTCTTCATGGTGATGCCGAAGCTGTGGCAGGTCGCCAAGGACAATGGCTATGTCACCGCGGCCGATGTGGTGCATGGCCGCTACGCCTCGCGCACGCTGGAAGCTGCCGTCGCCATCACCGGCGTCGTCGCCACGATGCCCTACATCGCTTTGCAGCTCATCGGCATGGCCGCTGCAGTGAAGGCGCTCGGATTTGAAGGCGAGATGCCGTTGATCGCAGCCTTCGTTGTGCTGGCGCTGTACACCTACTCATCCGGCCTGCGCGCGCCGGCGCTGATCGCCTTCGTCAAGGACATCATGATCTACATTGCCGTGATCGCAGCGATCTCGGTGATTCCCGGCAAGCTCGGCGGCTATGCGAATGTGTTCAACATGGCGGATGAAGCGTTCAAGGCCAAGGGCTCCGGCAGCATCCTGCTCGGACCGAGCCAGTACTTTGCCTACGCGACACTGGCGCTCGGCTCGGCGCTTGCGGCCTTCATGTATCCGCACACGCTGACGGGCATCTTCGCCAGCAAGAGCGCCACGACGATCCGCAAGAACGCGGTGCTGCTGCCGGCCTATACGCTGATGCTCGGCTTGCTCGCCTTGCTCGGCTATATGGGCCATGCGGCACAGCTCAAGCTCGCCAGCAACAACGACGTCGTGCCCGCGCTATTCCAGACACTGTTCCCGAGCTGGTTCGCCGGCTTCGCCTTTGCGGCGATCGCGATCGGCGCGCTGGTGCCGGCCGCGGTGATGAGCATCGGCGCGGCCAACCTGTTCACGCGCAATTTCTGGAAGGCCTATGTCAATCCGCAGATCGACACGGCCGGCGAAGCCACTGTGGCGAAGCTTGCCTCGCTGGTGGTCAAGGTCGGCGCGCTGCTGGTGATCATCTATCTGCCGACGCAGTTCGCGCTCGATCTGCAGCTGCTCGGTGGCCTGTGGATCCTGCAGACGCTGCCGGCGCTGATCTTCGGCCTGTTCACCGGCTGGTTCACCGCGCCGGCATTGCTGGCGGGCTGGGTGGTCGGCCTGTTCGGCGGCACCTACCTGACCTGGATCGACGGCTTCAAGCCGCTGCATCTGCTCTCGCTCGGCAGCTTCCAGGCCACGGTCTATATCGGCCTGATCGCGCTGGTGGCGAATATCGTCGTCGCCGTGCTGGTCAATCTGGTGGTGCCGAAGCGTCCTGTCGTCGCGGCGTAGGGCGGATGAGGCGTAGCCGTAATCCGCCGGCCGAGTTCGTGTGGCGAAGAACGGCGGATTACGCTTCGCTAATCCGCCCTACGCATTGAGCCAGCGCATTGCTCCATGCATGCGCTGGCTCTATTGTCCGCGCCGTGATGGCCTCCCGCAGAGGGAGGCGAAATGGAGCGTGACACGTGACGGATCAGATGCGCATCGGCACCCGCAAGAGCACGATGGCGCTGGCGCAGACCGAAGAGATCGCGCGCCGCCTCAATGTGGCCGCGCCGGACCTTGCCGTCGAGATCGTCAAATTCGATCCGGTCGGCGACCGCGACCAGACCAGCAATCTGCTGCGCCATGGCGGCAAGGGCGGCGCCTTTGTCGGCGAGATCCGCGATGCCGTGCGCGCCGGCAAGCTGCACGCCGCGATGCATTCGCTGAAGGACATGCCGGGCAATGAGGACACGCCGGGTCTCGTCATCGGCGCCACCCTGGTGCGCGATCCGCCGACCGATTCGCTGGTGCTGCGGCCGGGTCTGACGCTGGACGAATTCACCCGCTCGCGCGGCAAGGGTTTCAAGATCGGCACCAATGCCGTCCGCCGTGCCGCCTATCTACGCCGGCTGTTCCCCGACATCGAGGTCATCCATTTCCGCGGCGCCGCTGATACGCGCGTGCGAAAACTCGACAATGGCGAGATGCAGCGTTTGCCGGGCGGCGGCGAGGTCGGGCCGGCCGATGCGCTGATCATGGCGCGCTCGGGCCTCGAGCGTGTCGGGCTGGCTAATCGCATCGTGCGCGATTTCTCACCGCAGGAGATGTTGCCGGCTGCCGGGCAGGGCATCGTTGCCGTGGAATGCGCAGCGAATGACTGGACAACGCGACGCTATCTGTCGCTGATCGACGATCCCGCCGCGCATCTCGCCTGCGATGCCGAACGTGAAGTGTTGTGGGTGCTGAACGGCCACTGCAATTCGCCGATCGCCGCCTATGCCGTGATCAATGGCGGCGAGATGTGCCTGACGGCATCGGTACTGGACGAAGCCGGCGAGCGTTTTATTGAAGTGACGCGCATGGGCCCGGCCGACCGCCCGCGCGAACTGGGGCGGGCTGTGGGGCTGGAGCTGCTCGACAAGGGCGCTGCGGAATTGATCGAGCGGACGCGGCCGGAATAACTCTTCCGTCATCCCGGCGAACGCCGGGATCCATAGACACCGACGCTGCGGCGTGATCGCTACTGCTGCAACAACGATGTCTTCATTTCGATGTCGGAGGTTATGGGTCCCGGCGTTCGCCGGGACGACCGGCGGTTAAGTCTCCGCCATCCCGACGCTCCACAGCGCAAATGCATAGACGATCGCGATCTCATCCAGCCTGTTGAAGCGACCGGACGCGCCGCCATGTCCCGCGCCCATATTCGTGCGCAACAATACCGGACCGCCGCCGGTCATGGTCGCACGCAGGCGCGCGATCCATTTCGCCGGCTCCCAATAGGTCACGCGCGGATCGGTGAGGCCGCCCATCGCCAGAATCTTCGGGTAGGCCTTTGCCGCGACCTGATCATAGGGCGAGTAGGACAGGATCGTGTTGAAATCATCCGCACTCTCGATCGGGTTGCCCCATTCCGGCCATTCCGGCGGCGTCAGCGGCAGCGTGTCGTCGAGCATCGTGTTCAGCACGTCGACGAACGGCACCTCGGCGACGAGGCCGGAGAACAAGTCGCCGGAGCGGTTGGCAACGGCGCCCATCAGCATGCCGCCGGCGCTGCCGCCATGGCCGACGATGTTCTTCTCCGATGTATATTTCGCTGCGATCAACGCGCGCGCCGACGCTGCAAAGTCATCAAATGAATTCGTCTTCTTGTCGCGCTTGCCATCGAGATACCAGCCCCAGCCCTTGTCGGCGCCGCCGCGGATATGGGCGATAGCGTAGACGAAGCCGCGGTCGACCAGCGACAGGCGATTGGCGGAGAACGAGGCCGGCATCGCGATGCCATAGGAGCCGTAGCCATAGAGCAGCAGGGGTGCCTTGCCGTCCTGCACGAAATCCTTGCGATGCAGGATCGACACCGGGACCTCGGCGCCGTCCTCTGCCTTCGCCATGATGCGGGTGGTGACGTAATCCGCCGGGTTGTGGCCCGAAGGGATCTCCTGTCGTTTCCGCAAGGTCCGCTCACGGCTCACCATGTCGTAGTCATAGACTTCCGACGGGGTCGTCATCGACGAATAGGCGAAACGCAGATTGGTCGTGTCGAATTCGTAGCCGCCGAGCGTGTCGAGCGAATAGGCGCCCTCGTCGAACGCAATGGCGTGCTCGTCGCCCGTTGCGAGATCGCGGATGACCACGGATGGCAGTGCATTGGCGCGCTCCAGCCGGATCAGGTGATGCGCATAGAGCTCGATGTCGATGAGATAGATGCCCTCGCGATAGGGGATCAGGTCCGTCCAGTTCGCGCGGTCCGGTGCGCTGATCAGCGCGGTGACGATCTTGAAGTCGATGGCATCGTCGGCATTGGTGAGAATGAACAGCTGGTCGCCGCGATCTGCGAGCGAATACTGCACGCCTTCCTCGCGTTTTGCGACAAGGCGCGGTGGTGCGTCGGGAGTGGTGAGGTCGATGAGCTGCTGCTCGGATGTCTCGTGATCGCCGCCGGCAATCACGCAGAAGCGGCCGCTGGCGCTTTCGTGGATATGGGTGAACCAGCCGCTATCCTGCTCTTCGAACACAAGCTTGTCGTCAACTTGCTTGGTGCCGAGGCGATGCAACCAGACCTGCATCGGGCGGTGATTGTCGTCGAGCTTCACATAGAAGAACGCCTTGGAATCCAGCGTCCACACCACGCCGCCATCGGTTTCCTCGACGAGATCGTCGAGGTCCTCGCCCGTGGCCCAGTCGCGCACGCGGATGGTGAAATATTCGGAGCCCTTGATGTCGGCGGTCCAGGCTTCCAGCGTGTGATCGGGCGAATGGCGGGCTTCGCCGAACTTGAAATAGTCGTGGTGCTTCGCGAGCGCGTCGCCGTCCAGAATGATCTGCGCATCGCCACCATCGCGCGGCGTGCGGCCGAACAGTTCATGCTGTCCGCCCTCGCGGAATTTGCGCAAGTAAGACCAGGGGCCATCGGGCGATGGGACCGAGGAATCGTCCTCCTTGATGCGACCGCGCATCTCGGCGACGAGCTTCTTCTGCAGCGCCGCGGTGCCGCCCAGCAGGCTCTCGGTATAGGCGTTCTCCGCCTCCAGATAGGTGCGGATCTCCGGCTCCAGCACAGACGGATCGCGCAACACCTCCTGCCATCTGGCGTCCTTCAGCCAGGCATAGTCGTCGTTGACGGTGATGCCGTGGGCCGTGAAGGAATGCGGATGAACGGGCGCAACCGGCGCTGAGGTTTTCGAAGTCTGCTGTGTCATGAAGGCTCTTTTCGCGGAGGTCCGATCGGCTATGATCCCGTCCGTCGGCATGGCGACGTGCTGTGAATATAGGCGGGATCACCCGCTTTGCCATCCTTCGGGCCTTGCTCGGAGGACAAGACAAAACAAGAAACGAGGAAACAAATGCCTGAATTCGTTGCGCTCGATGCGCTGGTCCGGGGCACCGCCGAGCGGGTGCCGCACAAGACCGCCGTGATCGATCCCGACCGCGCGATCAACTATGCCGATTTCAATGCGCTGATCGACCGCATCGCCGCGTCGCTGCAGGCGAGTGGGCTGAAGCCGCAGGATGCGATCTCGATCTGTGCACTGTCCTCCATCGAATATGCGGCGACCTTTCTGGGCGCGCTGCGCGCGGGCGTCGCGGTGGCGCCGCTGGCGCCGTCATCGACCCCGACCGACTTCGCTGCGATGGTGAAGGATGCGGCCGCAAAAATCCTGTTCATGGACAATGCCACCGCGGACAATTTTGCTACGGCGGATATCGACCCCGCCATCCCACGCGTGGCGCTCGACGGCGGCAAGGCCGGGACGGCATTCAAGGCGTGGCTGGCGCCGGAAGGCAGCAAGCCCGCGCCGGTCACGATCGATCCGGATTGGGTGTTCAACATCATCTATTCGTCAGGCACCACGGGGACGCCGAAAGGTATCGTGCACACCATGTGGATGCGCTGGCGGCAATACGGCCAGCTCGATCCGCTCGGTTATGGCGGGGATGCCGTCACCGTGCTGTCGACGCCGCTTTATTCCAACACAACGCTGGTCTGCTTCAATCCGACCTTTGCGGGCGGCGGCACGCTGGTGCTGATGAAGAAGTTCGATGCGCGCGGTTTCCTCGAGCTGAGCGCGAAGCATCGCGCCACCCATGCGATGCTGGTGCCGGTGCAGTATCGTCGCATCATGGCGGTGGAGGATTTCGACAGTTTTGACCTGTCCTCCTTCGTCATGAAGTATTCGACCTCGGCGCCTTTCGCCGCGGGGCTGAAGGCCGATGTGCTGAAGCGCTGGCCGGGCGGCCTGACGGAATATTACGGCATGACCGAAGGTGGCGGCACCTGCATGCTGCTGGCCCATGAACATCCGACCAAGCTGCACACCGTCGGCCAGCCGGCACCGGATCACGATATCCGGCTGATCGACGAGGACGGCAATTTCGTCGCCCAGGGCGAGATCGGTGAAGTGGTCGGGCATTCGCCGGTCATCATGCAGGGCTATCTCAACCAGCCCGGCAAGACGGCAGAGACATTCTGGCGCGATCCGTCAGGCAAGCTCTATGTGCGCACCGGCGATGTCGGTCGCTTCGACGAGGATGGCTTCCTGACGCTGATGGACCGCAAGAAGGACATGGTGATCTCCGGCGGCTTCAATATCTATCCGAGCGATCTGGAGATGGTGCTGGTCCAGCATGATACGGTGCTGGAAGCGGCGGTGGTCGCGATGCCATCGGAGGAGTGGGGCGAGACGCCGGTGGCGTTCGTGGTGCTGCGTCCCGGCGCGTCTGCGGACGCTGCGGAGATCAAGGGCTGGGCCAATGAGCGGCTCGGCAAATTCCAGCGGCTCAATGATGTGGTGATGGTCGACGTGCTGCCGCGCAGCGCCATCGGCAAGGTGCTGAAGCGGGAGTTGCGGGACCGTAGGCTGTCGGGCGATCATCTGTCGGCCTGAGATCGCCCATCAATAATGCGGTGGGCGCTCATTCGTGGGCATGCCCACCGCCGTCTCTGCCTCTGCCAGCCGTTCGCCGAGTGCCGCCATCTGCCGGGTCAGCATGTCGATCTGCTTCCATTGCGCGGTGATCGTCGCATTCAGCGTCTCGATCGTATCGTCCTGATAGGCGATCCGCATTTCCATCTTGTCGATGCGCTCGCGCAGGCTGTCGCTTTCACTCATCTGCAGCCTCGCGCGTGAGAGCAAAGTCTTCGGAATTGATGGGCAGCCCTTCCCGGATCGACTGGCTTTCCTTCAGCCCGTGGCCGAGCGCGACACGCTGGTCGAACACGAAGCAGTCGCCGCGCCACAGGCTTTCGCTTTCCGGGACGTCTTCGAGATATTGCAGGATGCCGCCCTTGAGGTGATAGACCTCGGCAAAGCCATGGGCGAGCATGTAGGAACTCGCCTTCTCGCAGCGGATGCCGCCGGTGCAGAACATGGCGATCTTCTTGTGTTTGGCCGGATCGAGCGTGCGCGCGACGAAATCCTTGAACTGGCCGAAGCTGGCAATGTCAGGATCGACCGCCCCTTCAAACGTGCCCATCGCCACTTCGAACGCATTACGGGTGTCGAGCACCAGCGTGTCCTCGTCCGCGATCAGCGCATTCCAGTCGGCGGCCTCCACATAGGTGCCGACCAGCTTGTTGGGATCGGTGAGGGGATCGCCGAGCGTGACGATCTCCTTCTTCAGCCGCACCTTCATGTGCAGGAACGGCATCATGCTGGCGCGGGAAAATTTCAGTTCGAGATTGTTCAACCGGCCGCCGAACAGCACGCCGCTGTCCAGCTCCCGCATCAGGGCGTCGATCTCGGCATCCTTGCCGGCGATGGTCCCGTTGATGCCTTCCTCGGCCAGCAACAGGCTGCCCTTGATGCCGAGCTGATCGCACAGCGCACGCAGGGGCGCCTGCAATTGACGAAAGTCAGGCAGGGAGGCGAATTGATAGAGGGCGGCAACCTTGTACATGCCGGGGATGTAGCAAAGCAGGCCGGGCGGCGAAACCCTCGGGCGTGCTGGTATGCCAATCTTCCAGACGCACAAAAGCCGGCCCAGAGGACCGGCTCTCGTGCAGCGTCACCTGCGGCCGGCGAGGGGAGTCAGACCCTGCCGGTGGAAATCGGCTCAGCGCTTGCGGCTGGCGAGATCCGATGCCTTGTCGACGGCATTCTTCGCCACATCCTTGGCATCGCCCATCGCCTTCTGCGCGTGGCCCTTGCCTTCCTGGATCAGGCCTTCGCCCTGCAGGCGCTCGGAGCCTGTTGCCTCGCCAATGCCCTGCTTGGCCTTGCCGATGGCTTCATTTGCATGGCCCTTGATCTTGTCGGTGGTAGCACCCATGAGATACTCCTGTTGCGTAAGAGGCTGCGAGTTCCAGGCTTATCCCGGAAACGTCGTAAGCCTCGCTGGGCTTCGTCGAAACAATCGACAGCTCAAGGGAATGTTCCTGGAATTCCGGGGCGCGATGCCGCTCGAAAGGCTGCATTGCCGTCACGTCATTGAGAGGCGCTGCCATGTCCGGCCACGGTCACGATCACACCCATCCGCACGATCATGCTCACGATCACGGCCATGATCCCGATCGCTGGAAGCATGACGGTGTGCGCGTCATCCCGGCGGACAATCTCGACACCAATGTGCCGTCGACCAAGGGCATGGACCGCGCCGCGGCGATCAATTTTGCCCGCGTCGGCGCCCAGAAGTTGTGGGCGGGCACGGTCTCGATCCAGCCGGACGCCAAGACCGGTGCCCACCATCACGGCCATCTCGAAAGCGTGATCTATGTGGTCAAGGGCAAGGCCCGTATGCGCTGGGGCGAGCAGCTCCAGTTCACGGCCGAAGCCGGCCCGGGCGATTTCATCTTCGTGCCGCCTTACGTGCCGCACCAGGAGATCAATGCCAGCCGCGACGAAGTGCTGGAATGCGTGTTGGTGCGCAGCGACGGCGAAGCCGTGGCGATCAATATCGACATCGAGCCGGTGGAGAAGCCGGAGACGGTGCTGTGGGTCGATCCCACACATCCGGATGGCGCGGTGAAGAAGTAAGTTCAAAGGGCCGGCGACCAGATCGCCGGCCCTTTTGCTTTACGCATAGCGAAATACGGGATCGTCGAGATTGATGGCTGGGAACACGTCGCGATCGTTCCAGTAATTCTGGTCGTGCTGCCATTCCGGCTTGTTGCCGCGCTTCGGCAGTAGATGCAGCCCGCGCATGATGTAGCCGGGGTTGAAATCCTGCTCGTCGATCCATGGCAGCAGCGGCATGTCACTTTCCTCAGGCCGCAAAGCCGGCGTGACGGTGGTGACACCTTTCTCGTCCATATGCCGCAGCAGCCGGCAGACGAAATCCGCGACGATGTCCACGCGCAATGTCCAGCTGGCGCGGAAATAGCCGAAGATCCACACCATGTTCGGCACGCCGGTAAACATCATGCCGCGATAGGTGACGGTGTCCGCGAAGTTCAGCGGCTTGTCGTCGATGGAGAAGGCGATGTCGCCGAGCACATTGAGGTCGAATCCGGTGGCGGTCACCACCACGTCGGCGTCAACACGGTTGCCTGACTTCAGCACGATCCCGGTCTCGTCAAAGGTCTCGATCTCGTCGGTCACCACGGTGGCCTTGCCGGCACGGACGCTTTTGAACAGGTCAGCATCGGGGATGAAGGCAATGCGCTGGCGCCATGGCCGGTAGCGCGGCGTGAAATGTGTGGCGATGTCGTAGTCGTCGCCGAGATGGGCGCGTACGCCTTTCAGTAGTTCATCGCGCACGATGTCCGGCTCGTTCTGTGCGCGTTTGGTGAAGGCTGCCTGATCGAACAGGACCTTGTGGCGGACGATTTCGTGGACCCATGTCTCGTCGATATCAAGTTCGCGCAACGTCTCCGCCAGCACATTGGCGTTGCGCCCGGTGATGAAAAAGGTCGGCGAACGTTGCAGCATGGTGACGCCGGCGCATTGATCGGCAATGGCAGGCACCAGGGTCGCCGCCGTGGCGCCTGAACCGATCACCGTGACGCGCTTGCCGGACAGGTCGAGATCGTCGGGCCAGGTCTGCGGATGCACGACGGTGCCCTTGAAACGATCGAGGCCCGGCCAGTCCGGCGTGTAACCCTTGGCATGGTTGTAGTAGCCCTGGCACATCCACAGAAAGCGCGTGGTGAAGGACAGCGTCTCGCCGGTCTCGAGGCGCGTGACCGTCAGTGTCCAGAGGCTGTCGTCATTGGACCAGTTGGCGCCGAGGATCTTGTGTCCGTAACGGATGTGTTGGTCGATCCCGTTCTCGCTGATCACCTCGCCCATATAGCTGAGGATTTCTTCGGCGGTGGCGATCGGTGCCGATGTCCACGGCTTGAAGCGATAGCCGAAGGTGTGGAGATCGCTGTCGGAGCGGATGCCGGGATAGCGGTGGGTGTGCCACGTGCCGCCAAATCCATCCTTCATTTCGAGAATGGCGAAGCGCTTGTCCGGGCTTTGTTGGGTGAGATGATAGGCGGCGCCGATGCCGGAAATGCCGGCGCCGACCACAATGACATCGAAATGCTCGGCTTGCTGCGCCACAGACGGAGTCGTGGCGACCTTTCCCTGAACGTTCATGGGCTCCCGATCTTTTTCTGGCTCCGCGGTCTGTGCGCGGATGCTTGGTCCGGCGGCCCGCCCAGGCGGAGCCGTCGGATGTCATGATTGACGATCGGGAGGAATGCGCAAGGCCTATTGCAGGGACAAGCCGCGAATTCAGGCCACGAGCTTGGGCAGGCCGATCTGGAATGCCAGCGTGGTTTCGATCCATTTCGCCACGCGGAGCGTATGGAAATCCTGCCGGTACGGCCCGACCACCTGCAGCCCGAGCGGCAGGCCGTTCCGGCCAAACCCCGCCGGCAAGGCGACGGCCGGCACGCCCATCAGTGTCCATGGCGCGCAGAAGGCGGCGTCGCCGGTGAAGTCCAGCCCTTCCGGCGCCTCGCCGGTGGCCGGCAAGGTCAGCACCGCGTCATAGGACGCCATCTGCGCGGTGAACGCGTCACGCAGTGCCTGCTGTTGTGCCTTGGCCTTCAGATAATCCGCCGCGCTGTAGTCATAGCCGGCCTTCACCAGCAGCTTGAGATGCTCGCTGGATTTCTCCGGATGGCGCGCGACGAGATCGCCGAAGATGACCGCCGCCTCGCAGGCGAGGATGGTGTTGATGGTGTCCCAGTTGACGTGATCGAGCTCGGTCAGTTCGAGGTCGTCAATCACCGCGCCGGCTGATCGCAGACGCGTGATCGATGCGCCAAACATTTGCTGTTGCTCGCTTTCAGCCTTGGCGAATTTGGCGAAATGCACGGCGGCGATCCGCGGTGCAGGCGACGGCTGGATGCCTTGCGTGACCGAGACCTCGAAAGCGGGCACCGGTTGTCCATGAAGATCGCTGGCGCTCGTACCGGCCAGCAGCGACAGCGCAAAGGCGACGTCATCGACCTTCCGCGCAAAGAAGCCGACATGGTCGAGCGAGCCGGAGAGCGGATGCACGCCGCTGCGCGGGATGGCGCCGTAGCTCGGCTTGAAGCCCACCACGCCATTGAAGGCGGCCGGGCGGATGATCGACCCCAGCGTCTGTGTGCCGAGCGCCAGCGGCACGAGGCCGGCAGCGACAGCCGCTGCGGAGCCCGATGACGAGCCGCCCGGCGTGTGCTTGCTGTTCCATGGATTGGTGGTCGGGCCGGGATGGCGCCAGGCGAATTCGGTGGAGACGGTCTTGCCGAAAATGGTGGCGCCGAGATTGCGCAGCCGCTCCACGACCCAGGCATCGGCGGCCGGCACATGGTCGCGATAGATCGGCGAGCCATTGGTGGTCGGCATGTCGGTCGTCGCGATGATGTCCTTGATGGCGACGGGAATGCCCGATAGCGGCCCAGGCTTGCGGGTGGTGTCGGTTGGCAGCACTTCGAAGGCCTTGAGGACGGGCTCGATGGCCTTGGCCTGTGCGAGGCGCTCGGATGCGTAGTGATCGGCAGCGCATGGGGTGGATTTGAACTGGCGTAGCAGATCGAGGACGCCTGCTTCTGTTCTGGTGGAATTGGTCACGTCGACAACCTCAGAGCTTTCTTTTGTCCCTCCCTCAAGCCGCGTAGCGGCGCAGTGGGGAGGGTGGCCGGCCGAAGGCCGGACGGGTGGGGTGCTCCAAGAAACTCCGGAGCCTGTGGAGGCACCCCACCCCGGCCTATCGGCGGACCCTCCCCACTGCGCAGCTGCGCTGCTTGGGGGAGGGAGACTACAACGGCCGGCGCACGATCACTTCATCGCCAATGCCGGCTCTATATACTTCCGCACGACAAACTTGTCGTAGTCCGGCTGTGCGGCAAGATTACCGAGTGCAATCTGGGTGTCCATCGACACCTTGAGCGACGGCGCGGTGATGTCGACGCTCGGCGGATACACGCCATCCGCCAGCATGCGCTTGACGGCGGCTTCGACTACGGCCGGCTCAAGCGATGGAAACTCCTTCTGCGCGATGGCGACAGTGCGGGCCTCGTTCTTGGCCATGAAGCGCATCGCCATCTCCATGCCGTTGGTGACACGCTGGGCGAGATCGGGATTGACGTCGTTGCGGGCGGTCACCGACGAGAAGGCATAGGCGCCATAGGTCTTCGGGAAGCCGAACACGACCTTCATGCCCTTGGCAACGACCTGGTCGAGGCCGGGCTCATACATCACGGCGACCGGCGCCTGCTTGGCGAGGAACGGCCCGGGCTCGGTGCCGATGGCAACCTGGATCATCTCCACATCGGTCTTGCCGTCCATGCCGTTCTCCTTGAGCAGCTTCAGGAACAGCGAGGTGCTGGTGGTCGGCATGGTGCCGGTGACGACCTTCTGGCCCTTCAGGCTCTTGATGTCCTTGAAGTCGAAATCCGGCGCCGCGGCGAGCCACACGGCCGCGCCATTGACGACATTGGCGATGATGCCCACCGGCGCGCCCTTGGAGGCGGCGATCGCCGTCCATTCCGGCCCGTGGATCGAGAACTGCGCGCTGCCGGAGATCACGGCAGACAAAGCGACGGTTGGCGAACCTGCGGTTTCCTTGGTGAGGTCGAGCCCCTGTGCAGTGAAGAACCCCTCATTGATGGCGACATAGAGCGGCAGATACAGCATCGACTGGAAGGCTTGCGACAGCACCACCTTCTTGTTCTGCGCCGAGGCCGGCGAGGCAAACAGCAACCCGGCCAGCGCGGTGGCGCAGGCAATACGCTTGAGCAACGACATGGAAGTCTCCGTGATGCGAAGGATGGGGGAGGAAGTTAGACCTGGACCTGATGCGACGTGGTCGCCTGCTTCCAGGGCAATGAGCTGCGCTCGATGACGTCGATGACGTAATAGAGGGCGAAGCCCATGATCATCAGCGTGAACAGGCCGACCCAGACCGAGTTGAGGTCATAGAGGCTCGACGCGTTGAAGATCATGTGGCCGAGGCCGCGCTGCGACGAGATGAATTCGCCGACCACGGCGCCGACCAGGCCGAAGCCGATATTGATGCGGAAAGTCGCGATGATCGCCGGAAGGGTCGAGGGCACCACGGCCTTGAAGAACACCTGATGCTTGTCGGCACCCATGGAGATCATCAGCGACTGCAGATCGACATCGGCATCCTTGGCGGCCTGATAGGCGGCGATCAGGGCGACCAGCGCGGTGAGCGAGACGGCGAGGGCCACCTTGGAGATCAGGCCGGTGCCGAACCACAGCACCACGATCGGAGCGAGCGCGATCTTGGGGACCGAATTGATGGCGACGATGAAGGGCTCGACGAGCTTGGCGACGAAGACCGAATACCAGAGCGCGAGGCCGAATAGGGACCCGAAGATGGTGCCGATGACGAAACCGAGAATGGCTTCGAACAGCGTGGTCCACGAATCCAGCAACAGCTCGCCGCTGAGCAGCTTGTTGGTGAAGCTGGCAAAGATGCCGCTCGGCGATCCCATCAGGAAGGCCGAGATGTAACCGGCATGGACGCCAGCCTCCCAGATCGCGAAGAAGAGCGCGACCGCGGCAACCTGCAGGAAGGCGCGGCCAAGCGGCGTGTCGAAGGTCTGACGCTTGTGTCCGCGCACGGCCTTGCGCTTGCTGCGAACGGGTGCGCTGGTCTGGATCGTCATCGTCATGCGGTTTTCTCGGTCTGGATGTCGAGTTCGGCGCAAAGCGTCTTGAAATAGGTCGCGAAATTCACGTCATTTCGCGCGGTGACTGGAGAACTCGCGTCGATGTCGATCTCATGCACGACCTTGACCCTTGCCGGGCGGCCGGACAGCACGACCACACGCTTCGACAGTGCGACCGCTTCATCGATGTCGTGGGTGACGAGGATCACCGTCTTCTTGTAGGTCTGCACGGCGTCCTTGAGCACGCCTTCCAGATACAGGCGCGTCTGATAGTCGAGCGCGGAAAATGGCTCGTCGAGCAGCAGGATGTCGGGATCCATGATCAGCGTGCGGATCAGCGCCACGCGCTGTCGCATGCCACCGGACAATGTCTTGGGATAGGCATTCTCGAAGCCGGCGAGACCGAACTGCTTGAGATATTCGCGCGCCTTGGCCTCGGCTTCCCCGGCATTGACGCCGCGCGTCTCGAGCCCGAGCAGGACATTGCCGAGCACCGTGCGCCACGGAAACAGCAGGTCCTTCTGCATCATGTAGCCGACACGGCCGCGCAGGCTGTCGATCTCCTGGCCGCGATAGGTGATGGTGCCGCTGTCGGGCTCCAGCAGGCCGGCGATGATGTTGAAGATCGTCGTCTTGCCGCAGCCCGAGGGCCCGATGATGCTGACGAAATCGCTTTCATTGATGCTGAACGACAGGTCGTCCAGCACGGTGACGTCGCCATTCTTGCCAGCGAATGACTTGCTGACATTGGCGACGCTCAGTTGCACTTGCTTCGGCGGCATGACGGCATCCCCGTTGGATACCGTTGTTACGCAAACAGCGTGCCAGCTTGGAAACGCGCGCTGCCTCTCACTATCCGGAGAGTTTCAGCACGATTCCCGGCGTGGAAACGCGCGCATGCTTTGACTTTGAGCAAGCTCGAAACCTGCGCGACGAGAAATTGAGCAGTGGTTCAGCACCGGCGCGACATGAACGTTTGACGCACCTCTCCCATTGCGGGAGAGGTGCAGGAGTTCAACCCGTCACCGACATCACCGCTTCCTTGATCTTCGCCAGCGCGTAGTTGCCGATCATGTTGGCATCGACATGCGGCAGGTTCGGGATTTCATCGGCCGCAACCACGCAGTCGACGATGGCGGTGCCGTCGCAGGCCAGCGCAGCGGCAATCGCTTTCGTCAACTCGCCCGGCTGCTTTGCCGTAAAACCCTGGCCGCCGCAGGCGCGTGCCAGTGCGGCGAAATCCGGGTTCGGGAATTCGATCGCTTCGCGGAACGGGGCGAGGCCCACGCTTTCGGCTTCCAGCGTGATGAGGCCCAGTGCGGAGTTATTGTAGACGATGACCTTGAGCGGCAGCTTGTGCTGCACGGCGGTCATGAACTCGCCCATCAGCATGTTGAAGCCGCCATCGCCGGTCAGCACGATCACCTGCTTGCTGCGATCGAGGATCTGGATGCCATTGGCCTGACCGACGGCCGTGCCGACCGCGGCATTGTTGAACGAACCGGTGATGCGCTGGGTGCCGTTCTGGCGGATCCAGTTCGCCGACCACAGTGTGTTGAGGCCAGTGTCGAGCACGAAGATCGCATCGGAACGCGCCAGGTCGCTGGTGACACGTGCGACGGCCTGCGGATGGATCTTGTTCTTGCTGCGGGCGGGATCGGCCTGCTTGTCGAGCATCTCGTCCCACTTCTTGCGGGCGTGCACGGTCTTGTCGAAGAACTTGCCGTCGGCCTTTGCCTGGACGCGGCCGAGCAGGATTGCCAGGGATGGCCGCGCCGAACCGATCACGCCGAGCGCGGTCGGCGTGCGGCGGCCGAGCGCCTGCGCGCGCTCGTCGATCTGGATCACATGGCCCTTGGTCGGCAGGAAATTGGAATAGGGATAATCGGTGCCCACCATCACCAGCAGATCGCAGTCCTGGACGGCGTCATAGACGGGCTTGGTGCCGATCATGCCGAGACCGCCCATCCAGCGCGGGTCGTCAAACGCCATGATCTCCTTGCCGCGCACCGTATGCACCAGCGGCGCTTTCAGCTTGTCGGAGAGTGCCCGCAGCAGATCCGCGGTGCCGAGCGCGCCGTGGCCGCACATGATGACGACGCTCTTGGCTTCGTCGATGCGCCGCACGGCTTCATCGATGGCGGCCTCATTCGGGAGGATCTCGCCGCGCGGGATCAGCGTGGCGATGCTCGATGTCGGCACGTCGGATTTCAGCGACAGCACATCCATCGGCAGCGTCAGGTGCGCGACGCCGGGACCGGCATAGGCCGCCGCGATCGCCTCATGAAACACACGCGGCGCCTGTGCTGCCGTGGTGACCGTCTGCGTGTAGAGCGAGACGTCGCGAAACAGCAGGTCCGGTTCGGTGCTCTGGAAGAAGTCCGAGCCCTTCATGGCGCGTGCCATGTCGCCGGACAGCGCCAGCACCGGCGCATGATCGCGCGCGGCTTCATAGAGGCCAGCCACGAGATGCGTACTGCCCGGTCCCGTCGAGCCCGCACAGACGCCGAGCTTGCCCGTGAGCTTCGCCTGGCCCGCGGCAGCGAGCGCCGCGCCTTCCTCGTGGCGAACACCCACCCATTCGATCTTCGAGCGCCGGACTGAATCCGCCAGCGGATTGAGCGAGTCGGCGATCAGGCCAAAAATCTGCTGCACGCCGATCTGCTCGAGGACATGGACGAGGTCATCGGCGACAGTCTTCGACATGGGAAAGCTCCAGATTTGATGGGGAACGCCGCGGCAGGGATACGGGCCGCGGCGTCGATCCTTAGAACAGATGGATGCTCAATTGTCGCATTGCAGCATTAACATCACGCCCCAACAAATTTGTGATGTTGGATTAAGTTCCGGCAATCGGGGAACGGGTGGACGTCAAGCGTCACGAACCGTCTTGAGAAAGCCCGTGAGGCACGGATTGCGGTTTGCTGCCGACCACATCAGCACCTGATCGACGATCGGCGGTGCATCGATCGGCTTGAAGCGCACACCGGGGATCTGAGAGCGCTGCATCGAGGCGGGCACCATCGCAATGCCGAGGCCCTCGGCGACGAAATTGACGATGGTTTGCTGCAGATAGACTTCGAGTCCGATGACCGGCGTGAAGCCGGCGGCCTCGCAGCGCTCGACAATGGCATCATATAGCATCGGCACCTGCTCGCGCGGGGTGATCAGGAAACGCTCTTGCGACAAGTTTTCGAGCCTCAGCTTGCGGCTGCGGGCGAGTGGATGCTGCTCGGGCAGCGCCACCAGCAACGGTTCGCGCAAGAGCACATGGCTCAGGAAAGGCGAGGGACCCGCGCCGGCAAAGCTGATGGCTGCATCGATGCTGCCGTCGCGCAGCTCGCTCGCCATCGCATTGGGCATCATTTCGCGCACCCGCAAGGCGACATCCGGAAACGCGCACTGATAGCGCCGTGTCAGGCTGGGGACGGTGCTGTAGGCCGCCGACATTGTAAAGCCCACGGTAAGCTGCCCCGCCTCGCCGCGCGCGGTGGCGCTGGCATTGCGGCTGGCCTGATCGACGAGCTGCAGCACGTCGCGGCTGTCGGCGAGGAATTGCGCGCCGGCCGCGGTGAGCGTCACGCCCTTCGGCGTGCGCTCGAACAGCTTGACGCCGAGCTCATGCTCCAGCGCCGCGATCTGGCGGCTGAGCGGCGGCTGCGACATGTGCAACCGTTGGGCGGCGCGGCCGAAATGGCCGGTCTCGGCGAGGGCGCGGAAATAGCGAAACTGGATCAGGGTCGGGGCCATACCGATAAGGTATCATATTTCCGGATATCGGTATTGGATCGGAATGATGCCCTCCGCTACGCCTCTCGCCGGGCCGGTTGGAGGGCCCGGACCGTGCTGACATCGCTATCCGTCATCCTACCCGTCTTCGCCGTGATCGTGGCCGGCTATGTCGCCGGCCGTGCGGGCCTGCTCGGTCCCACTGCAAGTTCGGAGCTGAACAAATTCGTCGTCTATCTCGGCCTGCCCGCCTTGCTGTTTCAGGTGATGGCGGAGGCCGACTGGACTAGCCTGTGGCAGCCCGGCTTCGTCGCCTCCTTTGCCATCGGCATGTTCGTGATTTTCGGTGTCACGCTGGTCTATCGGGTGATGAATGGCCGCCATCTCACCGACGCATCCATCGACGGGCTGAATGCCGGCTATGCCAATACCGGCTATATCGGCTTTCCGCTCTGCGAGCTGATCTTCGGTCGCCATACGCTGGTCTTCGCGACAGTGGCCACCGTGCTCACCGCCAGCCTGCTGTTTGCCACCGCCATCGTGTTCATGGAGATCGGCCTGCAGACCGAGCGCCGGGCGCATCATCTGGCGCGCAAGGTCGCGGTGTCGCTGCTCAGGAACCCGCTCATCATCTCGCCGATCCTGGGCGCGCTGTGGTCGCTCGTCGGCCTGCCTTTGCCTGCACCGGTCGCCTCGACGCTGCATCTCGTCGGCGGCGCGGCGAGCCCATGCGCACTCGTCTCGCTGGGCCTGTTCCTGGCGGCTGCGCGTCCGGAGACGCGGGGCGCCATCAAGGAAGCGCTGGCGCTGTCCAGCCTGAAGCTGATCGGTCAGCCGCTGCTCACCGCGATCTGCGCCTTCTTCGTCTTCCGTCTGCCGCCGACCACTTCCGCGGTCGTCGTGCTGCTGTCGGCGCTGCCGACCGGCGCCGGCTCCTTCATGATCGCGGAGTATTACGACCGCGAGGCGGTGGTGACGTCGAAGACCATCCTGTTCACCACCATCGCCTCGGTCGTCTCCGTTACCGCGGGGTTGGCCTTGATCCAGCATCTGCAGGGCTGATTTTGCATCACGCCGCCGGCGTTTCGACTGCCGCTTTCTTCCGACCGAACAGGATGCGCTGATACAGATAGCCGATCGCCACCAGCACAAGGCCAAGGCACATGAAGGACAGCGCCCGCCAGACGCCTGTCAGCGATGACATGTCGACCAGGAAGGCCTTCAGCACCGTGAGGCCGATCACCACCGCAGACGCCAGCCGCGCGCGCTGCGACGAGAAGATCAGACCAGCGGCGAGCAGCGCGACGCCGAAGATAAGCCAGGCGACCGACAGCGTATATTGCTCGGCATCGAAGACCCGCGCATTGGAGAAGACCGGGCCATGATAGACGCGGCGGATTTCGAACGTCACGTAAGTCAGCGCCAGCAACAGCGCGCCGCCGGCTATGGTGTTGGCATAGGCCGGTTTGCGACGCCCGGCGACGGTATAGGACAGCAGTAGCGCGAGCACCGCCGGCAGGGCGTAGCCGAGCAGCAGCAAGTTGAACACGAGTCCGCCGACATCGATGCGCCAGATGTTCGGATTGGCGATGAACAGCAATCCGAACAGCGTTGCCAGACCGGCATAGACTGTCAGCAGCACCGCACTGACATTGTGAACGATGCTGTTGCTTCGGACACGCAGCCGCTCGAGGCCGATCGCCATGGCGAGCGTTGTGCAAACCTGCAGCGCGATTTCGACCAGATCCGAGCTGAACCGGTAGACGTCGCCGCCATTGACGAAATGGCGGATCTGCAGAAACACCAGCAGCACCGTGAACAGGATCGCGGCGGATTCCACCATGCGCAACGGCACATCATCGCCGCGGCGGCGCATCAGCACGCTTGCGCCCCAGAACGATGCGGCCGGCACGCCGTAGCCCCAGAGCAGCCAGTTGAAGATCGGCGTGGTGCCGACGAGATCGCCGACCACGCGTGGCTCATAGGCCATGCGGGCGCAGACGATGCCGGCAAGTATGGCGGACAGCCAGCGCAGGAACGGGATCGGTCGCTGCATGGAGATCCATGCGGTGCCGAGCGCCATCAGGGAAAGCGCGATGGTGAGCCAGCCTTTCTCCAGTGCAAAGGTCAGCGCCAGCGCCAGCGCGCCGAGCGTGCCGGTGGCGAACAGCGCGGTGGAGATGGCGAGGCCCGGACGCTGCTCACGCTTGCTGAGCATTTCAGTGGCCGCGGCAAAGCTGGCGGCGAGGATCACCGCGAGGATGGCGAAGGGCACCGAGCGATCGAGATGCGCGATGCGGGCATAGAGCGCGATCAGCAGTGCGATCGGCACGAAGGTGGCGCAGGCCGCCCAGATCACCGGAATGACCGCGGTGAAAGAGCGCCCTTGCGCGAGGAAACCGACAATGCCGAAGCCGAGTGCGAACACGGCAGCACTGACGAGATGCGTGGTCACCGCGCCTTCGATCGGGCTGGTGCCGATGCCCGGCAGCGGGCCTCCGGGCAGGACCAGCAGATCGAGATTGCCCTGGATGGCCCAGGAGAGGAAAACGACAGCCACGAAGCCGGCGGCGACGGCCACCGCGCTGGTGGCTGCCTGCGCATACCAGGCGACGAACAGCGTGCCGGCCACGAGCAGTGCGAAGGCGATCATCGCCAGATCGGCATGACGGCCCGCAAGCACGATCATTGTGGCGCCGAACAGGCTGGCGCCGAGTGCCGCCGAGGAAATGCCTTCGATCCGGCCGGGCTCTGCTGCCGGGCCATACATGAAGCCGCAGACCACCAGAAGCGACGCCAGCACGAAGCAGGCGATCACGTGGAACACATGCGGCGCAACCATCTCGGGTCCGCTGTCCAGCCCCGGCAGGGTCCAGAACGTGGTGAATGCAATGGTGGTCAGCACCAGCCAGCGCCACATCCGCATCCTCGCCAGCGCGAAGGCGGCGGCGGAGACGATGGCGAGATAGATGTAGAGTGCCCAGTAATCCGGCTTGGCCGACGACACCAGCATCGGAGTCACGAAGGCGCCGACCAGGCCGAGGCCGGCGAGTGCCGGGCCATGCAGCAGCGCGGCGGCCATGGTCGCCATGGCGACGATGCCGAGCAGCACGAAGGCGGTGGCCGGCACGAGGAAGTCATACAGCGCATAGGCGGCATAGATGGTCGCGAAAGCGACGGCGGTGCCGGCGGCGGTGAGAATCGCCGGGATATTGGCGATCGGCAGCGGCGCGATGGACGACAGCGATTCCTTGCGTCGCGCGACTTCGCCGACGACCAGCAAAGCAAGCGCGAACAGGCCGCCGAGCAGCACGCGGACTTCCGGGCCGAGCAGGCCGGCCTCGATGGAGTAACGCACCATGAACAGGCCACCGAGGGCCAGCGTCAGGCCACCGACCCACACCACCCAGCGGGTGCCGATGCGTTCCTCGAAGCTTTGGCGCGGAGCAGCGGGCGCTGCAGGTTCGGATGATATCGCCGCGTCCGGCGCCGGCGTTGCCGCGATCGCCGGTTGCAGCGTTGGAATTGGCTCTTCAGTTGCGCTGGTGATCGGCTCGGCCGGCTTGATATCGGCGGGCATGTCCGGCGCCAGCGGTGCAGCCGTTTCGGTGACGGCGGCCACCGGGGCAACGGCGCGCGGCGCAGCCTCGAAGGCATCGAGCCTTGCGCGCAGGATCCTGACTTCATTGCGCGCTTTGCGCGCGAAGAAAAAAGCGACGATGGCAACGACAAGCGCAATGAAATCGAAATCAAACATCTAGTTCAGGCCCTCGGTCTTCATTCCTCTTTTTGTCCCACAATGGGAGGAGCGAGGGAAGCCGCAGGGACTTAGTGCCTGTCGAACATGCGATCGTTCAATCTGTATGAACTTTGGCGCATCAATCCAGATCAATGCGAAATGGCTTGCCGGCCACCATCAGGCTGCCCGGCCCCATGTCGTCGAGCGCGCGGACCATGCGCCCGTTGCGTCCGAGCGCCTTGTCGGCGAGTGAGACGATCAAGCGGTTTGGCGATGCGATGGGGGATGCCGCGCGAATGCGTTGCGCGATCTCGTGTTCGTCGCGGTCGGGATTGAGCATGCAGGCCGCGGTGAAGGCACTCGCGGTGGAACGCGAAATGCCGGCATAGCAATGGATCACCAGCGGCGAGGCACGATCCCAGCCGCGCGCGAAATTCATGACCTGCAGGACATGGTTTTCGTTGGGGGCAACAAAGCCGTCCATGCTCTCGGTGATGTCATCCACCTGCACGCGCAGGTGATTGGCCTCGAGCACCGTCTCCGGCCGCACCACCTGCGCCACATTGGCCATGATGGTCAGCACATGGCTGGCGCCCGTCGTTTTGACGGTGGCATGCAGATCGGCGAGGGAGCAGACATAGATCATGATGGTCTTTCTACCGCGACCGGGCCATGCGTGTCATCCCGCTGTCAGCGCTTCAAAACGCGCGAGGAACCGCTTCTCCGCCTTGCTGGCCGACCACGGCGTCAGATAGTCCGCTTCGACCGCGAGCTCCAGGCACGGATCCTTGCCGAACAGCCGTTTCGCTTCGGTTTCCGCAAAGCCCGCGAGCCGCGTCGCCTCCAGATAGGCGGCGCCCATATCGGCGTTCTTGATCGCTTTGGTCATTTTGGGATCGAGCCCGGCCGGCAGGCCGAAGCGGATATGGATGGCCGCGAGCAGACGATGCTCCACCCGCTTGTAGGCGTCGCCGATCACCGCCTTGAACGGCGAGATCATGTCGCCGATCACATATTCCGGCGAGTCATGCAGCAGTGCGGCGAGACTGTAGCTGTCGTCAGCGCGCGAAAACTGTTCGCGCATGATCGCTTCCACCAGCAGCGAATGCTGCGCCACCGAGAAGATGTGCGGGCCGCGCGTCTGCCCGTTCCAGCGCGCCATGCGCGCGAGGCCGTGAGCGATATCCGCCAGTTCGACATCGAGCGGGGAAGGATCGAGCAGATCGAGCCTTCGGCCCGACAGCATGCGTTGCCAGGCGCGCGGCGTGCCGCCGGTCACGGTCGCCTTCGCCATCAGGTCGCCTTCAGCCGCAGCGGGCGTTTCTTCTTGCTGCACAGCTCATGGCAATAGCAGGAGGTGAGGTGGTCATTGACCATGCCCGTCGCCTGCATGAAGGCATAGACAATGGTCGGGCCAACGAATTTGAAATTGCGCGACTGCAATTCCTTGGAGATCTTGATCGACAGCGGCGTCGAGGCCGGTACGCTGGCATGGGTCTTGAATTTGTTGACGATGGGCTGGCCGTCGACGAAATCCCAGAGGAATTTCGAGAAGCCGGGTCCGTCCTCCATGATCTTCAGATAGCCCTTGGCGGACAGGATGGTGCCTTCGATCTTCGAGCGATTGCGCACGATGCCCGCATCGTTCATCAGCGCATGCACCTTCTTCTCGCTGTAGCGCACGATCTTTTCCGGCTGGAAATCATCGAACGCTTTGCGAAAGTTGTCCCGCTTGCGCAGGATCGTGATCCACGACAGTCCGGCCTGGAAGCCGTCGAGGATCAGTTTTTCATACAGCGCGCGGTCGTCATATTCCGGCACGCCCCATTCGGTGTCGTGATAGGCGACATAGAACGGATCCTCGCCCGGCCATGGGCAGCGCGTCTTGCCGTCGGCATGGGTGATCGGGGCTTTGCTCATGCGTGTTTCTTGGCAACGAGGGCGCGGACGGCTTCGGGATCGGCGAGCTGAATGGTGATGTCGCCGGCCAGCAAGGCCGCGCCGGCATCCAGCGCGTCGGTGGCGCGGTCGGCGCGCACAAGTGCGAGGCCGCTATTGCCGGCCGATGACCCCATGGTGCCGATCGGCTTGTCAGCCGCGCGGATTTCCGTGCCTGCGACCGGCGTGGTCCCGTCGAGCGTCACCGCCACGATCCGCGTCCGCGCGGTGCCGCGATGCTGCATGCGCGACACCACTTCCTGGCCGATATAGCAGCCCTTGTCGAAATCGACGCCGGCCATGCGGTCCATATTGGTCTCGTGCGGGAAGGCATCACCATAGGCGAAGTCGATGCCGCCGCGCGGCACGCCGCAGGCGATGCGATGCGCTTCATAGGCGGGCTCATCGACGAGTTGGGCACCAAGCAGTGATGCGGTCTTCTCCGCGAGGTCGGCCGGCACCAGGATGCGCATGCCGAGCGCCGCGTTGCGCGGATCGACGAAGGTCAGGTCCGGCTTCATCGCCGGCTCGCCGTCCCACACTGCCAGCACGCCCAGCCCGTCGGACAGATTCTCCACTGTCACCTTGGCGCGCAGCTTGTAGAAGCCGAGCTTGGTGGCGAGTGGTTGTGCCAGCTCGCGCGGGCAGTCGATCAGCAGACCGCCGCCATGGCCGCCAGGCGCTTCCGTGACAAGAAAATCCGCCACGATCTTGCCCTGCGGCGTCAGCAGCGCGCCGAACCGCGCCTTGCCCGGCACGAGTTCGTCGATGTCCGAGGTGATGAGGTTGTTGAGAAAGCTGCGGGCGTCGTCGCCGGCAATCTTCACCACACCCCGATCGGGGAGAAATGCTGCTTTCATGCGGAAAATCTCGAAAAAACTCAGGAATCGCGGCTGACGGATATCAACGCCAAAGTTAAGCCGCTAAGATGCCGGTAACAAGGCCTGCGCCATGCGCGCAGACATCCACAGGCTGCAAGCGAGACTGGTATGAGCGAGACTTTCGACACGATTCTGAAGAACGGCACCGTCGTCAATCAGGATGGCGAGGGCCAGCGCGACATCGGCATCCGCGACGGCCGCATTGCAGCGCTCGGCACTTTCGGGCCGGAGCAGGCCGGCAAGACCATCGACTGCAAGGGCCTGCATATCTTGCCCGGGGTGATGGACACCCAGGTGCATTTTCGCGAGCCTGGCCTCGAGCAGAAGGAAGACCTCGAAACCGGCTCGCGCAGCGCCGTGATGGGCGGCGTCACCGCGGTGTTCGAAATGCCGAACACCAATCCGCTGACCATCGACGAGGCGACCTTCACCGACAAGGTGAAGCGCGGCCATCACCGCATGCATTGCGATTACGCCTTCTTCATCGGAGGCACCCGCGAGAATGTGCAGGACCTGCCGGAGCTCGAGCGCGCACCGGGTTGCGCCGGCGTCAAGGTGTTCATCGGCTCCTCCACCGGTGCGCTGCTGGTCGAGGATGACGACAGCCTGCGAAAAATCTTCCAGGTCATCAAGCGTCGTGCCGCCTTTCATGCCGAGGACGAATTCCGCCTCAACGAGCGCAAGGGCCTGCGCATCGAGGGTGATGCCCGCTCGCATCCGGTGTGGCGCGACGAGGTGGCGGCGCTGATGGCCACGCAGCGTCTGGTCAATCTCGCCCGCGAGACCGGCAAGCGCATCCATGTGCTGCATATCTCGACCAAGGAAGAGATCGACTATTTGAAGGATCACAAGGATGTCGCCTCCTGCGAGGCGACGCCGCATCATCTCACCATGGCGGCGCCGGAATGCTATGAGCGCTTGGGCACGCTGGCGCAGATGAATCCGCCGGTGCGCGATGCCAGCCATCGCGCCGGCATCTGGAAGGGCATCGAGCAGGGCATCATCGACGTGCTCGGCTCCGACCACGCGCCGCATACGCTGGAAGAGAAGCAGAAAGTCTATCCGGCCTCGCCGTCGGGCATGACCGGCGTGCAGACGCTGGTGCCGCTGATGCTGGATCACGTCAATGCGGGCCGGCTGTCGCTGCAGCGCTTCGTCGATCTCACCAGCGCCGGCCCGGCGCGGCTGTACAACATGGCCATGAAGGGCCGCATCGCGGCGGGCTATGATGCCGACTTCACCGTGGTCGATCTCAAGCGCAGCGAGACCATCACCAACAAATGGGTAGCCTCGAAGGCGGGCTGGACGCCGTATGACGGCGTGACCGTGAAGGGCTGGCCGGTCGGCACTTTCGTGCGCGGCAGGCAGGTGATGTGGCAGGGCGAACTCATCACCCCATCGCAGGGCGAGACGGTGAAGTTTCTGGAGACCTTGAAGCAGTGATGTGATGGAGCGCGTAGCGCTCAAGCTCATTTGTCATCACCCGCGAAAGCGGGTGATCCAGTAAACGACGTAGATTTGTGGAATCACTGGCTTCGGTGTTTACTGGATCGCCCGGTCAAGCCGGGCGACGACGGAGAGAGCAGGTGCCGCTTACTGCCTCGCCAGCGTCAGCGAAAACTCGCCGTTCCGCACGCGCGTCGGCAGGCCCTCGACGAACTTCGCCACCGCGTCCTCGCCATAGGTCCCGACCAGCTCCGCAAAGGCCGCAAACAGGCTCGCCTGGGCGAGGCAATCGCCATCGACGCCGTCGTGGCGCGCTTCGGCCCATGCCTCGTTCAGATAGCTGAGCGCCGCCTGCTTCTGCTCCTGGTCCGGGAGGGGAGCGCGGGTGGGCTGGTAGGACAGGCGTTCGCTCATGAAATTCCCAAACAATCTGCGGCAGGACGCCGGCGCGAATGCGCGTCGGCGTGAAACTGATTCCTTTGGCTCGTCCACAGATTTACCACGCGCCGCACGCACCGCGAGCAACATCTTTAAGAAAGGTTAACGGCCGGGATTCACATTGTCGGACATTGCGTTAGCAACGGGAACCGGTCGACTTCGGAACCCGATGCGCGGGCTAGTCCACCGCTTTCGTCACGATCCGGATCTCGGATGTCAGCGTCCGGTGGACCGGACACTTGTCGGCGATCTCCATCAGCTTTGTGCGCTGTTCGGCGTCGAGCCCGCCGGTGATGGAAATATTGCGCTCGATCTGGTCGAGCATGCCGTCCTTCGTCTCGCACTCCGCGCAGTCTTTCGCGTAGATCTTCCTGTGGTTCAGCGTGACGCTGACGCGCTCCATCGGCAGCGCCTTGCGGTCGGCATACATCCGCATGGTCATCGCCGTGCAGGCGCCGAGCGCGCTGAGCAGGAGATCATAAGGGCCGGGGCCCGTGTCTTCACCGCCCGCCGCGACCGGCTCGTCAGCCGTCAGGCGATGCGGGCCAATGGTGATCTGTTGCTGGAATTTATTGGCCCGGGTCTCGGCGACGACGACCTGCCGCGGTTCGTCGGGCAGCGCGGCAGCAGCGGCATGCGCGACGGGAGCGAGATAGCGCGACGCCCAAGCCGCGATCACATCGGCCGCATAGGTCGCATCCGCCTTGTCCGTCAGCAGATGGTCGGCATGATCGAGTGACACAAAGCTCTTCGGGTGCTTCGCCGCCACGAAGATGCGCGTGGCATTGTCGATGCCGACGGTGTCGTCGATGGGGGACTGCATCACCAGCAGCGCCTTGTGCAGCCTGGCGACCTTGGCCAGCAGATTGTGTTCGGCGACATCGTCGAGAAAGGCGCGCTTGATGCGGAACGGGCGGCCGGCGAGATTGACCTCGACCTCGCCTTTCTCACGGATGTCATGCAGCCGATCCGCGAACAGATGCGTGACATGGGCGGGATCGGATGGTGCCGCAATGGTGACGACCGCTTTCGCTTCGGGAATCTCGCCCGCCGCCGCAAGGATCGCAGCGCCGCCAAGACTGTGGCCGATCAGGATCGTCGGTGCACTGCCCAGCGCACGCAGGTGATTGGCGGCGTGGACGAGGTCGTCCACATTGGAGGTGAAGGTGCTGTTGGCAAATTCGCCATCGCTGGAGCCGAGGCCGGTGAAATCGAAACGCAACACGGCGATGCCATGGGCGGTGAGCGCTTCGGCAATGCGCCGTGCGGCCAGCGAGTCCTTGCTGCAGGTGAAGCAGTGCGCCAGCAGCGCCGTGGCCCGGATGTCGCCGTCCGGTCGGTCAAATGCCGCGGCGAGCATGTGGTCGGATGAGCCGGCGAACCGGAGTTTCTCGGTCTGCATGGTATTCTCCTGCGCAGCAACAGCCCGCAGCGTACCACGCCAGGCCAGATCGCATCAGTCGTCCGAGTAGCGCTGCTCTTCCCACGGATCGCCGCGATTGTGATAGCCGCGGACTTCCCAGTAGCCGGGCTTATCGTGCTCACGGAACTCGATGCGCTGCAGCCATTTGGCGCTCTTCCAGAAATACAGATGCGGCACGATCACGCGCACGGGGCCGCCATGGTCGCGATCGATCGGCGTGCCCTGCCACGTATGCGCCAGCAGCGCATCGTCGGATGAAAAATCCTCGAGCGACAGATTGGTGGTGTAGCCGTCATAGGATTCGAGCGACACGAAGCGCGCGTCCGGCTTCGGCCGGCAAGCGTCGAGCAAGGCGCGGGTCGAAAGACCTTCCCACTGATTGTCGTAGCGCGACCATGTGGTGACGCAGTGAATGTCGGAGATGAAAGTGGACTGCGGCTGCGCGGAAAATTGCGCAAAGTCCCAGAACAGCGGCGTCTCGACGGCGCCATAGACATCGAGGCGCCAGCGCTCGCGATTCACATTGGGCGTGACGCCCAGATCCAGCACCGGCCAGTCCTGTGTCAGGTGCTGGCCAGGTGGAAGTCGTTCCGTCTCCGGGCGCGCATGCCGGCCGGTGAGAAACCGGCCTTCGCGCGCCCAGCGTTGTTTGGTCTGCGTCAGCTTGGATTCGGATGGTGTCTTGTCTTCATCCATGCTGACGCTCCTTGGCTAGGCGCTGACCATCACTCGTGACGGTGCATGGCCGAGTTATGCTTGGTGTCGCGCATGGTCGCGTAGATCAGCAGCGACAGGAAGATCATGCCTGACAGATAGTAATAGAAATAGTGCTCGTGACCCGATTGCTTGAAATACAGCGCCACGGCCGGGGCGGTTCCGCCGAAGATCGAGACGGTCAGCGCATAGGGCACGCCGACGCCCATGGCGCGGATATTGGTCGGGAACAGTTCGGCCTTCACCACGGCATTGATGGAGGTGTAGCCCGCCACGAACACCCAGGCGCCGCAGATCAGCAGGAAGGCGACAAAGGGCGATTTGGTGGTCTGCAGCGTGGTGAGGATCGGCACCGTGCACAGCGTGCCAGCGACACCGAAGAAGATCAGCAGCGGCTTACGGCCGAAGCGATCCGACAGCGCGCCATAGATCGGCTGCAGGATGCAGGCGAAGATCAGCGTGCCGAAGATCACCGTGGTGGTCTGGTCGGCGGTGAGGCCCACCGAGAGTTTCACGAAGGTCTGCATGTAAGTGGTGAACGTATAGAACGCAGCCGTACCGCCGGCGGTGAGGCCGACAACCAGCAGCAATTCGCGCGGATATTTCAGCAGGCCGGCCATGGAGCCCATCGGCTTGGCCTGCTTCTTGGCTTCTGTGAACTGCTCGGTCTCATGCATGTCGCGACGCATGACGGCGGCGAAGATGGCGAGGCTGGCGCCGATGAAGAACGGAATGCGCCAACCCCAGTCCTTCAGCTCCTGCTCGGTAAGGAACACCTTCTGCAGCAGCAGGAGAACGATGATGGCGGTCAGCTGGCCGCCGATCAGCGTCACATACTGGAAGCTCGAATAGAAACCGCGATGGTTGGGATCGGCGACCTCCGACAGATATGTGGCGGAGGCGCCGTATTCGCCGCCAAGGCTGAGGCCCTGGATGATGCGGGCGATGGCGAGCAGGACGGGCGCGGCGAAGCCGATGGTCGCATAGGTCGGCGCCAGCGCGATGATCAGCGAGCCGAAGCACATGAACAGCACGGAGATCGTGAGCGACAGCCGGCGTCCGTATTTGTCGGCGAGGAAGCCGAACAGCCAGCCGCCCAACGGGCGCATCAGGAAGGTGGCGGCGAACAGCACGGCCGCATTGAGCTGCTGCACGACCGGATCATTGGAAGGGAAGAAGGCCGGCGCGAAATACAGCGCAAAGGCGGTGTAGGCGTAGAAATCATACCATTCGACGAGATTGCCCATCGAGCCGATGAAGATCGCCTTGATGCGTTTCTTGGCGTCGTCGAAGTGAAGTTTGCCGTCCGCCGGCGGTGCGAATGTCTCAGCCACTAAAAGCCCTCATATTCCGTGAAACGAAATATTCGGTTGCCAGAAGCGGGGGGAAAAGCCAATGCCGGGAAACGCATTGCTGATGGCAGGATCGTTCTGTCCGCCCATGCGCGCGCTTGCGGCGCAGCATAGCGTCTTTAAACGCAAACTGCGGCAATGTGGCTTATACTAAAGTATGAATTCGTCAGCGGTATCTAGCGCAGCTGGGCCGTAGGGTGGGCAAAGCGAAGCGTGCCCACCTTCAAGTGCACGGTTGGTAGAGGTGGGCACGCTGCGCTTTGCCCACCCTACATGTTGCCGAGTGCCGTTACTTCGCCGGACGCGGATCGATCGGTGTGATCGCCTGGAAGCCCAGAATATCCTCCAGCACGCGGGCGCCGGCGAGCAGCGAGGCTTCGCCGCGCGGCGGGCCGACGATCTGCAGGCCGACGGGCAGGCCGGTCGCAGTGAAGCCGCAGGGGATCGACAGTGCCGGGCAGCAGGTCAGGGTAATCGCATAGACGATGCCCAGCCACTGCACATAGTTGTCGAACTTGGTGCCGTTGCATTCGGCGAGATAGCGCTGCTCGATCGGGAATGGCGGCGTGATGGTCGCCGGGCACAGCAGCAGGTCATACTTCTGGAAGAACTCGTAAGCGCGGGCCGCCAGTGCCACGCGCTGCGATTCCGCCTTGGCGAGATCCTCGACCTTCAGCTTGAGGCCTTCCTCGATATTCCAGATCACTTCCGGCTTCAGCTTGTCGCGGTGGTCGCGTAGCAGGCCGAGTTTTGAGATCGCAAAATCGTAGGCGCGCAGCACATGGAAGCATTCATGGGCCTCGCGCAGGTCGGGATGCGCTTCCTCGACGATCACGCCGGCTTCGGCAAAACGCTCCGCCGCCTTGCGGGTGAGCGCCGCGACTTCCGGATCGACGGGTGTGATGCCGAGATCGGGCGAATAGGCGATCCGCTTCGGCTTCTTGCCGGCGCGCACGACGGAACGGAAGGTCTCCGGCAGCTTCGGCAGCGAGATCAGGTCGGCGGGATGTTCGCCGCTCATGGCGTCGAGCATCAGCGCGAGGTCTTCGACATTGCGGGCCATCGGGCCCTGCACGCTGACCATGCGGGCCAGCGCGATATTCGGCGTCGCCGCAACGCGACCGGGGCTCGGGCGCAGGCCGACAATGCCGCAGAAGCTGGCAGGATTGCGCAGCGAGCCGCCCATGTCCGAGCCATGCGCGATCCAGGCTGTGCCGCTGGCGAGCGCCGCCGCAGCACCACCGGACGAGCCGGCCGCCGATTTCGACAGGTCCCACGGATTCAGCGTTGCCCCGAACACTTCGTTGAAGGTGTTGGCGCCGGCGCCGAATTCCGGCGTGTTGGACTTCGCATAGACCACGCCGCCATTCTCTTCGAGGCGCTCGACGAGGACGTTCGACTTGGCCGGCACCACATCCTTGAAGATCGGCGAGCCCTGGGTCGTGCGCACGCCGGCCACGGAGGTCAGATCCTTGATCGGCACCGGCAGGCCCGCGAGGATCCCGCGCTCACCCAGCGGCTTCTTCATCAGCTCCCTGGCGTGATCACGCGCGCGGTCGAAGCACAGGATCGGCAGCGCATTGACCTGGCCTTCCACCTCCTTGATGCGCGTTTCCAGCGCATCGAGCACATCGAGCGGCGTCACCGTGCCATTGTTGAGTTGATCGACGACGGCGCAGGCCGTTGCTTTGATGAGGTCGGAATGGGAAGCCACGCACGTCTCCAAAGGTGATGCAGAAAAAGCAGATGCAGCATGTTCGTCCGGCGCGTGGCGGTCTAGCCTATTTCTTGCATAATTGGCACGCACAAGCGGCACCGCGCCGCACAAGGCAGAGATGCAAGCTAAGGATAACAACCATGAGTAATCCGTTCGGCGATTCCAACTGGCGCGCGATGTCACGCGAGCAAATCGATGCCGGCCTCAACAACAGCGTGGCCGTCGCCGGAAGTGCCGAGATTGCCAATGGTTGGGGCCAGCGCTCCGATGCCATGAAGGCGAAATATCCCGCGCATCTCGACCTCACCTATGGCCCGCGCGACCGCAACAGGATCGATCTCATCAAGGTGACGGAAGGTGGCCCGGTGCTGCTGCTGATCCATGGCGGCTACTGGCAGATGCGCTCAAAGGATTTTTTCACCTGTTTTGCGGCGGGTCCCATCGCCCACGGCATCAATGTCGCTGCCATTGGCTACACGCTGGCGCCGGACGCGACGCTGGACGAGATCGTCGCGGAGATTCATGCCGGCGTGGATGCGCTGGTGGCGCAGGCCGGCGCGCTTGGCATCGATGCGGAGCGGATCGTGGTGTCGGGCTGGTCGGCCGGTGGCCATCTGACCTCGACGACGCTGTCGCATCCGAAAGTGAAGGGCGGCGTCGCGATTTCCGGCATCTACGATCTCGAGCCGATCCGCGCGTCCTATCTCAACGAGAAGCTCAAGCTCGATGAAGCGATGTCGAAGCGGCAGTCACCGCTGCTGCAGGGCGCCGGGCCCAACAAGCCGCTGGCACTCGTGGTCGGCGGCGCCGAACTGCCGATCCTGCGCCAGCAGACCGCGGACCTCGCGGTGCATCGCGTGCAGCATGGCTTGCCGGTGAGCTATGAGGAGATTCCAGGCGCGGATCACTTCTCGATCATGGCGGAGCTGGAGAAGCCGGAGGGGCGGATCGCGGCGCTGATCAAGGATTTGGTGGCGAGGATTTAGCGTTCTTCTCCATCCCCCAAGCGGCGTAGCCGCGCAGCGGGGAGGGTGGATCGAAGCGAGCGTTCAGCGAGCTTCGAGACGGGTGGGGTGCCTCCCCACACGCCGACGTCACGTGGGGGAGAGACCCCACCCCCGCCTAGCGGCGGACCCTCCCCTTCGCTTCGCTCCGGGGAGGGAGACTTCAGGCAACAGAGCTCAATGCGTTCTCGCCAGACAGAACGCCACCACCTGCTCCAGCGCCGTCTTCATCGGCGAGGGCGGGAACAGGGCCAGCGCATCGACAGCCATCGCACCATAATGATGCGCGCGGCTGATCGTGTCTTCCAGTGCACGATGCTTGGTCATCAAGCCAATGGCATGATCGAGGTCGCCGTCGCCGATCTCGCCGCGCTCCAGCGACTTGATCCAGAATTCGCGCTCGGCATCATTGCCGCGGCGGAACGCCAGCACGACGGGCAGCGTGATCTTGCCCTCGCGGAAATCGTCGCCGACATTCTTGCCCAGCTTCGCAGCCTTGCCGCCGTAATCGAGCACGTCGTCGACGAGCTGGAACGCGATGCCGAGATTCATGCCGACCGAACGGCACGCGGTCTGCTCGGCCTTCGGACGGTTGGCGATGACGGGGCCGACTTCGCAGGCAGCGGCGAACAGCTCGGCCGTCTTGCCGCGGATGACCGCGAGATATTCGTCCTCCGTGGTGGCGGTGTTCTTGGCGGCGGCGAGCTGCATCACTTCGCCTTCGGCGATCGTCGCTGCAGCCGACGACAGGATGTCCAGCGCGCGCAGCGAGCCGACTTCCACCATCATGCGGAATGCCTGGCCGAGCAGGAAGTCGCCGACCAGCACCGAGGCCTCGTTGCCCCACAGCATGCGCGCCGAGAGTTTTCCGCGACGCAGTTCGCTCTGGTCGACCACGTCGTCATGCAGCAGCGTCGCGGTGTGCATGAATTCGACGGCGGCGGCGAGCTTGATGTGGCCGTCGCCGGTGTAGCCGGTGAGATTGGCCATCGCCAGCGTCAGCATCGGGCGCAGCCGCTTGCCGCCCGAGGAGATCAGGTGGTTGGCGACTTCGGGGATCATGGTGACGTCGGAGCCGGTGCGCGACAGGATGGTCGCATTCACGCGCTCCATGTCGCCGGCAACAAGGCTGACAAGCTGGTCGATCGACGCTGTTGCGTGACTCTCGAAAGGAACAATCACCGCCACGCTGTAGTCTCCGAATTACTAAGGTCTCTGCGCGGTCAGCCGTGGCCGGCCGGCGCGCTCGCCCTGATAGGCCGAATTCGCGCGAAAATCATGTAAATTCATGCGCAGATGGGGCCGGTTAGACAATATGTCCGCAGAATAGGAACTGCGCGGGGATGCGGCAAGGGCTAGGGAACCTGGATCAAATCCAGATATACCGGCCAAGAGACGCTAACTGACGCGAAGAAACAGGGATGGTGGTCAATTGCGCGAAATCCTGCGGACAAATGATGTGGTGCTGGTCTCGGCGGTGGGCGCGCTGCTCGACGGCGCCAATATCCACCATCTGGTGCTGGACCAGAATATGAGCGTGCTGGAAGGCTCGCTCGGCGTGATCCCACGCCGGATTCTCGTGCATGAGGATGATGCGCGGGAGGCGCGTGCGATTCTGACCGAGGCTGGACTCGCGCATGAGTTGCGCGCCGAGGGCAAATGATGCCTGACACGATCGTGACCACGGATGACCGCGTGTTGGGGGGCCAGCTGCTGTTGCGGCAGCCGGCCTCGGGTCATCGCGCCGGTCACGATGCGATCCTGCTGGCAGCCGCGACGTCGGCGCGTCCAGGCCAGCGGGTGGTGGATTTCGGCGCCGGCGTGGGGACGGCGGGTCTCGCTGTCGCAAGACGTGTGGCCGGACTGTCGCTCGCCTTGATCGAAATCAATCCGGATTTTGCCGATCTCGCGCGCCACAACGCCAAAGCCAATGGCCTCGCCGCCGAGGTGATGACGCTTGACCTCGGATCAAGTGCCGAGCACTTCGCCGCCAGCGGTCTGCCGCCGGACAGCGCCGACGTCATCCTGATGAATCCACCCTTCAACGATGCCACGCGCCATCGCGCCTCGCCGGACAGGACCCGGGAGATCGCGCATGTTGCGACCGGGGACACCCTCGCGACATGGGTCCACGCCGCACGCCGCGTTCTGAAATCGAACGGCGTTCTGACGATGATCTGGCGTGCCGATGGAATCGCCGATGTGCTGGCGGCGGTCGATCGCGGCTTCGGCTCGCTCGCGCTGATGCCCGTGCATGGCGATGCATCGGCGCCGGCGATCCGGATTCTCGTGCGTGCAATAAAAGGGGGGAGGGCGCCTGCGGCAATTCATCCCGGCATTGCGCTACGGGATGCGAGCGGCGCACCCGATGCCCATATCCAGCACATTCTGGCGGGGCATGCGGCTCTGCCATGGGCATCGCTCTAGGCGATGCGCATGACTTATGACTGTCGCGCTGTTCCCGAACGCTTCTGCGGCGCCGACGTGAAATGGATCGCCGTGAGCAGCGTGCCGATGATCAGCATCAGCAGATAGATCTTCATGTTCGCTCCCAACGCGCGTTTGGCAATTATGGTTTGCAAACGCTGAAAGTCTCTGCCGGTTCAATGACACGCGCGTGATAATGTACGGTTAACGTCGAGGTAACTTTGTATGAGCGAATCCAGTTTGAAAGCGGCGATCTCAAGGCTGCTGCCTGCGCGTTTCCGTCGCGCGACAACAGTGGTTCCGGTGGTCCGTCTGTCCGGCACCATCGGCGCCGTCACGCCGCTGCGGCCGGGCATGTCGCTCGCGGGTGTCGGCAAATTGCTGGACAAGGCATTCGCCACGAAGAATGCCAAAGCCGTTGCGCTGGTGGTGAATTCGCCCGGTGGCTCGCCGGTGCAATCACGGCAAATTTATCTGCGCGTGCGCCAGCTCGCCGCCGAGAAGAAGCTGCCGGTGTTCGTGTTCGTCGAGGATGTCGCGGCGTCCGGCGGCTACATGATCGCCTGCGCGGGCGATGAAATCTTCGTCGATCCGTCGTCCATCGTCGGCTCCATCGGCGTGGTCGGCGGCACGTTCGGTTTTCAGGAATTGATCAGGAAGATCGGCGTCGAGCGGCGCCTCTATACGGCGGGCGAGCACAAGGCGACGCTCGATCCGTTCCTGCCGGAAAATCCCGATGACGTCGCACGTCTGAAATCGCTCCAGCGCGAGATCCACGCGATCTTCATCAACCTCGTGAAGGAAAGCCGCGGCGCCCGTCTCAAGGGGCCCGAGGACGAATTGTTCACGGGCGCCTATTGGGCCGGCGAAAAGTCCGTCGAATTCGGTTTGGTCGATGCCATCGGCGATCTCCGTTCGGTGCTCCGCGCGCGTTACGGCGACGAGGTGAAGATGCCGGTGATCGCGCAGCCGACCGGGATGCTGTCGAACCTGCTCGGTCGCAAATCCTCCAGCGGCGCGCAGCTGGAACTCGGCGCGTTGGCGGATCTGCCGGATCAGATCGTGACCACGCTGGAAACCCGTGCACTCTGGTCGCGCTTCGGGTTTTGAAGAGACCTGTAGCCTGGATGGAGCGAAGCGTAATCCGGGATCCAGCCTATCAACGCATCGCCGGTCCCGGATTGCGCTCCGCTCCATCCGGGCTACGCTTCCGATCTCGTCCCCCAAATCGCCATTGTCCCGCGCCAGCAGTTGAGCGAAATTACTGGGAAGGGGGCTCGTCATGAGCAAGGACACGAAAATGCCGCCGCTGGTCGCCATTGCGGGTGCGCTTGGAAGCGCTGCCGTGGTCCGTTGGGCCTATCGCACCGTCAAGCGCGTCAATCAGGAACTCGATGCAGCCCGTCAGGCCCGGATGGCCGAGACATCCGCCCCCGAAGCCAAGACCCTCCGCCGCGACCCCGTCACCGGCGCCTATCGGCCGGGCTGACGCCGGCGCCTCCGTAGCTCGGATGGAGCGAAGCGTAATCCGGGGACCGGCGACTTCGTGAAGCTCTGATTCCTGGATTGCGCTGCGCTCCATCCAGGCTACAGGCAGACCAAAACGAAAGCGCCGGCCCGAGGACGGGCATGTCCTCCTGACCGGCAGCAACTCGGAAGTTCTGTTGGGGTTCGCCGGGTCAACGCCATCAGGGCCGCTTTCGTTCCGCCCTGCGGCGTATCGCCTTGATTCCACGGGGCCGCATGGATACGGTCCGCGCGCCTCGATCCGCCCCGACATTCCGGGGTGATTTGGATGGCTATTCCCGAAAAACCGGCCCGGATATACCCAAAAACATGACGGACTCCCTGCCTCCGCATATGCGCCCGGAACGCTCGTTCCAGGGTTTCATTCTCGCTCTGCAGCGGTTCTGGGCCGAGCAGGGCTGCGTCATCCTGCAGCCCTATGACATGGAAATGGGTGCCGGCACCTTCCATCCCGCCACCACCCTGCGCGCGCTGGGCCCAAAGCCCTGGAAGGCCGCCTATGTGCAGCCGTCGCGCCGGCCGAAGGACGGCCGCTATGGCGAGAACCCGAACCGGCTGCAGCATTATTACCAGTTCCAGGTGATCATGAAGCCGTCGCCGGCGAACCTGCAGGACCTCTACCTGCAGTCGCTGAAAGCCATCGGCATCGACACCGCCCTGCATGACGTCCGCTTCGTCGAGGACGACTGGGAAAGCCCGACGCTGGGCGCCTGGGGCCTCGGCTGGGAATGCTGGTGCGACGGCATGGAAGTCTCGCAGTTCACTTACTTCCAGCAGGTCGCCGGCGTCGAATGCGCGCCGGTTGCGGGCGAGCTTACCTATGGCCTCGAACGCCTTGCGATGTATGTGCAGGGCGTCGACCGCGTCTATGACCTCAACTTCAACGGCCGCGAAGGCGCCGAGAAGGTGACCTATGGCGACGTCTTCCTGCAGGCCGAGCAGGAATATTCCCGGCACAACTTTGAACATGCCGACACCGCGATGCTGTTCGAGCAGTTCAAGATGGCCGAGGCCGCCTGCAAGAAATATCTCGATGCGGGCTGGAAGGGCGACAAGCGCGAGGAACACCTGATGGCGCTGCCGGCCTATGACCAGTGCATCAAGGCCAGCCATGTTTTCAATCTGCTCGATGCGCGCGGCGTGATCTCGGTCACCGAACGCCAGAGCTACATCATGCGCGTCCGCGAGCTGGCCAAAGCCTGCGGCGAAGCATGGGTGCACACTGAAGCCGGAAGCGCTGCCTGATGCCCGATCTTCTCCTCGAATTGTTCTCCGAAGAAATCCCCGCCCGCATGCAGGCCAAGGCGGCGGAAGACCTGCGCCGAATGGTCACCGACAAGCTTGTCGATGCCGGCCTCGTCTATGAAGGCGCCAAGGCTTTCGCGACCCCGCGCCGTCTCGCGCTCACCGTGCATGGCATTCCCGCCCGCCAGCCCGATCTCAAGCAGGAGCGCAAGGGTCCTCGCGTCGGCGGCGCCGAAGCCGCGATTGCCGGCTTCCTGAAGGCCACCGGTCTGAACTCGATCGACGAAGCCAAAATCCAGCGCGATCCCAAGGGCGATTTCTACATCGCGCTCACCGAAAAGCCGGGCAAGCCGGCCATCGATGTGCTCGCCGAAATCCTGCCGATGGTGGTCCGCACCTTCCCCTGGCCGAAGCAGATGCGCTGGGGCGAGGCGTCGATCAAGTCGAGCGCACTGACCTGGGTGCGTCCGCTGCATTCCATCGTCGCCACGTTTGGCATCGAGACCGAAGAGCCGGAAGTCGTCAAATTCGACCTCCCTGGTGTCAGCGTCGGCCAGACCACGCGTGGCCATCGCTTCCTCGCGCCCGGCGAGATCGAGGTGCGCCGCTTCGACGATTACGTCGCAAAGCTGCAGCATGCGAAGGTCGTGCTCGATCCCGAGCGCCGCAAGGAGATCATTCTTGCTGATGCGCGCCAGCTCACCTTTGCGCAGGGTTTTGAGCTGGTCGAGGACCCCGCGCTGCTCGACGAAGTCTCGGGCCTGGTCGAATGGCCGGTGGTGCTGATGGGCTCGTTCGATGCGGACTTCCTGTCGATCCCGGATGAAGTGATCCGCGCGACCATCCGCGCCAACCAGAAGTGTTTTGTGGTGCGCGATCCGAAGACGGAAAAGCTCACCAACAAGTTCATCCTCACGGCGAATATCGAAGCCAGTGATGGCGGCGCCGCCATCATCGCCGGCAACGAACGCGTCATCCGCGCGCGCTTGAGCGATGCGAAGTTCTTCTACGAGACCGACCTGAAGACGAAGCTGGAAGACCGGCTGCCGAAATTCGATCAGATCGTGTTTCACGAGAAGCTCGGCACGCAGGCAGAGCGCATCAAGCGCATCGAGCGGCTGGCCGGCGAGATCGCGCCGCTGGTCGGTGCTGATCCTGCGAAGACGAAGCGTGCGGCACAGCTTGCCAAGGCGGATTTGCTGACGGAAGTCGTCGGCGAATTCCCCGAGCTGCAGGGCTTGATGGGCAAGTATTACGCGCTGGCCCATGGCGAAGATGCGTCGGTCGCGGCGGCGAGCGAAGATCACTGGAAGCCTCAGGGCGCTGGCGACAGCGTACCGAACGATCCTGTGAGCATCGCTGTCGGCCTTGCCGACAAACTCGATACGCTCACCAGCTTCTGGGCGATGGATGAAAAGCCGACCGGCTCGAAGGACCCGTTCGCGCTGCGCCGCGCGGCGCTTGGTGTGATCCGCCTTGTGCTGGAGAACAATCTTCGTCTCTCGATGACCAAGGCTTCGCAGTCTGGTGTTGAAGGTCTGCTCGCGACCAGCGCCGGCAAAACCTTTGCTGATACGCAGAAGGTCCCGGCCGATCTCCTCGCCTTCTTCGCCGACCGCCTGAAAGTCCAGCTGCGCGATCAGGGCGCGCGTC
>NZ_JBIISY010000238.1:0-8907 GCF_044340795.1 Tardiphaga sp.
GCGAAGTGCCCGAGGCCATGAAGCCGCGCTTCATCCCGATCGGACAGGGTGCGCGCAATAACGTCGAACAACTGGAAGCTAGGGCTGCCTGAAGCAGCTTTCGACTCCGCGCGCCGGTTTACCGGCGCGCGGGCATTCCAGATGGCCACTATGGAGTTCGACAATGGCCGCAATGGCTCTTCCAGCCCTTGAAGCAGGGGGCGGATTTACGCGCTATATGAACGCGATCAAAAGCTTTCCAATGCTTACGCCGGATCAGGAGGTCGCCTACGGGCGTCGGCTTCGTGAGACGGACGACGAGGAGGCCGCGTATCAGTTAGTGACGAGCCATCTTCGTCTCGTCGCAAAGATCGCGATGCGCTATCGCGGCTACGGCCTGCCGATCTCCGACGTCATTTCGGAGGGCAATATCGGACTGATGCAGGCCGTCAAACGCTTCGACCCGGATCGCGGCTTCCGGCTCGCGACTTATGCGACCTGGTGGATCAAGGCGACCATCCACGAATACATTCTGCGGTCCTGGTCCGTTGTCAGGATCGCAGCTTCGAACTCCCAGAAGCGCCTCTTTTTCAATTTGCGACGTCTAAAGAGTAGAATTGGCGCACTGGAGGACGGCGAATTACAGCCAGAGCAGGTCAAGCGCATTGCGCGAGGTCTGCACGCGCCCGAGAGCGACGTCATCGAAATGAACAGGCGTCTCCAGGGCGACATGTCGCTGAATGCAAGGTCGTTCGACGACGACGATGAAGGACTGGAATGGCAGGATCGTCTTGCGGACGATATAGATGTCGAAGAAGTATATGCTGAGCGGAGGGATAGCGCGCGACGTCGTCAAGCCCTCGAAGAAGCGCTGAGCGGACTTTCCGCGCGAGAGCAACGTATCATCAGGGCAAGATGGCTCACAGACGACCCATTGATCCTGGATGAACTCAGCGCAGAACTAGGGATTTCCCGAGAACGCGTCCGCCAGGTCGAGGAACGCGCGATTCAAAAGGTTCGTGTCGCTATCGGAGCTGCTTTGGGAGGGGCTGCTAAACACAGTGCCCTGACTTTGCCCAAGCAGGCTGCTGGGTGATGACGTCATGCCCCGATTTCCACCCCGCCGTCGGGACCAAGGTCTGATACGACGTACTTATCTGCAACTGTTATGATTACTGCGATATCGCTTCTGCTCTTCTTCGCCCTCCTACTGCTTATCGCCTCTCGGTGTAAGGCGCATGAACGTGAGACCGGTTTGTCGCCGCCGTCGGCCGAGACGTTGGCAAGCATCCAGCGTGGAGCGCGAGAGCGGCAAGTCCCAGCTCTTCAGGCCTATAGTGAATGGGTTGCGCGGGAACAGCGCGCGCAATCTATCGCAGACCGGTCTTCGAACTGAGACGGCGGTCTTGCGCTGACCAGCAGATGTTTTGCGGGCAGTTCGCTCGGACAAGCCTCTTGACGAACTCAAAGAGTTTTCTAAATTCGTGGCGGGTACCTTGATTGCCCGCTCAAACCGAAAGCATGCAAAGACCGTCTGGGGACGATGATGATCGACTAAAATCTGGCAAGGATCCGCACGCACGCGATAGCACCGACGGCGAGGCAATTGCAAGCATCAGCGGCCTGACCAATGGCGCAGACACGGACCCCACCTTGCCCAGAGTGCGGAGCTTCGTCGATATGGTTGCGTTCTACACCAGAGCGGCTGAGCTATGTGGCTCATGCTTATGAATGTCCCAAATGCTCCTTCATCCAGACATCCGTTGAGAAGGATTCACTGGCGCTGGGCGATGGTTGGATCAAAAGTGAGCTAAGGCCGGTCACGAGATCGATGCAGAAGTACTTCAACGCATACGTCGTGACGGGCGTTGCGATCATTGTCGTCGCTGGCGCGATCTTGGGATGAGTTCAGGTACAACGTTTGCAACGCCGCCAATCCTCCCCCCGCCCGACGATTTACGTCATCGCACTTGATTGGCCTCGTAGTTCAAGTTTTAGACAGGCAGCGTGTGGTGATGATCAGTCTTGAGGAAGATATTGAGTACAACGGTTTCACGATCCAAGTTAGGCGGCTTGGCGCGGGTTGGATCGCCCGAGTGAGAAGGCCAGATGGAATTTTGATACCGAGATCGCCATTAACTGACGACATTCTGAAACGAGAGACGGTTATCGAGCAGGCTAGGACGCGCATCACGTCGCTTTTCCCTGCGTGACGACCAGCCGCTTTCCTTTGTACGTTACATCCTCAGTAAAAACCATCTATGTGCAGAAGCGAACAGTTCGCATAACTTTGATTATGGAATATTTTCCTTTCGCAACTCGCATGTGAGTTAGCTGCGCAGACATGCCCACGCGCTTAACCTGACGAACGCGGGCGACGGGGCGGTTGTCAAAGCGTCCTCATATAACGCTTCATCAGGTTCAAATCGGCAAGGCAAGTTCTCAGGTATCCAAGACGACATTGCACGAATGGGTTAGCGGAGCATACGAGTGTTGAACATTATGATCATCGGATTAAGTGTAGGACGGTGTGCGTAAGGATCCCGTGGCTCGCCAACGATCATTGAACTGCGCCACTGCATACACGCTCTTGGAGTGACAGCAGATGAGCATCACGTGGCCGGACCAGGTCGCTAACCTCAGAAATGCACTCGGCCGCGGTTCAACACCATAACCGCGCGTGTGCCAATCGCACTTACGAATAATGACTGCCATCGGTAGCCCTGCTTCGTCGAGGGACTGCTTGGATCAGCAGGCGCCCTGCCGCCTTCATACATAATTTTTACGACCCACCTGCAATGCCTCAGCGCCAGAATAATCGCTAGAGCCCATCATATATAGCGGTCGAAGTTTTCGGCGCTCTGGCATGCGTCACCAAAAAAGCCCCGGTGTCACAGGGGAAGACACCGGGGCAGGCGTGCCTGGATCATCGCCAAGGCAGAGGAACCTTCCCATGAAGGTGACTGAAAGACGCGACATTTTGCGCTCCGTTCCGATCGGATAATTAATTGTAGGCCGGAACGTGTCCTGAACGGCTTCATTGGAGGTTTGTTAGCAACCGATGAGGAAACACTCATGAAGAAGCTTTTGATCGCAGGCGCCGCTCTCGCAATGCTTTCGGGAACGGCCATCGCACAGACCTCGACCACGTCTCCGGCTCCTACATCCGCGGATCGCACCGTGGGCGCCGTTGGATCCGAGCGCGGCAATAACGCGAGCTCCCTCAACGGCTCGAACGCCGCTTCGGGCACGTACAGTGGCGCCAACGCTCCAAGCAACACTGACGCCGCCCGGACATCAGGCGGTGGCGCCGGCGCTGGTGGTGGAGCTGGCGGCGGTGCCGGCGGAGGTGCTGGCGGCGGCGCCGGCGGCGGCGGCAACTAAGCGAAAGCCCCGGAAGACCGGGGCTTTTTGCTATCTTCCATGCCGCCAACCGGAGTCGGGACGAGTTGCCATGTAGTGGCCTGCTTCCGATATTTATCTATTGGCCGGGTACGTTTTCGTGCTGCCGAATGGGAGACAGATATGGATGGCCTTGCGAAAGGTGACCGAGTGATCGTCCATCCGCCGAGCCGTCGACCATTCCGAGGCGTTATCGTCGGAGAAGGCCGGGCGGGACAGTGGTGGCACATATTGAAAGACGGTACCAAGAACCCGCAGGCTTACAACAAGGCGATCTGTCGGCCGGATCGAGCGTGGTCTGACCCGCGCGCTACTCAATAAAGAGCGCTGCAACTGTACGACGCTTTCATCTATTTCAAAACGGCTGAGCATTTCTTTTCGATCATGCCCGCTTCAACAGTGTTCTTAAGGCTTTTCCCGCTCATCTTCGTTCGGCCGACAATTATGGTGCCAGTTTGCCCGATGGACCCGTCAGGATTTCTCTTCCAGGCCTCACACGGCACCCTGTCGAGTTCCGAAGGCCAGTTTTGAATGGTGTAAGTTTGCTGGGCCGAAGCTTCGCTGATCGCAAGAAACGATAACGGCACCATTAGATAACGCATCGCCAGTCCACCGTGCGAACTCGAGTAGCGTTCGCGCTGTAGTGAAACGAGAGAGAGCGTATTAAATTGAGAAGTCCGGCATGACGATGCTATCGATTGGATCGGTGCTTTCTAGCCTCCCGATCAATGCTGGCCAAGCGCACCAGAACAGTTCGAGTGCGGTGGCTGCGTGGATCTGTGAGTCAACACGAAGCCATACCTCTTGCGGACCCCCGTCACGCAAATAGTGGAAGACTACGCACTTTCGAGTTTCATTGAAGTGAGGCGAACCTATCAATGTTGACGCAGGATCACGCGTGCCGCGCCCGCAGGGCGCATCGTCTTTCCTCATAGCCATCCCCTCATAGATTGAGCGCACCTCCCTCGCTCGCGGCCGAAGCGGCGAACATCGGGACTTACGGAGAGGTGCTATGGAGGTGCCATGCAAAGCCTGAAACTATCAGATATCATCTCGCAATAGCGAAGCGGCGACGCCGGCACTTGATGCTCGTCAAGTCGTTATGCGAACGCTGAACAATCGGGATGCGGCATAATCACGCTGGGCTTCTTGCGACGACCAGCGGTCAGGCAGACGACGGGAAGTCCAAAACGAACCACCGAAAGTCCGGCAGATTGCCGAGCGTCTCGACTTGGTCAACCACCGCCTCTGCATCTTCAGCACGCTCGAAAAGAAGCTGCGGCCGACCATCGGCCAGCACAACGAACCCTTTCTCGATTTGCATGATGGTGTAGCTCCCCATGCGGAGCTTAATACCAGAGGCCAGCATTTGTGCCGCGCAACAACCTGTGAAAGCTGAAACGCAAACAAGGACGCTTTCCACCGAGTTAACGGAACCCCAGAAAAACGTGGGAGGCTCTGGATTTGACTAGCCCCCCGGCGGGTGCCGGCTTCCAGGCTGATCTACGGCGGCGATCTAGTTGATATTCGAAGTGCGGTAGTTCTAAGCTTAGATGCCGCCCTGTCGAGCGCATTCCGGTTTTGGCCTATCTGCTTAATAAGTTCGATCGCTTCTTTGACCGAAATGCCGTGCTTGAACGCCAGGAAGTCAGGCGTGTAGCCGCCATCATCTCCTGATTTTGCATTCTCCGCCATAATCCACCCGAGCTACTCCATCCGAGTATACATGGCGTGTGCGTCAGCATAGCCACAATCTGCGGTTCCGCCGATCACGAAACCGCTAAAGATTAATCCTCGAGAGCCGGAGATGTGTCCGATAGAGGGCCGACGCTAAGCTCGCATTACTGTATCATTGTCGAGCAATGTTGGCCGATGCAACATTTTCCCCCACAGTCGTTTCACCAAGCCATTTTCATTGCCAGCCCTCGGTCGCTTGAGGGCTGTTTTTTTTGAGTACAATTTTATATTGAGGCGCCATGCCGAGCCCAGAAGAGCAGGACAAACAGTTAGTTATGGACATCTATGCCCTCGGCGGCTCCATTCGTGTAATAGTGGACGTGGCATTGAATCCGTTCAAGCGATTGGAAGACCTCGGCTGGGCCAAGGGGCGATCGACCAAGAAAGCAGTCCACTTCACCCTGACACGAGCTGGAGTTCAGGCAGCCAAGAGACTTCGAGAACAGCGTCGCGTGGCTTAGTCACTAGCCCCGGACGCCGTGCGTGCCGGTTTTTGCTTGTATAAAACCAGTTTTCCCTGCGACAAATTGCTTGATGAGAAACGTCGGGCGCTCGCTGAAGAATGAGGCTTCGCAGACTTGGCTGCCCCCACTCAGCCTTGGCGCGCGCGGGGGCGCTGATGATTGCAGCCGGCGCCCCCGCTTTGCGGCCACGCGGGTTTGGCCATGACAACGTTCATTTTTATAATGAGCCCTGAGGCAACGAGCGCTCAGCAGACGCGGATGATGTCTGAGCTTGAGGAGCGTTTCCCGCAACATGACTTCCTTTTGGGCGACGTCCGCTTCGCGGGGTACGAACGGAACATTCTGGCCCTTCTGGACGATACGGGCGCAACGCCGCCCAACCCCAAAGACGTAACCGAGGTAATCGATTTTTTCCGGGCTGCGGTAGATTGGATCGAAGATTGGAAACCATCCTAGTTTCAAGCGGCTGGTGAGTCTCCATTATTGGATATTGCATGAGTGAAATTATAGATGAGATCGCTCTTCGCTGGGCGCTCCGAGATATCATTGCAGGCCGGCAGAATTTCCTGAAGGTCAGCGATGCGAAGATCCAGCGATTGCGAGAACTAGGATGGGTCGAGGATCGCGACGGTCAGCTCGTCGCGACCGATACGGGCCGCAGGGCGCTTCCTTGATGGCCGAAGACCACCTTCATGATGTCATCACGTTGATGATTTTCTTGACCTTGGTCGCGATGGTGATCGCGACCAGCGGACGGTCTCGCAAGCCACCCCCATGGTGAACAAAGCACCTGGCGTGCGACAACAGCGCTCTATAGACGATCCCGCACTCAGGGGGGCCCCCGCAGCCTTCCCTTGAACCTTTGGCGCTGGAGCGACGACAGAGCAACATCCCTTGCACATTGGATGATATCGTGACGTTACTGCTCTACGTGCTGCGCTGGCTCACCGACACACTTCCTCACGCTGAACAGACGGACACCTACCGCTCGCGCAAAATTGCCATGGAGCGATACGTCGCTTTACTGGCAACGAATGGCTACCACCCAAGAGATCAGTCGGCGCCGGACCGTGAGCTCGATCCTGTTTGCGAGCCGGAGCTGAATTTGCTGTAGGCTTCCGATGTGCAAATAATGACGTGGTCCTCGCATCCGTTAAGGCGATGCGGATCACATTGCATCTCGTAATCGGGAGACGTCATCATTTCTGAGAACGCCCTTACTGTTGGATAGTACACCAGAGCAATATAGTCCCAGCGATGCGCGTCAGACCTGCCCAATGCAACGGCCTGCGGGTTGCCCGTCCAGATTAAAGTGCCGCCACGCGCCTTGATCATCGGGACGGTTAGTGCGCTGTATCGCAGGTAGGCGTCCCAACCAGAACCATCACCATCCAACGATGTGTTTCGGAAGCGCATCAGATTAATCATGACGACAGGATCGTCCTGCTTCAGTGCCAACAGGCCCTCGATATTCAAGAGATCAACGCCCATGATTCCTCGCAGCCTTCATCTACCATAGCCAAAGAGCGTCACCTGAAAAAATTAATTGACCACAGAGGAGCCCTCTCGCTCCTGCGCCGGTTGCTGCAGCACTTGGTTCAAGAGGTCCCTCAGTCCGACGAGTTGCTCTCCGGTAACGACAATGCGTGCCCGCACTATCTCGTCGTAAAGGCTCGTGCCTTGCGCAAACAGCGGGCCGGCTTGGCTGCGCGGGTTTGTGAAGGTTAGGGTCGCCAGCGGGCCGGGACCGGCCTGGACGTTGATCTGACCGAGGCAAAGCGTCTCGCTGATATTATCGGGATCGATAACGGGGTGTCGCGTTGGTTGCTGCACTGTCGTCCTCCAAGCCAGATGATCGGCTACGATATCCAGACTGCGAAATCCAGATTGGCAAGTTATCTCACTAGCTCGCCGCTACGACGACCGTGACCAAAGAGCGTGGATCATTCACTAACGAAGACCCCGGGTCATCGCTCCCCTCTCCGAGCAATGCGTCAAAATCGTAAAAAGCTGGAAGTTCGGCCTGTCGTCAAAATCTTAGCGAGATCTGCGATCGAATATCTGAGCGTTTCAATATGGGTTTTTAGAAGCGAATTCAGAAAACCTTGCGGTAGGTTCGACGCTCATGAGGGCCGTGCGCCGAGCGCTCCCTCGCCACGATCGTCCGATCAGCTGCCCGCCGATAGGTTGCATTCTAGCGATATACTCGGCTTTGCCGTCACCTGTGGCAAATGGGTGACGGTAATGCGGCGAGAATGCTTTTAGGTTTCACCTAGTGATTCAGTTGGGGACCCATCATGAAAAAGTATCTTCTCGCTTCGGCCGCTATCGCGGCGCTCAGCGCATCGTCGGCTTCAGCTGCTGACATGGCAGCTCGCCCCTACGCCAAGGCTCCGATGGCAGCTCCGGCTGCTGTATACGACTGGACCGGTTTTTATATCGGCGGCCACGTTGGCGGCGCTTTCCGCGGCAACTCCGACAACCTGGTCGGCGGCGGCAACGACGGTCGCTTCATGGGCGGTGGTCAGATCGGTTGGGACACTCAGTTCGGCGGAAATTGGGTCTTCGGTCTTGAAGCGAACTATAGCTTCCTCGATACCAGCAGCAGCTTTGCCAACCGTGGCCTCGGTTCGGTCACCGGCCGTCTTGGCTCGGCATGGGGTCCGACCTTGCTTTACGTGAAGGGCGGTTACGCCTGGGCCGACTCGCGCTTCACCAACGGCTTCACCGGCGACGCAGGTCGTAACGGCTACACCGTCGGCGGCGGTATCGAATACCTGTTCAACCGCAACTGGTCGGGCAAGATTGAATATCAGTACTACGATTTCGGTACGACGACCTTCCTGACCCCCACCTTCGCGGTCGGTGGCTTCCGGAACGACGAGCACACCATCAAGGCCGGCCTGAACTATCGCTTCAATTGGGGTAGCTTCGGCACCGGCTTGTTCTAAGCCTTTCGCCTATTCTCCAAGAACGACTAGGGCCCGGCTTCGCGCCGGGCTTTTTTCTGATCACAAAATAGATTCCAAGAATCTGTTAAACGATTGGTGACCCTGTGATATTTCTGCAGTCGCGGCGGCAGTGGTCTTCAAAGGTAAACGCGAGAAGCCACCGCCGCGTTGGTGAACAAGCTGCGCGCAACCAAAGTGTCGTGTACCGGACCGACCGTGCTAGCTCGTTCCGCTAATGGGACAGGACCTGCCCAGCCACCTCAATGCTTTCCCATATGCCAAGAAAATTGCTGACCCGCCGTTGGACCGACGAAGATTCATTGAAGCTGGTGAAGCTCTCTGAGGATGGAGCGACACTCTCTCGTGCGGCCGCA
>NZ_JBIISY010000239.1:0-8893 GCF_044340795.1 Tardiphaga sp.
CTTGGCGCGATCATTGGAGACCGACGCCGTGCCGCTGACCGACACGTATTTCTGGTCGCCTGCATCGGCGAAGGAGAGGTTGACGTTCGGATTCTGCCGGATCTCGTCATCCTTGTGCTGGCGCGCGTCAGACAGGAAATAGACCGCGTCCGCTTCGCGATCGACATAGGCGGACATCGGCCGCGCCCGCAGCTTCGAGCCATCCTGCGTGACCAGCATCGCGAAGCCGATCTTCTTCATCAGTTCCCAGGCGCGGTCGGTATCGCGAGCATTGTCATTGGCCATGTGAGTTCTCCCTTTGGAGGAATAACGGGCGCAAGCAGGCGATGTTCCGGGACGGTCCCGACGCACGCGCCGATTTGACAGCCGAACGGGAACCGCCCATCAACACGCGATCATAACGCCTTGGGGGATTCGATGCCGTTTGCCTATTGGAGCATTCTGATTGCCGCGCTGCTGCCGCTGATCATCGCCGGCTACGCCAAATCCGGATCGCGCGACAACAACACGCCGCGTGACAGCGCCGAGAACCTCACCGGTGCCAAGCGCCGCGCCTATGCGGCGCATCAGAATGCCTTCGAGAGCTTCCCGTTCTATGCAGCCGCGGTGCTGGGCGCGCTGAGCTTCGGCGCATCGGCCAAGACGGTCGGCGTGCTGGCGGCAGTGTATCTCGCCTTCCGCATCGCCCATGCACTGCTCTACATCGCCGACAAATCGACGCCGCGCTCGCTGGCCTATGCCGGCGGCTTCTTCACCAATGTCGCGATCTTCGCGCTGCCGATGCTGCAGATCAATTTCGTCTAGTTCGCGATTGCGCGCCTTCCCTGACCTCTCCCCGTAGAGAGCGGAGAGAGGTTAGGACGGACCTCTCTCACACCGTCTCGCGCTGGGCCTTGCGCCAGTTTCCGGCCTTGGCCAGGACGCGGGAGAGCTGTTCGATGGAATAGGGCTTCTGCAGCAGCTCGAAGCCGAATGTGCCGTTCTGCGCCAGCACGTGGCTGTAGCCGGATGTGAGTACGACCGGCAGATCCGGATAGAGTTTTCGAATGTCCTGGGCCAGCTCGATGCCGCTTCTGCCGGGCATCACCACATCGGAAAACACGACATCGTAGCGGCCGGCATGGTGCGCAAGCTCATCCAGTGCCTCATCGGCGCTGTGCCGGAGTTCGGTCGCATAGCCGAGTTCGCGCAGTGCATCGGTGGTGAATGTGCCGACATCGCGATTGTCCTCGACGATCAGCACCGAGAGTCCGTTGCCGTCGACCACCGGCGCCTCGGTGGCCGCCAGCGCCGGCGACACCCCGTCGACGACGCGCGGCAGGTAGAGCGTGAAGACGCTGCCTTTGCCGACTTCGCTCTCGACCGCGACCTCGCCGCCGGACTGCTTGGCGAAGCCGAACACCTGCGACAGGCCGAGACCGGTACCCTGCCCGACTTCCTTGGTGGTGAAGAACGGCTCGAAGATGCGCTCGAACTGATCGGCAGGAATGCCGCTGCCGGAATCCGCGATGGCCACGGCGACATAGCCATCCTTGCGCGGCATCGTTGCCGATGGCAGTCGCGCGCTGGCCGTGACGCTGATGACGAGCCGGCCCTCGCCCTTCATCGCGTCGCGCGCATTGACGGCGATATTGATCAGCGCCGTCTCGAACTGACCGAGATCGGCGTCCACATAGACAGGCTTGTCCGACAGATGCGTGACAATCTCGATGGAGGCACCGGTCAGCGTGCCGATGATGTCGGAGACTCCGCTGACGCATTGGCCGACATCGAACACCTCCGGCTTGAGAGTCTGCCGCCGTGCAAAAGCAAGCAGCTGGGCGGTGAGCTTGGCGGCGCGGTTCACCGTATCGGAGATCGCAGCGATATAGCGGGCGCGACGCTCGGGAGCGAGATCGGGCCGTTGTAGCAGGTCGACCGAGGAGCGGATCACCGTGAGCAGGTTGTTGAAGTCGTGCGCGACGCCGCCCGTAAGCTGTCCGAGGGTCTCGAGACGCTGGCCATGTTTCAGCGCCTCCTCGGCCTCGCGTCGCTTCATCGCCTCGAAATTCATGCGACGAGTGCGGCGGAGCGCAAACAGCAGCAACCCGAACACCAGCACCGTGGCGGGAATGCCGAAGATCAGATGATAGCTGATGGCTTTCAGCCAGCGGTCGCGAATGGCAGAGGTTTCGAGACCGGCGGCGACATAGATTGGATAGTTCGCCAGTCGCCGATAGCCGATGCGGCGCTCGATATTGTCGCCGGGCGCGCGAATCACGACCAGATTGCCATCGGGATTGATCGAGAGGGCGCGCCCGACCGGACCCTTGGGATCGAGACGCGCAGCCTCGGCGAGAGTGGGATAGCGCGCAAGGATCGATCCATCGATCAGCCCGAGCGCAAAGAAGCTGCCCGGCACATGGCCGATGCGGGCATAGAACTTCTCGAAATATTCGGGAAACACCGAGGCCTGCACGACGCCCGCAAAGCCCCCGTCTTCGCTGGTACGACGGCGGCTGACGCCGAAGAACGGCGCGCCCTGATAAGGCGGGCGCGGCATCAGATTGGCGCCGATGAACGTGCCGACATCACCGGCCATATGCGCCTTGTAATAATCGCGATCGGAGAAATCGATGTGCGGCAGCGCGAGATTGAGGCTGTTGACCAGCGCGCGGCCCTTGTCGTCGAAAACCCATGCCGATTTGAGCTGCGGCAGCGCATCGGTGAGCTGCTTGAGCCGCGCGGACATCGCATCGCTCTTCATGCGCAATTCGTCATCCGTGCGGTCGCGGACGATCTCGTTCAGTTCCGACAGGCTGCGATCGATGGTCTCGAACACCTTCAATGCGTGTTCATGCGCGACATCCAGCGAGCGCTCGATCTCGCGATCGGCAATGTCCTTGGTGGAAATCCAGGAATTCGCCGCAGCGAATGAGAACAGCGCAACAGGAAGGGCCAGGGATGCGGCCATCATCCACTGCAGCATCTTCAGAGAATTGTGCTGTTCTGTCTTCACAGTCCCTGCCCGCCTTGCGCGAGTGTAGCGCATGCAGCGGAATCGACCAACCCTTCGAGGTTGGCCGAATTCGGGGACGTGGAATGCGCGCTAGCCGGCACTCATCTGCGAGCGGAAGGCCCAGCGGGTGGAGCGCTGCTCGATCCAGGCAAACATCGCATACATCAGCACGCCCTCGAAGGCGAGCAACAGCAAGGCTGCATAAACATTGGCCATGCGGAAGCTGGCGCCTTCCTGCGCGATCAGAAAGCCGAGACCCGCATTGGCACCGAGGGTTTCGGAGACAACGGTACCCACGAAAGCGAGCGTGATCGCGACTTTCAGCGAGCCGAAGAAATATGGCAGCGCACGCGGAATGCCGACCTTCAGCATGATGTCGAGCTTGCGCGCGCCGAGCGCACGCAGCACGTCTTCGAGTTCGGGCTCGGTCGTCGCAAGACCCGTGGCGATATTGACGACGATGGGGAAGAACGAGATCAGGAACGCCGTGACGATGGCCGGCACTTCGCCGATGCCGAACCACAGGATCAGCAGCGGCACGATGGCGACTTTGGGAATCGTGTTGAAGCCGATCATCACGGGATAGAGACCGCGATAGATCGTGCGCGACCATCCGACCACGAGGCCGAGCATGACGCCGAACACCACGGCCAGCGCGAAGCCCACCATGGTGACCCAGAGCGTGGCCCAGGAATGATACAGAAACACCTTCCACAGCTTGAACATCGCCGCAAAGGCCGCGGATGGCGGCTGCAGGACCGAGGTGTTGATCTTGAAGACGGCGCAGGCGCCCTCCCAGATCAGGAAGATCGCGACCGTGAATATCCAGGGCGAGAGCTTTTCGACAAGACGCGCGTTCATGACTTGCGCACCTCCGCGATCTTCAGGCGCAGCTCATGCACGATGTCGCCGAATTCCTTGTCATAGGTGACTTCGAGATCGCGCGGGCGGGCGAAATCCACCGGCTTGACCTGCACGATACGGCCGGGGCGCGCGCTCATGACATAGATATTGTCGGCGAGGAAGGCAGCCTCGCGCAGATCATGGGTGACGAGGATCACCGTGAAGCCGAGCCGCTGCCACAGATCGCGTAGCACGCACCACAGCTCCTCGCGCGTGAACGCATCCAATGCGGCGAAGGGCTCGTCGAGCATGAGCAGCGCCGGCTCATGGATCAGTGAGCGGCACAGCGACACGCGCTGCTGCATGCCGCCGGAGAGCTCCCACGGATAGCGATCGCCAAAGCCGGCGAGCCCGACGGTGGCCAGCAGCTGCTCGGCCTTGGCGCGGAACTCGGCCTTCTTCGACCGGAATTGCGAACGATACGGCTCGACGATTTCCAGCGGCAGCAGGACATTGTCGATGACCTTGCGCCACGGCAGCAGATTGGCGTGCTGGAAGGCCATGCCGGCCATCTTGACCGGCCCCCTGACCTCATTGCCGTCGATCCGGATCGTGCCGGCCGACGGCTTGTGCAGGCCGGTGACGAGCCGCATCAGAGTGGACTTGCCGCAGCCGGATGGCCCGACCACGGCAGCGAATTCGCCGCGCTTCACCTTCAGCGTGGTGCCCCGAAGCGCGGTGATGTCGCCCGACGCGCCGCGATAGTTCAGCGTCACGTCATCGATGTCGACGAAAGAGTCCATCAGCCGGCGATCGCTTAGAACTTGCGCTGGTCGAGCGGCGGCAGATAGTCGGTAGTGAACAGGTCAGCGGGCTTTGGCTTGGCGTTCTTGAATTCATAGGTGATGGCGATCTGGTCGATGGCGTCCGACATGCGCTTGGTGTCGATGTCGCCAATGCCGTTTTCCTTCACCCACGGCGTCACGAAATTGTCCTTCAACGACATTTTCAGGCGAGCCAGCTCGACTTTCTCGTCGGCGGTCTCGTTGCGCTTCATGACCGATTTGATCGCTGCCTCCGGGTCCTTGTAGCTGTCGGCAATGCCCTTGATGGTCGCACGAACGAAACCGGCAACAGCCTTCGGGTTGGCCTTGGCGAAGTCCGGATTGACCATCAATGCATTACCGTAGAGCACGATGCCATGGTCGGACATCAGCATCACCTTGATGTCCTTCTCGGCAAGGCCCCGCGACAGCATGTTGAAATAGGACGAATAGGCGAAGCCGGTGATCGCATCGACCTTGCCATCCGCGAGCATCGGCTCGCGCACGGGGAAGCCGACATTTTCGATCTTCACCTTGCTGTCGTCGATCTTGTTTTCCTTGACGAAGATCTTCCACTGCGCGAAGGCGCCGTCCGCAGCCGGCGCACCCAGCACCTTGCCTTCGAGATCCTTCGGGGTGTTGATGTTCGATTTCGCCGTGCTGACGATCGCGAAGGCGGGACGGTCATAGACCATCATCACCGACTTCACGTCCTTGTCCGGATTCTGGTCGCGGAAGCGGGCCAGCGAGTTGATGTCGAAGAAACCGATCGGATAGGTGCCGGCGGCGACACGCGCGATGCCCGCGACCGAGCCCGGACCGCTATCGATGGTGACGTCGAGCCCCTCGGCCTTGTAGTAGCCCTTGTCGAGCGCGACGAAATACGGCGCCGAGGTGCCCTCGAATTTCCAGTCGAGGGCGAATTTCATGGCGGTCTGGGCATTTGCCGATACGATCGATGCCATCAGGACCGCACCGGCGGCCACGCCCAAACCCAGCTTCTGAAACATCGACCAAACCCTCACCACCAAATGTCGGACACAAACTAGCACAGGCAGCGCCTGACATGGCGAGGGGGTTTTGCCGGGGGCACAGCAATATCCGCAGGATCGGCCCTCAATGGTCCGATTTGCACAGGGCTTGGGCAGGAATCTTGGCGCGGAACATGCGCCGGCCCGGATCAGCGTGACAGCAGGATCGGAATCGTCGCGTCCCGGAGCAGCGTTCCCGTTACGGAGCCGAACACGAATTCGGTAATCTTGGATTGCCCGAATGCGCCCATGACGATGAGGTCGGCATTGATCTCGGCCGCCTTCGACAGGATCAGCGCGCCCGCATCGTTCCCCTTGAGATTGTCCAGTGTGACGCTGACGCCATACCGGGCCAGATGCCGGGAGATGTCGGCGCCGGGATCGGCACCCAGCAGGCGATTGACCTTGGCTTCCGTCACCACGACCACGTGAACTTCCTCGGCCGCGACCAGTAGCGGAAGTGCATCGGAAACGGCGCGCGTCGCCTCGCGACTGGCGTTCCAACCGATGACGATCTTTCGCGCCGGTGGCTCGGCGCTCCAGCCGGGTGGCACGAGGATCGAGGGAACACCCGATGCGAAGATGACGTCTTCGGACAAGGTCAGTGCGCTCGCAAAGCGGCCCGGCTGGCGCGATGTTCCGAGGATCGCCATGCCGGAATGCCGCGCATGCAGCATCAGTGCTTCGCCGGCTTCACCATCGCAATCCCGAAACTCGCAGTCGATCGCATAGACGCGCGCGATCTCCGCCAACATCGCCTGCACCGATGCCACGCTGGCGCGCTTGCGCTCCTCATAGAGCTCATACATGGCCGCCACCGCATCACCGCGCGCGAAGGACGAGTGCTGATTGTAACTTGCATCCTGTGGGACCAGCGCAACGACGAGATGCGCTTCCCAGGCTTTTGCGAGCATAGCGGCATATTGCAGTCGCGACGGGTGCGCGTCGCTGTCAGCGGCGTCGAGATAGACGACGATATCCTTGGGTGTTTGCATCAGGCCCTCACATCTGCCGGCATTTTCGCGCGACGAGGGAGCAATGCCGGGCGGACCCAAACGAAGCTAGGGCATGGCATTCACGATAGCGCGAAACGGGTGCGGCATGGCGCAGCACCGGTATCTGCAAACGAAAAACGCCGGCCTGCGTGAGCAGACCGGCATTGATATTTCGCAATCGATGCTGAAGTTCAGACCTGACGTTCGACCATCTTCATCTTGAGCTCGGCAATCGCTTCCGACGGGTTGAGACCCTTCGGGCACGCCTTGGCGCAGTTCATGATGGTGTGGCAGCGATACAGGCGGAACGGATCCTCGAGATTGTCGAGACGCTCGCCAGTGGCTTCGTCGCGGGAATCCTTGACCCAGCGGGTCGCCTGCAGAAGCGCGGCCGGACCGAGGAAGCGGTCGCTGTTCCACCAGTAGCTCGGGCACGAGGTCGAGCAGCAGGCGCACAGGATGCACTCGTAGAGGCCGTTGAGCTTCTCGCGATCCTCATGGCTCTGGCGCCATTCCTTCTGCGGCGTGGCCGTGGTGGTCTTCAGCCACGGCTCGATCGACGCATACTGGGCGTAGAAGTTGGTCAGATCCGGCACCAGGTCCTTCACCACCGGCTGATGCGGCAGCGGATTGACCTTGATGGCGCCGTCGGCGACTTCGTCCATCGCACGGGTGCAGGCGAGCGTGTTCTGGCCATCGATATTCATGGCGCAGGACCCGCACACGCCTTCACGGCAGGAGCGGCGGAAGGTCAGGGTCGGATCGATGTTGTTCTTGATCCAGATCAGACCATCCAGAATCATCGGACCGCAGTCATTGAGATCGACGTGATAGGTGTCGACCGACGGGTTCTTGCCGTCATCCGGATTCCAGCGATAGACGCGGAATTCGCGCGTCTGGGTCGCGCCGGCGGGCTTCGGCCATTCCTTGCCGCCGGTGATCTTGGAATTCTTCGGGAGTGCGAACTCAGCCATATTCTCGAGCCTTCGCTTTCTCAGTACACGCGCGCTTTGGGCGGGATGTACTGCACGTCATTCGTCATCGTGTAGTCGTGCACCGGGCGATAATCGATCGTGGTCTTGCCACCCTTCTCGACCCACGCCAGCGTGTGCTTCATCCAGTTCTTGTCGTCACGATCCGCAAAGTCCTCGCGGGCATGGGCGCCGCGGCTTTCGGTGCGGTTGGCGGCGGAGTCCATGGTGACGAGCGCCTGACCGATCAGGTTGTCGTATTCCAGGGTCTCCATCAGGTCCGAATTCCACACCAGCGAACGATCGGACACGCCGATATCGTCGATGCCGTCATAGACCTTGTGGATCAGTTCCTTGCCTTCGTTGAGCACGTCGCCGGTGCGGAACACGGCGCAGTTGGTCTGCATGACCTGCTGCATGCTCTCGCGCATCTTCGCCGTGGGCGTGCCGCCCTTGGCGTTGCGGAAATGATCGAGACGGCCGAGCGCCATGTCCGCTGAATTCGACGGCAGGTCCGGCTGCTTGGCGTTTGCAGTCAGCTTGTCGGCGAGACGCAGCGCAGCGGCGCGGCCGAACACGACAAGGTCGATCAGCGAGTTGGAGCCGAGACGGTTGGCACCATGCACCGACACGCAGGCGGCTTCGCCGACAGCCATCAGGCCCGGCACCACTGCATTGTCGTCGCCGTCCTTCTTGGTGACGACTTCGCCGTGATAGTTCGTGGGAATGCCGCCCATGTTGTAGTGCACGGTCGGGATCATCGGGATCGGTTCGCGGGTCACGTCGACACCGGCGAAAATACGTGCCGATTCCGAGATGCCCGGTAGACGTTCATGCAGGATCGCCGGATCGAGGTGATCCAGATGCAGGAAGATGTGATCCTTCTTCTTGCCGACGCCGCGGCCTTCGCGGATTTCGATGGTCATCGCGCGCGAGACGACGTCACGCGAGGCAAGATCCTTCGCCGAGGGAGCGTAGCGCTCCATGAAGCGCTCGCCTTCGGAGTTCACGAGGTAGCCGCCTTCGCCGCGGGCGCCTTCGGTGACCAGACAGCCCGAACCATAGATGCCGGTCGGGTGGAACTGGACGAACTCCATGTCCTGCAGCGGCAGGCCGGCGCGCAGCGCCATGCCGCCACCGTCGCCGGTGCAGGTATGGGCCGAGGTACAGGAGGCGTAGGCACGGCCATAGCCGCCGGTGGCGAGAATGACGGTCTGCGCCTTGAAGCGGT
>NZ_JBIISY010000027.1:0-40715 GCF_044340795.1 Tardiphaga sp.
TGCCAGGATCGCCGCGGCGAGGTGATCACCTATGTGCAGGAGCGCTATGGCCGCGATCAGGTGGCACAGATCATCACCTTCGGTACGCTGCAGGCACGCGGCGTGCTGCGCGACGTCGGCCGTGTGCTGCAGATGCCCTATGGCCAGGTCGACAAGCTGACAAAACTGGTGCCGCAGAATCCGGCGGCGCCCGTCACGCTGAAACAGGCGATCGAGGACGAGCCGAAGCTGCAGGCGGCACGCGACGAGGACCCGATCGTGGCCCGCGCTTTCGATATCGCGCAGAAACTGGAAGGCCTGACGCGCCACGCCTCGACCCATGCGGCGGGCATCGTGATCGGCGACCGGCCGCTGTCCGAGCTCGTGCCGATGTATCGCGATCCGAAATCGGACATGCCGGTCACCCAGTTCAACATGAAATGGGTCGAGCCTGCGGGGCTCGTGAAATTCGACTTCCTCGGCCTGAAGACGCTGACCGTGCTCGATGTCGCCTGCAAGCTGCTCAAGCAGCGCGATATCCATGTCGATCTCGCCACGACACCCATCACCGATGCCGATAGCTATTCCATGCTGGCGCGCGGGGAAGTGGTCGGCGTGTTCCAGGTGGAAAGCGCGGGCATGCGGCGCGCGCTCGTCGACATGCGCCCCGACCGTTTCGAGGACATCATCGCGCTGGTGGCGCTGTATCGCCCGGGCCCGATGGCGAACATCCCCACCTATTGCGCGCGCAAGCACGGCGACGAGGAGCCGGAATATCTGCATCCGATCATCGAGCCGATCCTGAAGGAGACGTTCGGCGTCATCATCTATCAGGAACAGGTGATGCAGATCGCGCAGGTGATGGCGGGCTATTCGCTCGGCGACGCCGACCTGCTGCGCCGCGCCATGGGCAAGAAGATCCGCGCCGAGATGGAGAAGCAGCGCGTCATCTTCGTCGCGGGCTCGGTGAAGAACGGCGTGCCGAAAGGGCAGGCCGATACGATCTTCGATCTGCTCGCAAAATTCGCCGACTACGGCTTCAACAAGAGCCATGCGGCCGCCTACGCGCTCGTCTCCTATCATACCGCCTATATGAAGGCGCATTATCCGGTGGAGTTCATCGCCGCGTCGATGACGCTGGACATGAGCAACACGGACAAGCTGTCGGAATTCCGCGCCGAGGCGCAGCGGCTCGGCATCAAGGTCGAGGCGCCGAACATCAACCGGTCGGGTGTGACCTTCGAGGTCGGCGACAAAACGATCTATTATGCGCTCGCTGCGCTGAAGGGCGTCGGCGCCGGCGCCGTCGAGCAGATCGTTGCAGAGCGCAACAAGAACGGACTGTTCACCTCGCTGGCGGATTTCGCCTCGCGCGTGTCACCGAAGGCGGTGAACAAGCGCATCATCGAAACGCTGGCCGCGGCCGGCGCCTTCGATACGCTCGACCCGCATCGCGCGCGTGTGCATGGCGGCGCCGACAGCATTCTGGCAGCCTGCCAGCGCGCCAATGAAGCGGCGACCTCCGGCCAGAACGACATGTTCGGTGGCGCCGTCGACGCGCCGACCGTGATGCTGCCGCAGATCGACAACTGGCTGGCGGCGGAGAAGCTGCGCAAGGAGTATGACGCCATCGGCTTCTTCCTGTCCGGCCATCCGCTCGACGACTATGCCACCGCGCTGAAGCGGCTGCGGGTGCAGAGCTGGGCCGAATTCTGCAAGGCCGTGAAGACCGGCGCCACCGCGGGCAGGGTGGCGGCGACGGTGGTGTCGCGCATGGAGCGCCGTACCAAGACCGGCAACAAGATGGGCATCATGGGCCTGTCGGACCCGACTGGTCATTTCGAGGCGGTGCTGTTCTCCGAGGGCCTCGCCCAGTTCCGCGACGTGCTGGAACCCGGCACCGCGGTCCTGCTGCAGCTCGGTGCCGAATTGCAGGGCGAGGACGTCCGCGCCCGCGTCCTCAATGCCGAGCCCCTGGATGCCGCCGCCGCCAAGACCCAGAAGGGCCTGCGGATCGTCATGAAAGATACCAAGGCATTGGATTCGCTTGAGAAACGCCTGCAGAAGCAGGTCGGGCCCGGCGCCGGCGGCGACGTCTCCATCGTGCTGCGGCTGGACCTGCAGACCGAAGTCGAATTCAAGCTCGACGGCCGTTTCGTCGTCTCGCCGCAGATCGCCGGCGCGATCAAGGCGGTGACGGGCGTGGAGATGGTGGAGACGCTGTAGGGCAAGGATTCAATTTTGGATCGGAAGGATTGAATCCTCCATAATCAGCCGGAATTCCTTGCTTCTCCCCAGAATCCGGCTATAAGCCGCCCCATCTCACACGGAAGCATGGCTTAATCGCCGTCCGGTGGCACCGGGCTGCAGGCAGATTCACCTGTCCGCACACCCCGATGCTCACACGCTTCCGGAGGAACAAACCGGAGAATAAAACGATGGCACTACCCGAATTTTCTATGCGTCAGCTCCTCGAAGCCGGCGTTCACTTCGGCCACCAGTCTCACCGCTGGAATCCGAAGATGGCCGAATACATTTTCGGCGCCCGCAACAACATCCACATCATCGACCTCGCGCAGACCGTGCCGTTGCTGCACACTGCGCTGAAGGCTGTCAGCGACACCGTCGCCAAGGGCGGCCGCATCCTGTTCGTCGGCACCAAGCGCCAGGCGCAGGACGTTGTTGCCGAAGCCGCCAAGCGCTCGGCGATGTATTTCGTCAATTCGCGCTGGCTCGGTGGCACGCTGACCAACTGGAAGACCATTTCCGGTTCGATCAAGCGCCTGCGTCACCTCGAGGAAGTGCTGAATTCGGGCGATGCCGCTCAGTACACCAAGAAGGAGCGCCTGACGCTGCAGCGCGAGCGCGACAAGCTCGACCGTTCGCTCGGTGGCATCAAGGACATGGGCGGTCTGCCCGATCTGATCTTCGTGATCGACACCAACAAGGAAGACATCGCGATCCAGGAAGCCCAGCGTCTGGGCATCCCGGTGGCGGCGATCGTCGACACCAATTCGGACCCGAAGGGAATCACCTATGTGGTCCCGGGCAATGACGACGCCGGCCGTGCGCTGTCGCTGTATTGCGACCTGATCGCCCGCGCTGTCATCGACGGCATCTCGCGCAACCAGGGCGATTCCGGCTACGACGTCGGCGCGTCCTCGGCTCCGGCTGCTGAAGAGCTGCCGTCGGGCTTCCAGGGCCTCGCTGGTCCGCGCGGCACCGCCGACGACCTCAAGAAGCTCACCGGCGTGTCCGGCGCGATCGAGAAGAAGCTGAACGACCTCGGCGTCTTCCACTTCTGGCAGCTCGCCGAGCTCGACCACGACACCGCTCACAAGATCGGCGAAGAAGTCGGTCTGCCGGCCCGTGCCGATGCGTGGGTGGCCCAGGCCAAGTCGCTGACCGCGGAAGCCGAGTAATCACCGCGCATTGATCTGTCCGGATTCCGGACTAGATCGCGTCCAGACTGAAGAACATCGTGCGGCCGTCATCTCGGCCGCACGTTCCGTATCTACAATTCTCTAGATGTTAGTTCCTGTGGTGAACCCGGCACCGGCCGCAGCGTTTCACCCCGACAGGCAGAGGGCTCTAAAATGGCAGCAATTACCGCAGCGATGGTCAAGGACCTCCGTGAGACCACGGGCGTCGGCATGATGGATTGCAAGAACGCACTGGCCGCCAATGACGGCGACATGCAGGCTGCGATCGACTGGCTGCGCGCCAAGGGCCTGTCCAAGGCCGCCAAGAAGGCCGACCGTGTCGCCGCCGAAGGTCTGATCGGCGTGCTGACCGAAGGCACCCAGGGCGTGGTGGTCGAAGTCAATTCGGAAACCGACTTCGTCGCCCGCAACGACCAGTTCCAGGGCCTCGTCAAGATGATCGCCCAGGTCGCGCTGAAGGTCGGCGACGACGTCGAAGCCATCAAGGCGCACAAGGTCGGCAACGCCAATGTCGAGACCGCGATCACCGAAGCCATCGCCACCATCGGCGAGAACATGACCCTGCGCCGCGCCAAGAAGCTGGAAGTGTCGGCCGGCGTCGTCTCGCATTACGTGCATAACGCCGTGATCGACGGCCTCGGCAAGATGGGCATCATCGTCGCGCTGGAATCCACCGGCAAGACCGATGAACTGGCCGCTCTCGGCCGCCAGATCGCCATGCATGTCGCCGCCGCCAACCCGCAGGCGCTGGATTCGACCGGTCTCGATCCGGCCGTGGTCGCCCGCGAGAAGGAAGTGATGGCGGACAAGTATCGCCAGCAGGGCAAGCCGGATGCGATGATCGAGAAGATCGTCGAGAACGGCCTGAAGACCTATTACAAGGAAGTCTGCCTGCTCGATCAGGCCTTCATCCACGACACCGGCAAGTCGGTGGCGCAGGCCGTGAAGGAAGCCGAAGGCAAGGTCGGCGCGCCGATCACCGTCAAGGGCTTCGTCCGCTACGCCCTCGGCGAAGGCATCGAGAAGGCCACCTCGGACTTCGCAGCCGAAGTCGCTGCGGCTTCGGGCCAGAAGTAAGTTCGAAGCTGCTGGCTTCGATAGTAACGACCTCCCGGCAGATCACTGCCGGGAGCTGCCGCCTCGAAAGGAAGCGATCGCATCATGGCTGAGCCGCTCTATCGTCGCGTCGTCGTCAAAGTGTCGGGCGAGTCATTCGCCGGCGGACAGCCTTTCGGCATTGATCAAACCACCATCGACCGCATCGCGCGCGATCTCATCGCAGCGCAGAAGCTTGGCGTCGAGATTGCCGTCGTCGTCGGCGGCGGCAACATCTTTCGTGGCGTCGAAGTGTCGTCCCGCGGCGTCTCGCGCCCGACCGGCGACACCATGGGTATGCTCGCTACCGTGATGAACTGCCTTGCCCTGGAAGCTGCCATCGAGCGCCAGGCGGTGCCGGCGCGCACGCTGTCGGCCATGGTGATGCCGCAGGTCTGCGAGCTGTTCACCCGCGCCACCGCGCACAAGTATCTCTCCGAAGGCCGCATCGTGCTGCTTGCCGGCGGCACCGGCAATCCGTTCTTCACCACCGACACCACGGCCGTGCTGCGCGGCGCCGAGATCGGCGCAGCAGCAGTGCTCAAGGCCACCAATGTGGACGGCGTCTACAGTGCCGATCCGAAGAAGGATAAGACCGCCACGCGCTTCGAGCGCCTCAGCCATTCTCAGGCGGTGGAAGGGAACTACAAGGTCATGGACGCGACGGCCTTTGCGCTGGCGCGCGAGGCCGCGCTGCCTATTATCGTGTTTTCCATTGCGGAGCCGGGTTCGATCGGCGCCATTCTGACAGGTACGGGCCGCGGCACCATTGTCGCGGGTTGATCTTCACGACAGGCGAGGGCGCGCGTTGCGCATTTCGCCAAGGTTTTAAGGAGAGTTCGCATGGCCGCTCTGGCCCCATTCGACATCAACGATCTCAAGCGCCGCATGCAGGGCGCGATTGCTTCTTTGAAGCATGACCTCGGTGGCCTGCGCACGGGTCGTGCGGCGTCCTCGATGCTCGAGCCGGTCATGGTCGACGCCTATGGCAGCGCTATGCCGCTCAACCAGGTCGCCACCATCAGCGTCCCGGAGCCGCGCATGCTGTCGGTGCAGGTCTGGGACAAGTCGATGGTCAAGGCCGTGGAAAAGGCGATCGTCGATTCCAATCTCGGCCTCTCGCCGGCCACTGAAGGTACCACGCTGCGCCTGCGCGTGCCCGAGCTGAACGAGGAACGCCGCAAGGAACTCGTCAAGATCGCGCATAAATACGCCGAAGCCGCCAAGGTTGCAGTGCGTCACGTTCGCCGCGACGGTCTCGATATCATCAAGAAGCTTGAAAAGGCCCACGAGATTTCCGAGGACGACCAGAAGCGCCATGATACCGAGGTGCAGAAGGCGACCGACGCCGTGATCGCGGAAGTCGATCAGTTGCTGGCCGCCAAGGAAAAGGAAATCATGACGGTCTAGGCCGCGACCATTCGCGCTTAAACCTATTTCAAGCGTTTGGTCCGCAAATCGGCCATAGATGTAGCGGACCACACGCTCGGGGATTTCAATCGATGTCGAATGCCGCCGCGCCAGCCACTGAGGGATCGGACCGATCCTCGCCGGCGCATGTCGCGATCATCATGGACGGTAACGGGCGCTGGGCCGCAGCGCGCGGCCTGCCGCGTGCCGAAGGCCACCGCCGCGGCGTCGAGGCGCTGCGCCGTGTCGTGCGGGCCTCCAATGAACTCGGCATCCAGTATCTGACGATCTTCTCGTTCTCATCGGAAAACTGGTCGCGCCCGGCGTCCGAGATCAGTGACCTGTTCGGCCTGCTGCGCCGCTTCATCCGCAACGACCTCGCCACGCTGCATCGCGATGGCGTGCGCGTGCGCGTGATCGGCGAGCGGGCAGGGCTCGAAGGCGACATCGCCTCGCTCCTCAAGGAAGCGGAAGACCTCACCCGCAACAACACCAAGCTCACGCTCGTTGTCGCTTTCAATTACGGCTCGCGCCACGAAATCGCGATGGCTGCACAGCGCCTTGCGCGGGAAGTGGCTGAGGGCAAGCGGACGGCAGATAGCATCACCGCCGAGTTGCTCGATCAGTCGCTCGACACGGTGGGCATCCCGGACCCGGATCTGATCATCCGCACCTCGGGTGAGCAGCGGCTGTCGAACTTCCTGATGTGGCAGGCGGCCTATAGCGAATTCGTCTTCGTGCCGATGCACTGGCCGGACTTCGACAAGGCGGCATTGGAAGGCGCCATTGCCGAATATGCGACGCGCGAACGCCGCTTCGGCGGCCTGGTTGCGAAAACCGCTTCGTGACGAACCCATCTCCAGACAGTACGCCGAAACCGGCGGACGACCGCGGTGTGCGCAATCTCGTGCAGCGGGTGCTGGCGGCGCTCGTCCTCATCCCGCTGGCGCTTGGCGTCGCCTATGCGGGCGGCTGGCTTTGGGCAGGCCTGGTGACTTTGGTGTCGGTCGGCCTGTTCCTCGAATGGCGCGGTATCGTCGGCCAGCGTCCGGGTTGGCTCGCCATCGGTCTCGTCTATGCGCTTGCCGCACTTGCGGCTTCGGTGCTGGTGCGGCGGGATGCGGAGTGGGGCTTTGCAGCGCTGATCTTCATCCTGCTGATTGTCTGGCTGACCGACATTGGTGGCTACGCCTTCGGCCGCACCATTGGCGGGCCAAAGCTTTGGCCGCGGGTCTCGCCAAAGAAGACCTGGGCCGGGGCCATCGGCGGCACGGTGCTCAGCATCCTCGTCGCTGTGGGCTTTGCCCGCTACGGTTTCGGCAATCTGCTGCCATTGGTTCTGATCGCGGTCGTGCTGACGGTGCTGTCCCAGATCGGCGACCTATTTGAATCGTCGGTGAAGCGCCGCTTTGGCGTGAAGGATTCCGGCCAGATCATTCCGGGCCATGGCGGCCTCTTGGATCGGCTCGATGGCTATGTTTTCGCCGTGGTCGCTGCTGCGGTAATCGGTTTTATGCGTGGTGGCGCCGATGGCGTCGGCCACGGTCTTATGGTTTGGTGATGTGATGAGCCCAGTTCCCCTGCGTAATGAAAAGGCTGCCGAGGCTCCGGTCCGCAGCGTCACGGTCCTCGGGGCCACCGGTTCGATCGGCGACAGCACGATGGACCTCATTCGCGCAGCGCCCGAGCGCTACAAGGTCGAGGCGCTCACCGCGAACGGCAATGTCGAGGGCATCGTCAAGCTCGCGAAGGAGTTCAATGCACGCTTCGTCGCCGTCGCGGATGAGAGCAAGGGCGACGAACTGCGCGCCGCGCTGGCCGGCACCGGGATCGAGACTGGAGCGGGCGAGAGCGCGGTGACCGAGGCTGCAGCCCGTCCGGCCGACTGGGTGATGGCCGCAGTGTCCGGCGCAGCCGGCCTGAAGCCGGCACTCGCCGCGGTCGATCGGGGCGCAACTGTTGCGCTGGCCAACAAGGAATGCCTCGTTTGTGCCGGCGATTTCTTCATGGACCGCGCCGCGAAAGCCGGCGCGACCATCCTGCCGGCGGATAGCGAGCACAACGCGCTGTTTCAGGCGCTGGCTTCGGGGAGCCGCGACGAGCTCACCCGCGTGATCATCACCGCTTCGGGCGGCCCGTTCCGCACCTGGAAGGCCGAGGACATCGAGCAGGCCACACTGGCCCAGGCGCTCAAGCACCCGAACTGGTCCATGGGCCAGAAGATCACCATCGATTCCGCCTCGATGATGAACAAGGGCCTCGAAGTCATCGAGGCGTCCTATCTGTTCGCGCTGGCGCCGGACGAGATCGACGTACTGGTGCATCCGCAGTCGATCATTCACGGCATGGTCGAATTCACCGACATGTCGGTGGTCGCTCAGCTCGGTTCGCCGGACATGCGGACCCCGATCGCTCATTGCCTCGGCTGGCCGAACCGCATCAGCAAGGGCAGGGCGGCCCCGCTCGACCTCGCCAAGATCGGCTCGTTGACCTTCGAGGCGCCGGACTATGCCCGTTTCCCCGGCCTGAAGCTCGCCTATGACGCGCTGCGCACCGGCTCGGGTGCCACCACGGTCTATAACGCAGCCAACGAGATCGCGGTCGCCGCCTTCATTGCCGGCAAGATCCGTTTCGGCGCCATCGCGCGGCTGGTCGAGACCACCATGAATGAATGGGTGCGCGCCGGTAATCTGGCGCCGCTGTCTTCGGCGGATGATGCGATTTCCGTTGACCATAAAGCACGAAAGCTGGCGGCAAGCCTGTTGCCTGAAATTGCCGCAAAGGCTTCGTAGAGATTTAAGGACGAGGCTGTCGGGCTTCGTATAGGGGATTGGGATGTTTGACTTTTTCCAGCATGGGTTCACCACGTTGAGCCACGGGCTGATCGGCTACATCATCCCGTTCCTGTTCGTGCTGACCATCGTCGTGTTCTTTCACGAACTCGGACATTTTCTGGTCGCGCGTTGGAATGGCGTTAAGGTCCTGACATTCTCGCTCGGCTTCGGTCCTGAACTTGCCGGATTCAATGATCGCCACGGTACCCGCTGGCGGATTTCGGCAATCCCGCTCGGTGGTTACGTCAAGTTCTTCGGCGATGAGAGCGAGGCCTCGACGCCCTCGGCGGACGCGCTGCAGAACATGACGGCGTCCGAACGCAAGGATGCCTTCCACCACAAGCGGGTCGGCCAGCGCGCCGCCATCGTGGCTGCCGGCCCGATCGCGAACTTCCTGCTCGCCATCGTCATCTTCACCTGCCTGTTCACCTTCTTCGGCAAGCCGAGCACCACCGCCAAGGTGGACAGCATCCAGGCCGGCAGCGCCGCAGAGAAGGCCGGCTTCCAGTCTGGCGACGTGATCGCGACGATCAATGGCAAGGCCATCACCAGCTTCTCGGACATGCAGCGCATTGTCGGCACCAGCGCCGGCGAGCAGCTCAAGGTGACCGTCAAGCGCGGCGACGCCAATGTCGACCTCACCGCCACGCCGGAGCTGCGCGAGGTGAAGGACAATTTCGGTAACGTCCACCGCCTCGGCGTGCTCGGCATCACCCGCGCCACCACGGCGGGCGAGGCGACCACCGAGCGGGTCGATCCGGCCACGGCACTCGTGCTGGGGGTCAAGGAGACCTGGTTCGTCGTCGACCGCACCTTCTCCTATATCGGTGGCGTCTTCACCGGCCGCGAGGCGGCCGACCAGATCGGCGGTCCGATGAGAATCGCCCAGATCTCGGGGCAGGTGGCCACCATCGGCCTGACCGCCCTGATCCATCTGGCCGCGGTGCTGTCGATCTCCATCGGTCTTCTCAACCTGTTTCCGGTTCCATTGCTCGACGGCGGCCATCTGCTGTTCTATGCAGTGGAGGCGGTGCGCGGTCGTCCACTTTCCGAACGTGCGCAGGAGATGGGGTTCCGGATCGGGCTTGGTTTGGTGCTGATGTTGATGGTTTTCGCGACCTATAACGACATTCTTCATCTTGCCGGGTCATGATGTCTGATCATGTCTGGACGGGGATAACGTGGCCGTAGGGCAACGTCTTGGAATGAAATTAGAAAACTTCGGCGAATGGTCGTTTGCCACTCGGGTAAAATTGGCTACAAGCTGGGCAACTCAAGGGATTCTGTCTGTCCGTAGGGGTGCGGGCCGGCGGTACTGGAATGATAAGGGCGCTTGGCGCATGATTTTTGGATTGCGGGGTTTCCGGGGCGGTTTGTTTGCTGCTTCGATCATGGTTGCCATGCCAGTCGCCGCTTCGGTGACGGCAGCGCTCGTTCCTTCCACCGCGATGGCGCAGACTGTCGCCTCGATTGTGGTTGAAGGAAATCGGCGCGTCGACGTCGAGACCATCCGCTCCTATTTCCGCCCCGGCCCAAGCGGTCGCCTCGATCAGGGCGTTCTTGACGACGGTCTGAAGGCGCTGATCGAGACCGGCCTGTTCCAGGACGTGCGTGTCAGCCCGGCCGGTGGCCGCGTCGTGGTGACCGTGGTCGAAAATCCGGTCATCGGCCGCGTTGCCTTTGAAGGCAACAAGAAGGTCAAGGACGACCAGCTCACCGCTGAAGTGCAGTCGAAGGCCCGCGGCACGCTCTCGCGTCCGATGGTCCAGTCCGACGCCCAGCGCATCTCGGAAATCTATCGCCGTTCCGGCCGTTATGACGTCAGCGTCACGCCGGAAATCATCGAGCAGCCGAACAACCGCGTCGACCTGATCTTCACGATCAACGAAGGCGCGAAGACCGGCGTGAAGTCGATCGAGTTCATCGGCAACAACTATTACTCGTCCTATCGCCTCAAGGACGTGATCAAGACCCGCGAGTCGAACTTCCTCTCGTTCCTCGGTTCGGGCGATATCTATGATCCGGATCGCGTCGAAGCCGACCGCGACCTGATCCGCCGCTACTACCTGAAGAACGGCTTTGCCGACGTGCAGGTTGTAGCCGCCCTGACCGAATACGATCCGGGCCAGAAGGGCTTCCTGGTCACCTTCAAGATCGAGGAAGGCCAGCAGTACCGCGTTGCCAATGTCGACTTCTCGTCGACCATCCCGAACTTCGATCCCAACTCGATGCGCTCGTTCTCGCGCGTCGGCGTCGGCTCGCTCTACAACGCGGAAGCGCTGGAGAAGTCGGTCGAGGAAATGCAGATCGAAATGTCGCGTCGCGGCTATGCCTTCGCCGTGGTTCGTCCGCGTGGCGATCGTAACTTCGAGCAGCACACCGTCTCGATCGGTTATTCGATTGAGGAAGGTCCTCGCGTGTATATCGAGCGCATCAATGTGCGCGGCAACACCCGTACCCGTGATTATGTCATCCGTCGCGAATTCGACCTCTCGGAAGGCGATGCTTATAACCGTGCGCTGGTCGATCGTGCCGAGCGCCGTCTGAAGAACCTCGACTTCTTCAAGACCGTGAAGATCACCACCGAGCCGGGCTCGTCCTCGGATCGCGTGATCCTCGCCGTCGACCTGGAAGAAAAGTCCACCGGCGACTTCTCGGTCTCGGGCGGTTACTCGACCACCGACGGTGCGCTGGGTGAAGTCAGCGTCTCCGAGCGTAACTTCCTCGGCCGCGGTCTGTTCGCCAAGGCTTCGGTGCAGTACGGCCAGTATGCCCGCGGCTACTCGCTGTCCTTCGTCGAGCCTTACCTGCTCGACTACCGCGTCGCGCTCGGCCTCGACTTCTTCTATCGCGAGCAGCTGTCGAACCAGTACATCTCGTACAACACCAAGACGATGGGCTTCAGCCCGCGCCTCGGCTTCCAGCTGCGTGAAGACCTTGCGCTGCAGCTCCGCTACTCGATCTTCCAGCAGGAAATCTCGCTGCCGGCCCAGCTCGCGAATTGTAACAACACGCTCGGCGGCGCGAACCGTACGCCTGGTCAGATCAACCGCGATGCCGGCACGCTCACTGCTGTGAACCCGGCTGATCCCTCGACTTGGGGCTGCTACGCCGATGGCGAGTCGTCGCTGCCGGTTCGTCTCGAACTGCAGCGTGGCAAGGCTCTGACCTCGATGCTCGGCTACACGCTCAACTACAACACGCTCGACAACAACAAGAACCCGACCGACGGCCTGTTCGTCGAGTTCAAGCAGGACTATGCGGGCGTTGGCGGCGACGTCAGCTACCTCAAGACCACTGTCGATGCGAAGTACTACACCCCGCTGGTGGCTGATATCGTCGGCCTGCTGCGTGTCCAGGGCGGTATCCTGACCAATGTCGGCAAGGACATCCGCATGCTGGATCACTTCCAGATGGGTCCGAACCTGGTGCGTGGTTTCGCCCAGAACGGTATCGGTCCGCGTGACATCAGCTATGTCGCGCTCGGTTCCTACGGCGATGCGCTCGGCGGCACCAAGTATTGGGGCGCTTCGGCTGAAATGCAGATGCCGTTCTGGTTCCTGCCGAAGGAAGTCGGCATCAAGGGCGCTGTCTATGCGGACGTCGGTGGTCTCCAGGATTATCAGGGGCCGACGAGCTGGGCTGCGACCGGTGAAGTCAATCAGGTGGGCTGCATTCCGGCGAACAAGACCTCGGTCGGCAACTGCTCGGGCATGAGCCTGGACAATTCCAACCCGGTCCGCTCGTCGGTGGGTGTCGGCCTGATCTGGCAGTCTCCGTTCGGTCCGCTGCGCTTCGACTACGCAGTGCCGCTCACCAAGGGCGCTTATGATCGTACGCAGGAATTCAGGTTCGGCGGCGGAACTTCGTTCTAATCTTGCCTGACGGCCGCACCGCGACGGATGGAATGGCGCTGCCGACCTTCTTCAAGCAATCCCCTTCGTTGACGCTGGCTGAAATAGCCACGTCGACGAAGGCGCGTCTGGTCGATGCCTCCCGGGCCGACCATGTGATCACGGGCGTCGCCGCGCTGGACGAGGCGGGCCCGCATCACCTGACCTTCTTCGAGAACGTCCGCTATGCCGACCAGCTTGCCCGCACGCAGGCTGGCGCGGTGCTGGTCAGCGAGGGCTTCAAGGGCGAGATCCCGGCCCATGTGGCGGTGCTGCGCACCAGGCGGCCATTCGCGGCCTTTGTCGAACTCGCCTGCGAGATGCAGCCGGATGCCTTGCGGCCGGCCTCGGGCTTCGAGGTGACCGGCATTTCGGAGCAGGCCATCATCCATCCGACCGCCCAGCTCGAGGACGACGTCACCGTCGATCCGCTGGCAGTGATCGGCCCGGATGTGGAGATCGGCTCCGGCACCATCATCGGCTCCGGCGCGGTGATCGCCGCCGGCGTGAAGATCGGCCGCGATTGCAATATCGGGGCGGGGAGCGTCCTGCAGTTCACGCTGATCGGGAATAACGTGCTGGTACATCCCGGCTGCAAGTTCGGCCAGGACGGTTTCGGCTTCGTGTTCGGCCGCGACAAGCACATCAAGGTTCCGCAGACCGGCCGCGTCCTGATCCAGAACGATGTCGAGGTCGGCGCCGGCACCACCATCGATCGCGGCAGCCTGCGTGATACGGTGATCGGCGAGGGTACCAAAATCGACAATCAGGTCCAGATCGGTCACAATGTGACAATCGGACGGCATTGCGTCATCGCCGCCAAATGTGGCCTTGCGGGCAGCCTGACCATCGGCGACAACGTCGCGCTGGGGGCCATGGTCGGCCTCAACAATCACATTACGATCGGCGACGGCGCACAGGTCGCGGCCATGGCGGGCGTCAAGGACAGCATCCCGCCGCGCGCACGCTGGGGCGGCATCTTCGCCCGGCCGACGAAGCAATGGTTCCGCGAGATCCTCGCGGTGGAAAAATTGGCCCGTGAGACTGCGCCCGGCGCGGATGCGGACCCGCAGAACGCGAAGGACGAGCAGGAATGAGCGAGGAATCGCCGGTTATCATCGAGGCGGTGGATATCAACACCATCCTCAAGACGCTGCCGCATCGCTATCCGTTCCTGCTGATCGATCGCGTGGTCGGTATCCGCAAGGATTTCAGCGGCATCGGCATCAAGAACGTCACCATCAACGAACCTTGTTTCCTCGGTCACTTCCCCGAGCGGCCGGTCTATCCGGGCGTGCTGATGATTGAGGGCATGGCGCAGACCGCCGGCGTGATCGGCATCGCGTCGGTCGAAGGCACCGAGAAGCCGCGCGCGGTGTATTTCCTCACCATCGACAAGTGTAAATTCCGCAAGCCGGTGATGCCGGGTGACACGATCGAGTATCACCTGCATCTGATCAACCGGAAGCGCGCCATGTGGTGGTTTCACGGCGATGCCAAGGTCAACGGTGTCACTGTCGCCGAGGCCGATGTCGGCGCCATGCTGACGGACTAACGATGTGTTGGGTGGGCAAAAGCGAAGCGTGCCCACCACCTCACGCACGACACTAGAAGGTGGGCACGGCGCAGGGGCGCCTTTGCCCACCCTACATCTTCTGACGAGGCACTATGAGCAAGATCGATCCGATGGCGCGCGTCGCCGACGGCGCCGTCATCGGCGAGGGCGTCGAGATAGGGCCGTTCTGCACGATCGGCCCTCATGTCACGATTGGTGCCGGCACCAAGCTGGTGTCGCATGTGAACGTCACCTCGAAGACTACCATCGGCGAGAATTGTACGATCTATCCGTTTGCTTCGCTCGGTGCCCCACCGCAGATCGTCGGCATTGGACCGGAAGTTACAGAACTGCGGATCGGCAATGGTTGCACCATCCGCGAGTCAGTGACGATGAACGCGGGCAGCGTGCGCGGTGGCGGCATCACCACGGTCGGTGACCGCGGCTACTTCATGAACTGCGCCCATGTGGGCCATGACTGCCATGTGGGTAATGACGTGATCTTCGCGACTTCGGCGACGCTTGGCGGCCATTGCGAGATCGGCGATTTCGTCTTCATGGGCGGACTGTCGGCCGTGCATCAGTTTACCCGCATCGGCCCGCAGGCGATGATCGGCGGTGTGTGCGGCGTTCGCGGCGACATCATTCCGTTCGGTCTGGTCAACGGCCAGTATGCGGCGCTGGAAGGCCTGAACCTGATCGGCATGAAGCGCCGCAAGTTCACCAAGGATCGTCTCGCAACGGTGCGTGGCTTTTATCAAAAACTCTTCCATGGCGATGGGGTGTTTGCCGAGCGCCTCGAACGGGTGCAGCCATTGGCCAGCGAGGATCCGGCCATCGCCGAAATTCTGGCCTTCATTGCCGGCGGCAAGCACCGCGCCTTGTGCCTGCCGGATTTCGGCAGCCAGGCCTGATCGGGAGCGCGAGGCCTGACATGAACGGCCAGCCTCCATTGCAGCCACTCGCCATCGCATCGCCACTCGGCATCATCGCCGGGGGAGGCGCCATGCCGTTTGCCGTCGCGGACTCGCTGCTTGCCCGCGGCATCAAGCCGGTGGTCTTCGCGCTTAAGGGCTTTTGCGATCCCGCGCAGGCAGCGCGCTTCGACCACCACTGGATTCCCATCGGCAAGTTCGGCGCGCTGCTGCGGCTGATGCGGAGTGCCCAGTGCCGCGATCTCGTTTTCATTGGCACACTGGTGCGTCCGGCGATCTCGGAAATCCGTCTCGACTGGGGCACGCTGCGGGTGATGCCGGCCGTGTTTCGCGCCTTTCGCGGCGGCGATGATCATCTGCTCACCAGCGTCAGCCGGCTGTTCGAGCACGAAGGGTTTCGGCTGCTCGGCGTCAAGGACGTCGCTCCTGATATCCTGATGCCGGCCGGCAGCATTACGCGGGCGATGCCCGATGCGGATGCAGAGACGGACATCGCGCGTGGTCGCGAGGTGCTGCGCGCGCTGAGCCCGTTCGATATCGGCCAGGCCTGCGTGGTGATCGACGGCCATGTGGTGGGGATCGAGGATATCGGCGGCACCGATGCGCTGCTGGCGCGCGTGGCCGATCTGCGTGCCACTGGCCGCATTCGCGCCAAGGCGGGCAGGGGCGTGCTGGTGAAAGCGCCGAAGAGCAGCCAGGACCTGCGTTTCGATCTGCCGACGACCGGACCGCGCACTGTCGAGGGCGCGATTGCGGCAAAACTCGCCGGCATCGCCATCGTCGCCGGCAATACGATTGTGGCCGAGCCGCAGGAGATGATCGACGCGGCCGACGCCGCGAACTTCTTTGTGACGGGGCTTCCTGCGTGACGCGCAAAATTCATCTGATCGCCACCGAGGAATCCGGCGACCGGCTTGGCTCTGCGCTGATGCGCGAGCTGAAGCAGCGCTACGGCGATGATGTCGTCTTCTCCGGTGTCGGCGGCTCGTCGATGGCGCGCGAGGGATTGCAGTCGCTGTTTCCCATCGAGCAGCTTTCCATCATCGGCCTCGCAGCCGTGGTGAAGAAGCTGCCATCGATCCTCAAGCTGATCGCGCAGGCCACCGAAGACGTCTTGCGCACCAAGCCGGACGTTCTGGTCATCATCGATAGTCCCGACTTCACGCAACGTGTCGCCAGGCGCGTGCACAAGTGCGATGCGTCGATCCCGATCGTCAATTATGTGTCGCCGACCGTGTGGGCCTGGCGCCCCGGCCGCGCCAAGGCGATGCGGGCTTATGTCGATCACGTCCTGGCGCTGCTGCCATTCGAGCCCGAGGCGCATCAGCGGCTTGGTGGCCCGCCATGTACTTACGTCGGGCATCCCCTGATCGAGCAGATCGATACGCTGAGGCCGGATGCGGAGGAGCAGGCGCGGCGTGACGGCAAGCCGCCGGTGCTGCTGGTGTTGCCGGGCAGCCGTCGCAGCGAGATCCGCCATCACATGGAGACGTTTGGCGCGACGCTCGATCTGTTGCGCAAGGGCGGCGTGGAGTTCGAGCTGATCCTACCGACCATGCCGCATCTGGTGGAGGGGATCACCGAAGCGCTGAAGCCATGGCCTGTGCAGCCGCGTGTCGTGGTGGGCGAGGCGGAAAAGCGCACCGCATTCCGCATCGCGCATGCGGCCTTCGCCAAATCCGGTACGGTGACGCTGGAGCTCGCGCTATCCGGCGTGCCGATGGTCACAGCCTACAGGGCCGGCAGCATCGAGGCTTGGATCATCCGTCGCCGCATTACGTCGTCGTCTGTCATTCTCGCCAATCTCGTCATCGGTGAGAATGTCATTCCCGAATTTATTCAGGAAGACTGCACACCCGAAAAGCTTGTCGCGTCGCTGCAGGACGTACTTGCGGATACGCCGATGCGCCGCCGACAGGTCGAGGCGATGGCGAAGCTTGATGATATCATGGGGATCGGACGCGCATCGCCGAGCAAGGCGGCTTCGGATGTCGTCGCGGATATGCTCGACCGACCTCCGCGTTAACGCGCGGTTAGCCCTGATGTTATCCGCATAGGGGAACTCTCAACCAAATCTAAACCCGGTTCCGCTGATGGTGCCGTGCCCCGATACCTTCGGGCGTATGTGCAATCGCGGCTGATTAGCCGCCATCAGGTGAAGCATGAGCAAGGCGAACGAACACGACTCTCTCGATGCACTCTTCTCCGCGGCGCGCTCGATCGATCGTCGCCATTTTCTGGCTGCCGGTGCAGGCGGAATCGTCGCTGCGTCTTCGAGCGTCGATGCGCTCGCCAAACCGGCAGCCGACAAGTTCACTGAAGAAGACCGCAAGCATATGGCGCACGCCATCGACCTGATGCGCAAGGCCGGCGTGGTCGAACGTACGGGCGGTGCCTTCGGAGCTGTGATCGTGCGCAATGGAGAGGTGCTCTCGGCCACCGGCAATAGCGTGCTGCGCGATAATGATCCGTCCGCCCATGCCGAGGTCAACGCCATTCGCGCGGCCTGCAAGAAGATCGGCGCGCCGAACCTGAAGGGCGCCACCATGTACACCAGCTGCGAATGCTGCCCGATGTGCTACGCGACGGCCTATTGGGCGCGGCTGGACCGCATCGTCTATGCCGCGGCATGGACGGATTATGCCGATTTGTTCGACGATCAGAATATCGGTACGGATATGAAGCTGCCTTACGGCAGGCGGAAGGTGAAGGTCTCGCAGTTCATGCAGAAGGACGCGCAGGCCGTGTGGCAGGAATTCCGCAAACTGCCGGATCGCGCGAAGTATTGAAGCTCACTCCGCCCTCATCCTGACGAGCCACGTCTTCGCGGCGTCTTGAAGGATGGCGGCAAGCGCCGGAGCCCAGCGATCTCATGGTTCGAGATGCGCGCAAGAGCGCGCTCCTCACCATGAGGGACGGCGGTTGTGGTCACAAACAAGCAAAAACCGGCGGATCTTGCGATCCGCCGGTTTCTTTTGGGTCTTGTTGCCAAGCTTAGCGCTTGGCGATGTCCGTGTATTCGCGGCGGGCAGCGCCGGTGAAGAGCTGGCGCGGACGGCCGATCTTCTGCTGCGGGTCGCCGATCATTTCGCTCCACTGGCTGATCCAGCCGACGGTGCGGGCGACGGCGAACAGCACGGTGAACATCGAGGTCGGGAAGCCCATCGCCTTCAGCGTGATGCCCGAATAGAAGTCGACATTCGGATACAGCTTGCGGTCGATGAAGTACTGGTCCGAAAGCGCGATCTTCTCGAGCTCCATGGCAACGGCGAGCATCTCGTCGCCGCCGTGACCGGTTTCCTTGAGAACTTCGTGGCAGGCCTGCTGCATCAGCTTGGCGCGCGGATCGTAGTTCTTGTAGACGCGGTGACCGAAGCCCATCAGGCGGACGGACGAGTTCTTGTCCTTCACCTTGGCGATGAATTCCGGAATCTTGTCCACGGTGCCGATGTCGGCGAGCATCTGCAATGCTGCTTCGTTGGCGCCGCCATGCGCGGGGCCCCACAGGCAGGCGATGCCGGCAGCGATACAGGCGAACGGATTCGCGCCCGACGAACCGGCGATGCGGACCGTCGAGGTCGAGGCGTTCTGCTCGTGGTCAGCGTGGAGCGTGAAGATCTTGTCCAGCGCCTTGGCGAGCACCGGATTGACCTTGTACTCCTCGCACGGCACGGCGAAGCACATCTTCATGAAGTTCGATGCGAAATCGAGCGTGTTGGTCGGATACACGAAGGGCTGGCCGATCGTGTACTTGTAGGCCATCGCAGCAAGCGTCGGGATCTTGGCGATCATGCGGATCGAGGCGATCTCGCGCTGCTTGGCGTCGTTGATGTCCGTCGAGTCGTGATAGAAGGCGGCGAGGGCGCCGACCGACGCAACCATCACGGCCATCGGATGCGCGTCGCGGCGGAAGCCGGTGAAGAAGCGCGTCATCTGGTCGTGGACCATGGTGTGGTTGGTCACCAGGTGATCGAACTTTTCCTTCTGTGCCTTGGTCGGGAGTTCCCCGTACAGCAGCAGATAGCAGGTCTCGAGGAAGTCGCCCTTCTCGGCGAGCTGCTCGATCGGGTAGCCGCGATATTCGAGAATGCCGGCGTCGCCGTCGATATAGGTAATCTGGGACTGGCAGCTCGCGGTCGAGGTGAAGCCCGGATCGTAGGTGAACATGCCCGACTGGGCATAGAGCTTGCCGATGTCGATGACGTCGGGGCCGACGGTCCCACTGTGAATCGGCAGATCGAAGCTCTTGCCGTCGACTGTCAGCGTTGCGGATTTGGTGTTGGTTTTCGCGTCCATCGCATAGTCCCCGATGAGATCGTTGAGGGGCCGTCAAACCACCGTCATTTCAGGAGAAAATGGCGATGCCAGACGGGAATTCCAGAGCAGTCGGCAGAATGCGTAGCGTATTGCTGTGTGCGCTGCAAGGCAGGCAAAAGTAGCCTACAGCTATGCTAAACAGCTGCCTGATCGGCGAGCCGATCGAGACATTCCTGCCGTCCCAGTACCGCGAGCACGTCGAAGATGCCGGGGGAGGTGGTCTTGCCGGTCAACGCTACCCGCAGAGGCTGCGCCACACCACCGAGTTTCAGACCGGCTTCCTCCGCAAAAGCGCGGGCGGCAGCCTCCGTATTGGCGGCGGTCCAGTCGGTGACGGCTTCGAGCGCGGTGCGCAATTTCCCGAGCAGCACGCGCGTCTCCGGCGTCAGCACGGCAACCGCCTTGGGCTCGGTGATCTCCAGCGGGCGGTCGGCGAAGATGAAGTCGGCGCCCTTCACCAGCTCGAGCAGCGTCTTGGCCCGCTCCTTCAGACCGGGCATGGCGCGCAGCAGTTGTGCACGCGTGGCGTCGTTCAGCTTCGCCTGGATCGCAGCGCCGCCTTCCGCATAGGGGAGGATCTCCTCGAACATGGTCACGAGGGCTTGATCGTCGCTGTGGCGGATATAGTGGCCGTTGATGCTTTCCAGCTTGGCGAAATCGAAGCGTGCGGCTGATCGTCCGATGCCGGACAGTTCAAACGCGTCGATCATCTCCTGCGTGGTGAAGATTTCCTGGTCGCCATGGCTCCAGCCGAGGCGCACGAGGTAATTCCGCAGCGCGGCCGGCACATAACCCATGGCGCGATACGCATCGACGCCAAGCGCGCCATGGCGCTTCGAAAGTTTTGAACCGTCCGGGCCGTGGATCAGCGGGATATGCGACATCGAGGGCACGTCCCAGCCGAGCGCGTCATAGATCTGCTTCTGGCGGGCAGCATTGATCAGATGGTCGTCACCGCGGATCACATGGGTGACAGCCATGTCGTGGTCGTCCACCACCACGGCCAGCATGTAGGTCGGCGTGCCGTCGCCACGCAGCAGCACCAGGTCGTCGAGATTCTCGTTCTGCCAGACCACGCGGCCCTGCACCCGGTCCTCGATCACGGTCTCGCCGGTCAGCGGTGCCTTGAGGCGGATGGTGGGCTTGACGTCGGGCTTGGGATCGGACGGATCACGGTCGCGCCACAGCCCGTTGTAGAGTTTCGAGCGGCCCTCGGCGCGCGCGCTCTCGCGCATGGCCTGCAGCTCCTCGGCGGAGGCGTAGCAGTAATAGGCCTTGCCTTCGGCCAGCAGCTGCTCGGCGACCTCGCGGTGACGGGCGGCTCGGGCGAACTGATAGACGGTGTCGCCGTCCCACTCGATACCCAGCCACTTCAGGCCGTCCAGGATGGCGTCGATAGCGGCTTCCGTCGAGCGCTCGCGGTCGGTGTCCTCGATCCGCAGCAGCATCTTGCCGCCGTGCTTCCTGGCATACAGCCAGTTGAACAGCGCGGTACGGCCACCGCCGATATGGAGGAAGCCGGTCGGCGAGGGCGCGAAGCGGGTAACGACGGGTGCGGTCATGTCAGGTCGGCAATCGATTTAGGGGACGTTTGCGCGCGTGTAACACACCCCTGTGCCGCTGCCCAATGGGCAATCACGCCCGCCCCGGGAGCCCCCCGGAACCGGGCGGGCCGGGCTCGCGCCCCTTGGCGGAACGGCCCGGATTTGGCACATAGGGCGCAATCTGAAAGGCAGCTTATGACAGACGAATCGACCGCGGACACCGCCAGCGAGGCCGGCCGCGATTTCATCCGCGATATCGTGGCGATGGACCTCGAATCCGGCAAGCACCAGGGCGTGGTGACGCGCTTCCCGCCGGAGCCGAATGGCTACCTGCATCTCGGCCACGCCAAGTCGATCTGCCTCAATTTCGGCGTCGCCGCCGAGTTCGGCGGCCACTGCAACCTGCGTTTCGACGACACCAACCCGACCAAGGAAGAGCAGGAATATATCGACGCCATCCAGCGTGACGTGCGCTGGCTCGGCTTCGAGTGGGGCGAGGGCAACCTGCATTTCGCCTCGGATTATTTCGAACAGCTCTATGACTGGGCGGTGCATCTGATCCGGGCCGGCAAGGCCTATGTGGACGACCAGTCGCCCGAGGAAATGCGCATCGCGCGCGGCACGCTGACCGAGCCGGGCAAGAACAGCCCGTTCCGCGACCGCAGCGTCGAGGAAAATCTCGACCTGTTCGCGCGGATGCGCGCCGGTGAATTCCCGAACGGCGCCCGCGTGCTGCGCGCCAAGATCGACATGGCCGCCGGCAACATCAATCTGCGCGACCCCACGATCTACCGCATCCTGCATGCGCATCACCCGCGCACCGGCGAGGCCTGGAAGATCTATCCGAGCTACGACTTTGCCCATGGCCAGTCCGATGCCATCGAGCATGTGACGCATTCCATCTGCACGCTGGAATTCGAGGATCACCGGCCGCTCTATGACTGGTGCCTGGACAATCTGCCGGTGCCCTCGCGGCCGCATCAGTACGAGTTCGCGCGCCTCAACATGACTTATACGCTGCTGTCGAAGCGCGTGCTCACCGAGCTCGTGCGCGGCGGTCATGTCACCGGCTGGGACGATCCGCGCATGCCGACGCTCGCCGGCTTGCAGCGCCGCGGCATTCCCGCGGAAGCGCTGCGCGAATTCATCAAGCGCATCGGCGTCGCCAAGGCGAATTCCACCGTCGATCTGTCGATGTTCGATTTCGCCGTGCGCGAGACGCTGAACCGCACGGCGCAGCGCCGCATGGCGGTGCTGCGGCCGCTGAAGGTGGTGATCGAGAACTATCCGGAAGGGCAGGTCGAGCAGCTCGACGCGGTCAATCATCCGGACGATGCGTCGCTTGGCACTCGCCAGATCCCGTTCAGCCGCGAGCTCTATATCGAGCACGAGGACTTCATGGAGGATCCGCCGAAGAAATTCTTCCGCATGGCTCCGGGCCGCGAGGTGCGGCTGCGCTACGGCTATTTCATCACCTGCAAGGATGTTGTGAAGAACGACAAGGGCGAAGTGGTGGAGCTGCGCTGCACCTACGACCCGGAAACCCGTGGCGGCAACGCGCCCGACGGACGCAAGGTGAAGGCGACGATCCACTGGGTCAGCGCGCAGCATGCGGTGCCGGCCGAAGTGCGCGTCTATGAGCAGCTGTTCGCGACGCCGACGCCGGAAGCAGCAAACTTCGCATCGCAGCTCAATCCGAATTCGCTGGAAGTGCTGAACGGCGCGATGCTGGAGCCGTCGCTGGCGAGCGACAATTTTGACGGCGCGATACAGTTTGAGCGGCAGGGTTATTTCAGCCGCGACAAGGACTCGTCGCCCGGCAAGCCGGTGTTCAACCGGACAGTCGGCCTGCGCGACAGCTACGCCAAGCTGGCCTGATCGCACGAATAGTTCGCGCATTCCCCATCCGTTCCGCTAGCCGCGCGGCGCCCTTCCGATAGCATTCGGGAGGGCGAGCGGGTGGCTCATGGCGCAGGGCGGGGGACGGCAGCGCAATCAGGCGAGGGCGGTCACATGGCCGCCGTCGATGACGGCCGGCGCGCTCCCATCACGCCATTCATGGACATTGCCGCTCGGCTGGTTGCGCGCCTGGGTGCAGGCTGAAACCGGGCCCGGTCGCTTGCTGCCTTGGGTGCCGGTGGGGTTCGGCATCGGCATCGCGCTTTATTTTGCGGCCGAGCGCGAACCGGTCGCCTGGTTGGTGACCGCGACAGCGTGTGTTCTCGCACTCGCAGCCGTGCTGCTGCGACGGTCGTCGGCCTTTCCTTGCGTGTTGCTCGCGGTCGCCGTGGCCGCGGGTTTCGCCTGCGCAACGTGGAAGAGCGAACGCATCGCGCATGAGGTTCTGGCGAAGCCAGTCTTCGGTGCAGCGCTGACGGGCTTCGTCGAGACCCGCGAGGAGCGTGAGCGTAGCGATCGCTTCGTTCTGCGCGTGGCCACCTTGGAGACGCCGCGCGATGCGATCAAGCTGACGCGCGTGCGCCTGTCCGTGAAGAAGGGGACGGCACCCGCGGTCGGCAGCTTTGTCGCGTTGAAGGCACGGCTGCAGCCGCCGCTCGCGCCGTTACGGCCGGGTGGCTACGACTTTGCGCGCGATCTGTATTTCCAGGGCATCGGCGCTTCGGGCTTCGTCACCGGGGCGATCAGGAAGATCGATCCGCCGACGCCGCCATCGCGGCACCTGCAATATGCGGCGACCATGCAGGGCATGCGAGATGCCATCGATGCGCGCATTCGTGCGTCATTAACGGGGGACAATCGGGCCATCGCAACTGCGCTCCTGACCGGCAAGCGGGATGCGATCTCATCCGACGTCAACGATGCCATGTTCATTTCGGGGCTTGGTCATGTGCTGTCGATCTCCGGCTATCACATGGCCGTGGTCGCCGGCGTCGTGTTTTTCGTCGTCCGTGCGCTGCTTGCGCTGGTCCCCGTTCTGACGGTGACGTTCCCGATCAAGAAGGTCGCTGCTGCCGCGGCACTGCTGGCTGCGTTGTTCTATCTGTTGCTGTCCGGCGCCGAAGTCGCGACGCAGCGCTCCTTCATCATGACGGCGGTGGTGCTGATCGCCATCATGGTCGATCGCCGCGCCATCACCTTTCGCACGCTGGCGATCGCGGCGCTGATCGTGCTGGTCATCACGCCGGAAGCGCTGGTGCATCCGAGTTTCCAGATGTCATTTGCGGCGACGCTCGGCCTGGTGGCACTGGTGCAGATCGGGATGCCCGCCTTGTTCGCGACATCGGAGAGTTCGACGACGGCGCGCATCGCCCTGTGGGGCGGGCGCGAGATCGCGATGCTGCTGCTGGCGTCCCTGATCGCGGGGCTCGCGACCATGCCGTATGCCGCCTACCACTTTCACCGCATCACGCCTTACGGCATCGTCGCCAATCTGCTGGCGATGCCGGTGGTGTCGATCCTCGTGATGCCGGCGGGGCTGCTCGGATTGATCGCCATTCCGTTCGGATTCGACGGCCTGTTCTGGCATATCATGGAGATCGGCCTGCAATGGATGATCTCCGTGTCGAAATGGGTCGCAGCGTTGCCTGGCGCGGTGGGGCGGGTACCGGCTTTCGGTACGGGGCCGCTGATTGCCGCGAGTCTCGGGATTATTCTGCTCGCCTTGCTGCGCACGCCGCTGCGCTACGCGGGGGTGATCGCGCTGGTGATAGCAACGATCTGGGCGGCGGCGACGCAACAGCCTGACGTCCTGATTGCCGGAGACGGCCAGAGCGTGGCCGTGCGCGGCCGCGACGGGCGCCTGCATGTGATGCGCAGCGGCAAGGATGCGTTTTTAATCAAGGAATGGCTGGGAGCGGATGCCGATGCGCGGCAGCCGACAGATGCGTCGCTCGGTGACGGCGTGTCGTGTGATCCGTCAGGTTGCGTGACAGCTCTTGCCGATGGGGCGCTCATCGCTCTCACGTTGCAGCCGGATGCATTCAGCGATGACTGCGACCGCGCGGCGGTCATCGTGACGGCGAGGCAGCCGCCAGCCGATTGCCGGGCGATGGTGATCGATCGGGAGGCGCTGCAAGGGCAGGGAGCGACCAGCCTGCGGCATGTCGGTGACCGCTTCGTCATGGACGCAGTTCGCCCCCGCGGGCTGCAGCGGCCGTGGGCTCAGGGGCCCGTCGATGTCACCGACAATGCGATATCGACCGGCCAACGCATGCGCCAGGGACCGGTCGATGCAACGCCGGCGGAGACGGATCTCACGCCGGACGATCAGTAAGCGCCGCTCAGTAGCGGCGATAGAGGCCGGTGAGCTTGCCCTGGATGCGGACGCGGTTCGGCGGCAGGATGCGGACCTCGTAAGCAGTGTTCGCCGGCTCCAGCGCGATGGAGGCGCCGCGGCGGCGGAAGCGCTTCAGCGTGGCTTCCTCGTCGTCGATGAGCGCGACCACGATATCGCCGGTGTCAGCGCTGTCGGATTTCTGGATCAGCGCCATGTCGCCATCGAGAATGCCGGCGTCCTGCATGGAATCGCCGCGCACTTCGAGGGCATAGTGTTCGCCATTGCCCAGCATGTCCTGCGGCACGCTGATGGAGTGGCTGCGGGTCTGCAATGCCTCGATGGGCGTACCAGCCGCGATCCGGCCCATGACCGGCACCGAGATGGTGCGGCCGCCGTCATCGTCGCTTGCCATCGGGGCAGGTGCGGGCTTGTTCTTGCCGAGATTGCCCTCGATCACGCTGGGCGTGAAGCCGCGGCGACCCGCCGGCGCAGCCGTGTTCAATTCCGGCAGCTTGATCACCTCGATCGCGCGGGCGCGGTTGGGCAGGCGGCGAATGAAGCCGCGCTCTTCCAGCGCGGTGATCAGGCGGTGGATGCCGGACTTGGAACGCAGATCCAGTGCATCCTTCATCTCGTCGAAGGAAGGCGGCACGCCTGCTTCCTTGAGCCGCTGGTCGATGAAGCGGAGCAGTTCATATTGTTTGCGCGTGAGCATCTGAAGCCATCCTCAGGTGACGGGCCTTCAACGAAGATTGTCGGGCCGTCGCGTGTGTTTCAGGACCTCGTCGTCAGCGTCGCTTGCGCGCTACTGGCCGAGGGCAGTCACGAGTTTGGGCACTCTCGATTTCACTAAGCCACAGAATCTCGAAACAAATCATGAACGGACACTATCTGTTCCGTACATGTTCCGCAACGGGTAATTTCGCTCGAAAGTGGTGCTTTTGGGCGAGCGAGAAAATGGGCCGTAGGATGGGTTGAGCCGAGGCGCGACAGCGCCGGAGCGATACTTATCACCACAGGCTCCGGCGCGCGCTGTGATGGGTATCGCTGCGCTCAACCCATCCTACGCGATCACGAAATTCGCTCGGACAACGGCATCGGCGGCGGTGGCGTTGTCGCGCCGGCGGCCAGGGATCGTTGCACCATCACGGTATCGGCCCAGCGACCGGAGCGGTAGGCGACACCGGGCAGCGTGCCGATCCGAGTGAAACCGAAGCGATCATGCAGCCCGAGCGAAGGAGCATTGTCGGCATCAATATAGCCGATGATCTGGCGGAAGCCGGCGGCGGCGCAGACATCGATCAGCTCGCGTAGCAGCTTGCCGCCGACGCCCTGGCCGGTGTGGTCGTGATGCACATAGATCGAGTGCTTCACCGCATAGCGATAGGCCGGCCGTTTGCGGAACTGGACCACATAGGCATAGCCGACCACGTCGCCGCCGCGGGTCGCCACGATATGCGGGAAGCGCTTGTTCTTGAGGTTCTTGCGACGGTCGCGCAGATCGTCCGGCTGCATCGCATCCGCATCGCTCACGCCTTCCTCCACGCCCTGGCGGATGTGGCGGCGATAGATGGCGAGCATGGCGTCGACATCGCTGTCGCGCGACGGCCGGACGATGATCGGGGTGTCGGTGGCTGCCTGAGAGCTCACTTGCGCGGATCCCGCTCTTCGGAAACGACGTAAGTGTAGAGCCGGATACGGCCCGAGGCATCCACCTTGCGATAGATGCCCTGGATCTCGACGTCGAAGCCCGGGAAGGTGTTGAAGCAGGTCTCGAACATCTTGAGATAATCGATCATCGGCTGCGCGCGTTCGGTGAGACGCTCGCCCGGCACAATGGTGGCGATGCCCGGCGGATAGACCACGAAGGGCGTGGTGGCGATGCGGCCGGCGATCTCGTCGATCGGCAGATAGTCGACGTCGTTGCGCACCAGCAGGCGCGCCGCGTCATGCGGCGACATGGCGATCTCCGGCAGATGCTGATCCATGAACTGCTTCGCCTGCAGGCCGCTGACATCGGCTGCACGGTAGAACTTGTGCATGTCGGCACAGAGATCGCGCAGGCGCACGCCGGCATAGCGAGCCGGGCGACGGCGCGCGAATTCCGGAATGACGTCTTCGAGCAGCGCGTTCTCGTCGTGGAAACGCTTGAAAGCGACGAGGCCCGACACCAGCGTGCCGGCCTTGCTGGCCTCGACGCCGGGGGTCAGGAGGAAGAGCAGCGAGTTGAGGTCGTTCTTCTCCGGCACGATCTGGTTCTCGCGCAGATATTGCGCGACCACGGGGGCCGGGATGCCATGTTCGGCATAGCCCCCGGTGGCGCGATCGAAGCCCGGCGTCAGCACCGTCAGCTTGTTCGGATCGGTCATGGCGAAGCCGGCCTGCATGTCCGGGAAGCCGTGCCACTTGGCGTCGGGCGTCAGTTGCCAGAAAGCGGGATTGGTGGCGAGCTGGTCGGTGCTGATGCTTTCCCACGGCACGCTGTGGCTGGCGCCGGGCTGCGCGACATCCGGAATCTGGACGCGCTCGGGCACGAACGGCTCGAAGAACCAGCGGCGCTCCGGGCGGAATTCCTTTTCCTCGAATTCGCGGCGCACAGCGCGCATTTTCTTGCGCAGCTCGATGCCGAGACGGATTGTGTCGTCCCACAGCACTTCGCCGGAACGGCCTTTCATCATCTGCGCGCCGACGTCGAGTGACGCGAATAGGGGATAGAAGGGCGAGGTCGATGCGTGCTGCATAAAACTTTCGTTGAAACGGCGGTGCTCGACGCGGCGCTTCTGGCCGCGGATGTGGCGATCCTTCATGTGGATCTGCGAGGCCTGCGAGAACGAGGCGAGCTGCTTGTGCGTCGACTGCGTGGCGATGATGCCGGGCGAATCCGGGCCGAGATCCTTCAGGCCCATGGCGAAGCGGCCGGCATAGAGCGGGTGGAATTTCATGAAGCCCGCCCAGGCCTCGTCGAACAGGATGTAGTCACAGAGATGGCCGATGCGCTTGATGATCATCTCGGCGCTGTAGATGGTGCCGTCATAGGTGCACTGCTCGATGACGGCGACGCGGAACGGGCGTTCGCGCTTCCAGGCTTCCTTGTCCTTGACCATCGGATTGGTGCGGATGCGCTCGCGCAGCGCTTCCTCGCTGAACGAGTCCCAGTTCATCGGGCCGATCAGGCCCCAGGGATTGCGCACGGTCGGCACATAGATCGGCGTGCCGCCGGAGATCATCAGCGCGCCATGCAATGCGGCCTTGTGGTTGTTGCGGTCGAACAGAACCAGGTCGTCATCGGTGACCAGCGCCGACAGCGCGACCTTGTTGGACGTCGAGGTGCCGTTAAGGACGAAATAGGTCTTCTCGGCGCCAAAAATCTGCGCGGCTTCCTTCTGCGCCTGAAGGGCTGGGCCTTCATGGGTGAGGAGGTCGCCGAGATCGAGCACGGAATTGTCGAGGTCGTCGCGGAACACGGCTTCCCCGAGATGTTCCATGAACACACGGCCGATCGGCGAGCGGCTGTAGAACACGCCGCCATTGTGGCCGGGGCAGGTCCAGAGCTGATTGCCTTCCTCGGCGTAATCGACGAGGGCGCCGAAGAACGGCGTCTTCAGCGTCTCGGCATATTGCTTGAGGCGGCTGATCAGGTTCTTGGCGATGAACGGCGGGGTTTCTTCCGACAGGAAGATGTAGCCGTCGATGAAGTCGAGCACCTCGACCGGAATGTCCTCGAAGCGCTGGCGGCGGATCAGCAGCATGATCGGGAAGTCGAGGCCGCGGCGGCGCATCAGGTTGATCAGCGCAGCGGTCTTGCCCTCGAGGCCCTTCTTGCCCCAGTCCACCACCATGCAGCCGATGGCTGCGTCGGTCTGTACTGCGATCGCAGCGTCTTCCAGCTTCCGCGCCTTGACCACCTCGAAGCCCGATTTCTCGATTTCCTCGACGATCTGGTTGAGCCGCACGCCTTCGAGATCGTCGGCGTCAAAAGTCGGCATGGCGAAGAGGAAATTGAAGCGCTTGAAGTAATCCATGAACGGGCACCGAATCTGTTGTCTGTGCCCTCTGTCGCCGCGTTACGTGACAACTTGGTGACCGAGGGCCGGCGGAATGTATGAAGGGCGATGCCCGGTCGGGCAACGCCTGAAAATCGTGTGGGTTCGCGGTATTCCGCTAAGTCGGAAGACGAATGATGGCGCAGCGATCGCCGGCCTTGGCAGCTGCGGCATTCGGCGGGCGGACCAGAAGGCCTTCCGCAATGGCGAGATTTCCGAGCAGCGACGAATCCTGCTTTGTCACGGGCGTCGCCACGAGCTTGCCGTCCTGCCATTCGAGCCGCGTGCGCAGGTAATCCTCGCGATGGTCATTCGCGGCGAGATCGCGGCCGAGCACAGCCGCCTCGCGAACATGCTGGACTTCGCTGCGGCCGGACAGCGCGCGCAGCAGCGGCACCATGAAGAGGAAGCCGCAGACATAGGACGAGACCGGATTGCCGGGCAGGCCGATCACCCGCATGGGGCCGCGGCGGCCATGCATCATCGGCTTGCCCGGCCGCATGGCGATCTTCCAGAACGACATCTCGACACCGGCCTCGACCAGGGATTGCTGCACGAGATCGTGGTCGCCGACGGATGCGCCGCCGGTGGTGATGAGCACGTCCACATTCAGGTCGATGGCGCGCCGGATCGCCGCAGTTGTCGATTCCAGCGTGTCGCGAGCGATGCCGAGATCGATCACCTCGGCACCTTCCGCGCGGGCAAGGGCGCGCAGGGCGAAGCCGTTGGACAGGACGATCTGGCCGGGGCCGGGGGTAACGCCGGGCATCACCAGTTCGTCGCCGGTGGCCAGCATGGCGACCACGGGGCGACGCTGCACGGGAACCACGGGATGGTTCATGCCCGCAGCGAGTGCGAGATCGCGGTCGGCGAGGCGAGTGCCGGCGCGCAGCAACACATCACCCTGCCTGAAGTCCACGCCGGCCGGACGGATATTCTTGCCGACGGGGGCAGCCTCGTTGACGGTCACCATATCGCCGTCGCGCGCCGTGTCCTCCTGGATCACCACGGCATCGCTGCCGGCGGGCACGACGCCACCGGTGAAGATGCGCGCTGCTTCGCCGGGAGCGAGGGCGCGATCGAACGGCTTGCCAGCGGAAATCTCGCCGATCACCTTCAGCTTCGCGCCAACGGCCGCATCGGTGGCCCGCACCGCATAGCCGTCCATGGCCGACATGGCTTCCGGTGGCTGCGTGCGCAGCGAGGCGACATCACGCGCCAGCACGCGGTGAAACGCGTCCTCCAGCGCCACCATTTCCTCGGGCAGCGCGTCGGCGCCCTTCAGGATCGCGGCCATGGCGTCGGTAAAGGGCATCAGGGCCATTGGTGGATCTCCGGATTTGCGTGGATGCCCGTCTTAGCGAAGCGGGCGGGGGAGGCAAGCGTCGGTTGTCCCTGTGGCCGGACTTGGGGATCGCTTCCGGAGCCGCTACCAAGGGGAATGACCGATGGATACGATATGGCCGGTGGCGGTGCATTGCGCTGGCGCAGCGATGTGGACGCTTTGTCGTTCCGGCCGGAGGGGCATGACGGTGTCTGCATGGTGCATCGGCATGCGTTTCGGACGTTGCTGAAGCACATGCCGACGCCGGAGGAATGTGCGGCGTTTTTCCACGTCCGGGAAACCGCGTTCCAGTTCGCAGCCCGCGCCAAGATCGCACATGCGCGCCTTGCCTCCGACGCCAATCTGCATCTGACCAGCCGGGATCTCGCCCGGGCCATGGCGAAATTGGCGGTCGCATCGCCGGAACAAAGCGGTTAAACTCCGTCCAACTGATGAGGAATCCCATGCAGCAGACCCAGACCGCCCAGCTCTCCACTGCCACCACCGACGCAAATGTCGTCGTGCAGGCTCTTCTTGCCATGGCGCTCGGGCTGTTTGTGGTCGGCGTGGTCGGCTTCTCGCATATCAGCGCGGTCCACAACGCGGCGCATGACGTCCGTCACGCCAACGCGTTTCCCTGCCACTGATCTTCCAGACTGATGTCCGTTTTCCGTTCGATCGTGTTCTCGGCAGTTCTTGCCGGGCTCGTCGCTGGCGCGGCCACCACGGCCGTGCAGATGGTCGGCACCGTCAAGCTGATCCAGCAGGCCGAGACCTATGAGAAGAAGGCCGAGGCGCCGGCCCCCGCTGCAACGGCGGCACCTGCGCCAGTTGCAACCGGCCACGATCACGGCGCCCATCAACACGCTGCTGCCCATGACCATGGCGGCGAATGGGAGCCGGCAGAAGGTTTCCAGCGCAACGCCTTCACCGCCGGCGCCAATGTGCTGACCGCCATCGGCTTTGCCCTGCTGCTGGCCGGCATTTTTGCGCTGCGCGGCCGTCCGGTGGACTGGCGCGAGGGCCTGTTCTGGGGCCTCGGCGGCTTCGTCGTGTTTGTGGCTGCGCCGAGCCTCGGCCTGCCGCCGGAAGTGCCGGGACAGCCGGTGGCCGACCTGACCTTGCGCCAGACCTGGTGGATCGCCACGGCTTGCGCGACTGCCGGCGGTCTCGCATTGCTGGTCTTCCGCAAGGCCTCCTGGGCCGCGCTGCTCGGCCTGGGCCTGATCGTGTTGCCGCATCTGATTGGCGCACCTCAGGCGCCGGCTGGCCACACCGACGTGCCGGAAACGCTGGCGCACAGTTTCGTCGTGGCTGCCGTCGTCACCGGCCTGATCTTCTGGGCGCTGCTCGGTGTGGTCACCAGCATCGCCTACCGCCGGTTCGCGCGCGCCTAGACGCCGAGCGCTTTCAGCGTTTCGGCAACAGTCTCCGGCGAGGTGACATGCACGGTCTGCAAGCCGCGGGCGCGCGCCCCTTCGATATTGGTTTGCGAGTCATCGAAGAACAGGATGCGGCCGGCTGGCACGCCGATCTGTGCCACCACGTGATCGAAGCTTTCCGCCTCCGGCTTGCGCATGCCGATCGAGGACGACAGGAACACCTCGCGGAAATGTCCGAGCAGATCGGCATGGGCGACGGAAAAATGCGCCACATGTGCGGGGTTGGTGTTGGAGAAGGCGTAGATCGGCCAGCGCTTCGCTGCGCGCGGCAACAGTTCTGCGATGCCCGGCATCGCACCCACGAAGATCGCATTCCAGCCTTCTAGGAACTGCTCCGGCGTGATGTCGAGATTCAGCACATTGCGCAAATGGGCGAAGAACGTCTCGTCTGAAATCTCGCCGCGCTCGTGCTGCATGTAGATATCGTCTTGGGCGAGGGCAGCGACGACGTCCGTTGGGCCGCGGCCTGCATGGTCGGTCCACACCTTCATGACGCGTGCGAAATCGATATCGAGAACCACGCGCCCGAGGTCGAACAGCAGGGCGTCGATGGAGGAAGCGGCGTGGGCTGGGGCAGGCGAAGTCATGCGTGTGCAAATCCGAACAATGTGAGCAGCCTGGAACGTATAGGCCTAACGCCTTGAAGACACGAGCCTAACACCAATTCATGACAATCGACGCGGTGCGCGATCGACACATCTGTTGCACGGCACGCATAGGAGCTGATCGAAACTCAAAATGTTATCGGGCGTAAATGATTTGTTACAAAGCTATTATTGCAGAAGGAATTTTCCGATGTTCACCTTGCTTGCACTGGCCATCACGGTGATTGGCGGTCGTTTTCTTGTGAAGCGTTACGAGCGTCATCTCGATACGCAGCTCGGGCCGTGGATTGTCGGCGAATTGCAGCCGCAGCGCAGCCATCTGCGCCGCAGCCGCGATCCCCGTTAAGCTTGTTACCCCCGACTTCGCCGGTATTCAGGTTACCGACGAAGTTACAATTTGCATGCGTAGCCAGATACGCGGCGTTTACGCTTGGCGATGTCCGGCTTGGTAGCGCTGGTGTCACCACGATCGCCGACCCGGATGTCTCATCCTCCCGCCCGGTCGATTGACGTGGTGCCGGGACCGCCGCCAACACCCCCCATGCTCGCGTGCGGTCCCGGTCCATTTTTTCGCGGAAGCGACGAGAGGGATCGGGATGGCGACAGGTTACAATTTCAGCGCGATGTCGATCGATGCGCTCTGGCAGATCCACGAAGAGCTGCGCATCGTGCTGGCGGCCAAGATGGCGGCGCAGCGGCAGGAGATCGACGAGCGGCTGCGCGATCTCGATCAGTTCTCCGCGTCGTCGCAACGCGCCGTCACGGCGCTGCGCCCGAAGGCCGGGCCGTTCTATCGCAATCCGGATCGGCCGACACAGGTGTGGTCGGGACGCGGGCTGCGCCCGCGCTGGCTGGTGTTCCAGCTTGCGGCTGGTCGCGCGCTTGATGAATTCCAGGTCAAGGCAGACAGCAGCATTGTGGATCTGGAGAATGCGCAGGCGCATAAGCTCGCCTGATCGTAAGCACTGCTTCCCGCACATTGATCCAGCAGTGCCCAAGTCCTTGAGCAGGAGATGCGCCGCGGCCAAGGTGCCCGTCTAAACGAGGGCACGCACATAATTCCTCGTCCTTCCCGGCCAAATGAAGTCATCGGGCCGGTTCTGCTCCCTGCCGCGCGAGGCTGTTTGCAGTGTCGATAAACGCCCGGAGTTTTGGCTGGCTCTGCATGGATGCCGGAAAATAAAGGAAAATGCCGTCGTCGGTCGCAATTTGACCTTTGAACATGATCTCCAATTCCTCCCGCTCGACCTCGTCAGCAACTTCTCGGTCGAACGCGAAAACGAGACCGAGGCCCCGCTTGGCCAGGCGCACGGCCGCCGCATGATTGTCGACCACGATCTTCGGCGGCATCCGCACGCGAACCGTTTTGCCGTTCTGGTCGAATTCCCATGTGTAAGTCGTTTTTGAACCTGGAAAGCGAAACAGGATCGCGTCGTGCTGTTGTAGGTCCTCGATGCACGCAGGTCTTCCGGCCTTGTTCAGATATTCCGGGCTCGCGACGACGACCCATCGCGCCTGGGGCAACAACCGGACTGCAATCATGTCCTTGTCGATGGCTTTCCCCAGCCGAACGCCCGCATCGTACCCTTCGGCGGTCAGATCGACGAATGCATCATTCACCGAGAGATCGATAGCGACATTCGGATAGTCCGCGACAAAGCGCGCAATGACCGGCTCGATCGCAAAACCCACGACAGCATGAGGGACCGTCAGCTTCAGGGTTCCGCTCGGGGTGGACTGGGATGCGGTGAAATCTTGAAGTGCGTCCTCGATCTCCAAAGCAGCGCGATCGAGGCGCTGGAACAAGGCCTTTCCAGCTTCGGTAAGTTGTACGCTCCGTGTTGTTCGCTGGAAAAGCTTGGCCTGATACCGCGCCTCAAGCATTTGGATCGCTTTGCTTGTCGCGGCTGGACTTATGTTCAAAGCCTCAGCGGCGGCAGTAAACCCGCCGCGGCGTGCCACGGCGATGAAATGAGCGAGGCCGTCAAACAAATCGCGTTCCATTGACTGTTCCTGAGGCCGCGCGCCGGCATGCATTATTAACTCTGGATTGAAGGCCTATAGGCGTTGGCGCCGTTTTTCTCAAGAATGTCGCGTCGTATTTTCGAGCCTCAGGCGGTGGCCGGACTTCAACCTCGTGGTTCCGGACATTGCTTATTTCCAAAGAGGCCAAGTCTGCACATGAAATCCAACGACAATACCATTCTCATCACGGGTGGTGGTTCTGGCATCGGCCAGGCGCTCGCGCACCGCCTGCACGACGCAGGTAATCACGTGATCATCGCCGGTCGCCGCTTTGATGTACTGTCTCGTGCTGCCGAAGGTCGCAGTCGCATGACACCGATCCAGGTGGATCTCGACAACGCGACGAGTGTCGAGGTGTTTGCGCGACGCTTGATCATTGATCATCCGACATTGAACGTGCTCATTAACAACGCGGGTATCATGCGCTTTGAAGCACTTGGACATCGGCGCGATCTGGCCGATGCAGAAGCTACGGTCACGACGAATTTGCTCGGCCCAATCCGGCTTACGAATGCCTTGGTCGATCACCTTCTGAAACAGCCAAACGCTTCGATCGTCAATGTCACCTCTGGCCTCGCTTTCGTGCCTCTCGTCGTCGCCCCGACCTACAATGCGTCAAAGGCTGCGATCCACAGCTACACGGTGTCCATGCGTGAAGCCCTCAAAGGAAAGATCGACGTCATCGAAGTCATTCCCCCGCAGGTCAAGACGGGTTTGACGCCCGGTCAAGAGGGGCGAGAGGGCGTGCCGCTGGATGATTTTGCCGACGATGTTTTCATGCAACTATGCAGTGAGCCGAGCATACCCGAAATCATGGTCCAGTATTCGCAATATGCACGCCGCGCAGAAGCGGACGGCCGGTTCGATGAAGTCTTCGCCGTGATCAATGGAGGCTGATGGAGAGTACTCATTGCTCTCTGGCTCCAGCCAGGACTCGACGCATACCCGACGTGACACCGCCTACCGGCGGTGTCTGCTTTCAGGCAGGCGCAATGACCGTCAGCATGACCGACATCAAGGCGCTCTACTGCCTCGCTTATGCCCGGTCGGAAAGTCCAGTTTGGGCCGACAATGCCGGCATCAATGGTGCTGAGCGCCTGATCAGTCGATGGCGTTGTCGGTCACCAGATAGTGGCCGGACTTGCCGCCCTTCTTCTCGATCAGGTGGATGCCCTCGATCTGGACGCCGCGTTCCACCGCCTTGATCATGTCGTAAATGGTGAGGCAGGCCACGGACACCGCGGTGAGCGCTTCCATCTCGACACCGGTGGGACCGGTCACCTTCACCGTCGCGCGCACGCGGCAGCCAGGCAGTTTCCTGTCGGTGGTGATGTCTACCGTCACCTTCGACAGTGCCAGCGGATGGCAGAGCGGGATCAGTTCGGATGTCCGCTTCGCCGCCATGATGCCGGCGATCCGCGCGGTGCCAAGCACGTCGCCCTTCTTCGCATTGCCGGTCTCGATCATGTCGAGGCTGGCCTTGCTCATGATCACAAGGCCCTCGGCGACCGCGACGCGCTCGGTCGCGGGCTTCGCCGAGACATCGACCATGCGGGCCTCGCCGGCGGAATCGATATGGGTGAGGGCGGGGCTCTTCGCTTTCGTCTTCTTGGCCATCGTCAATTCACCTGCGCGCGCTTCAGCAGCGTCTTCGTGGCGGCCGTCACATCCGCTTGCCGCATCAGGCTTTCGCCGACCAGGAACGTCGAGATGCCGACGCGCTCCAGCCGCGCCAGATCGTCCGGCGCGAAAATGCCGCTCTCGCCGACCTTGAGCCGATCTTTCGGCATCATCGGCGCCAGCCGCTCACTGGTGGCGAGGGTGACGTCGAAGGTGCGCAGATTGCGGTTGTTGATGCCGATCATCGGCGAGCGCAGGTTCAGCGCGCGCTCGAGTTCGGCTTCGTCATGGACTTCGAGCAGGACATCCATGCCGTGATCGATCGCGGCATCCTCGATATCGCGCGCGAGGGCGTCATCGAGTGCAGCCATGATGATCAGGATGCAGTCGGCACCGTGCGCGCGCGCCTCGACCACCTGATAGGTGTCGAACATGAAATCCTTGCGGAGCACCGGCAGTTTGGTGGCAGCGCGTGCTGCAACCATGAAGTCGAGATGGCCCTGGAACGACGGTGTATCGGTCAGCACCGACAGGCAGGCGGCACCGCCGTCCTCATAGGCCTTGGCGAGGGTCGGTGGATCGAAATCGTCGCGGATCAGGCCCTTGGAGGGCGAGGCCTTCTTCACTTCGGCGATCAGCGCGAAATCGCCTTTGTCGAGCTTGCGGTGGATTGCAGTCATGAAGCCGCGCGGCGGCGATGCAGACTTGGCAAGTGCTTCCAGCGCGCTGAGCGGTTGCTGCTGCTTCGCCTTGGCGATTTCCTCGCGCTTGTAGGCTTCGATCTTGGTGAGGATGTCGGACATATCGTTCGCTCCGTCAGGCGTTTGAGACGGCCACCAGCTGCTTGAGCTTCGCGAGCGCCGCGCCGCTGTCGAGCGACTTCTGGCCCATCGCAACGCCTTCCTTGATGTCCTTCGCCTTGCCGGCAACCAGCAGCGCTGCCGCCGCGTTGAACAGCGCCACGTCGCGGAACGCGCCGGGCTTGCCGTCGAGTACAGCCTGCAGCGAGGCCGCATTGGCCTGGGCGTCGCCACCCTTGAGGGCTTCGGCGGTGACATAGGGCAGGCCGGCATCTTCCGGCTTGATCTCGAAATTGGTGATCTGGCCGTTCTCCAGCGACGACACGAAGGTCGGGCCGGTGAGGGTGATCTCGTCGAGGCCGTCGGAGCCGTGCACGACCCAGGCGCGCGTGGCGCCAAGATTCTTCAGCACCTGCGCCAGCGGCTGCACCCATTGCCGCGAGAACACGCCGACCATCTGGTATTTCACGCCGGCGGGATTGGACAGCGGGCCGAGCAGGTTGAAGATCGTGCGGGTGGCGAGTTCGACGCGGGTCGGGCCGACATTCTTCATGGCCGGATGATGCGCCGGCGCGAACATGAAGCCGATCCCGGCTTCGGTCGCGCAACGGCTCACATCGGCAGGCTTGAGGTCGATATTGACGCCGAGCGCGGCCAACACGTCGGCGGCGCCGGATTTCGACGACAGCGCGCGGTTGCCATGCTTGGCGACCGGCACGCCGCAGCCGGCGACGATGAAGGAGGCACAGGTCGAGACATTGACGGAACCGGAACCGTCGCCGCCGGTGCCGACGATATCGACCGCATCCGCCGGTGCGGTCACGCGCAGCATCTTGGCGCGCATGACTTCCACGGCGCCGGTGATTTCATCGACCGTCTCGCCGCGGACGCGCAGCCCCATCAGCAGGGCGCCCATCTGGGAGGGCGTGGCTTCACCCGACATCATGCTGTCGAAGGCGGCCGAGGACTCCTCGCGCGTCAGCGAGGCGCCGGTCGCGACCTTGGCGATGATTGCCCGAAGATTGTCCATGGGATGCTTCCGAAAGTGATGCGATGAACCCTTGTAGGATGGGTTGAGCCGTAGCGAAACCCATCACCACACGCTTCCGGTGGTGACGGGTTTCGCTTTCGCCTAACCCATCCGACGAGTCCAGAGATCAGTTGTTGCTTGTCGCGCCGGTGGCCAGCGCGAACGCTTCCTGATTGATCTTGGTGCCGACCTGCTGCTCCAGCTTGGTGATGTACTGCGCCACCAGCTCGTCGGTCAGCCCGCGCTGCAGGCTTTCCTTCAGCTTCTTGGCGTCATCCGAGGCCATGTCGACGGTCGGCGCCGAGATGTCGATGATGCGGTACACGATCCAGTCCGACGCGCCGGCGCCCGGCGCCTGGCCGGCGGCATCCTTCACGCCGCGGAACACGGCCTGGATCACGCCCGGCGACAGATCCGCCACGGTGGCGTCGCGCTTGAAGGGAACCGAGGTGATGACCTTGAGACCAGCCGCTGCCGCTTCGTCGGCGAGTTTGGCGCCGCCGTCGAGCTTCTTGACAATCTCCTCGGCCTTGGTGCGCAGGCGCTTGGTGATCTCGTCCTCGCGCCAGCGCGCTTCGACCTGCGCCTTGACCTCGTCGAGGGTACGTTCGCGGGCGGGCGTGATGCCAAGCACGTCGTACCAGATGTAGCCGCCGCTGGCCTGGATCGCGTCATTGTCCACTCCGACATCGCTGTTGAAGGCTTGCGACAGGATATCGGTGCTGGCCGGCAGGCCGGTGACCGGCTGGCCGTCCGGGCCACGGCCCGAGCGATCGACAGCCTCGATGGTGACGGCCGTCAGGTTCAGCTTCTTGGCGGCATCGACGATGTTGGCGCCGCCGCCGCGCTCATCCTCGATCTTGTTGTGCATGTCGGCGACCACGGCACGGGCGCGCTCGATGCCGAGATCGCGCTTGATGGTCGCGGCTACGCTGTCATAGCTCGGGGTGCTGCCGGCCTGGATCTTGCCGACCTTGAGGAGGGTGGTGCCGAAGCGGCCGGTGACCGGCTGGCTGATCGTGTCCGGGGCCAGCGAGAAGGCGGCATCGGCGACGTTCGGATCCAGGATGCCGGCGCGGGTGACCATGCCGAGTTCGACGTCCGACGGCTTCAGGCCGCGCTCCTTGGCGAGGTCGTCGAAGGAGAAGCTGTCATTCAGCTTGGCGCGAGCGGCCTGGGCCTCCTCGGCATTTGGGAACACGATCTGCGAGATCTGGCGTTGCTCCGGCTGAGAGATGCGGTCCTTGCGGTCGTCATAGAGCTTCTTCGCGTCCTCATCCGAAACCGTGGACCACTTCGCCATTTCTTCCGGCGTCAGCACCAGGAAGGCGATCTTGCGATATTCGGGGGCGCGGAACTGGGTCTTGCGCTCGTCGAAATAGGCGGCGATCGCCTCGGGCGAGGGGGCGTCGATGGTGCCGGCCTGGGCCGCATCGAGCTTCACGTAATCGATGGTACGCTGCTCGTTCTGGTAACGGCTGAGCGCTTCCACCATGGGCTTCGGCGTATCGACGCCGGTGGTGACCGTGGAGGCGATCTGGCGGCGCAGCGAAACCCGACGCTGCTCGTTGATATAGCGCTGCTCGGTATAGCCGAGGGAGCGGATCACCTGCTGGAAGCGGGCGCCATCGAACTGGCCGTTCATGCCCTGGAAGTTCGGATCGGCCATGATCTGGCGCAGAACTTCCTGATCGGAGACACCAAGGCCCTTGCGGCGGGCGTCCTCGTCGAGGGCGGCTTCCGCGATGGCCTGCTGCAGCACCTGACGGTCGAGGCCGAAGGCGCGGGCCTGATCCGGCGTCAGCGGACGGCCGAACTGACGGCCGATCTGCTGCAGCTTGTCATTGAAGAGCTGGCGAAACTGCTCCGTGGAAATGTCGGTCGAGCCGATGGTGGCGACCTTGGTCTGGGTCGAGCCCTTGAAGGCGTCGCCGATGCCCCATACGCCGAAGCTGATGATGAGCACGCCCATCACGACGCTCATGATCATCTTGCCAATCCAGTTGGATGAGGCTTTGCGGATTCCTCGAAGCATGGGTCAATCTTGTCTGTCAGGAGGGGAACCGGCTTGCGCCAGCGGCTCGAACCGCGGGGGCCATCGCCGAATAGGAGGCGCATCATAAAGTGGCAGCCGTTCCGTCGCAACCGGACGGAACGGGGCGGATTGAAGCGGTTTCAGGTGCTTGGCCGGGTTTCGGTGATGGAACTTCTGTCCGTCCCGCCGATTGATGGGGCAGGCCAGATGGCCGATCGGGGAGGCAACATGCGGATTCGGGTGCGAGCTGGGGTGGCCTTTGCCGGCCTCTGGCTGATGCTACCGCCGGCATGGGCGCAGCAGAACCCGGCGATGGAAAATCCGAGCGTGGTGCAACCACAGAGCGGACCCGCGCTGTCGCCCGGAGCCAACAGCTTTTCCGAAGGGCAGGCGCGCGACCTCCTGAAGTCTCAGGGCTATTCAGATGTCTCCCAGCTCATGAATGACAGTCAGGGCATCTGGCGGGGGACCGCCATGAGCGGCACCAAACGCGTGCGCGTCAGCGTCGATTACAAGGGCAACATCTCGGCGCAGCCAGAGTAAGCGGAG